>JBDSIB010000096.1:0-13861 GCA_039918155.1 Ferruginibacter sp.
TGGTACGCTTGTGATTGATGAGGCAGGCCAGTGTATTGAACCATTGGCCTGGTGTATTTTCCCTTTTGCAAAAAAATATGTATTGGCTGGCGATCATTTACAATTGCCACCTACAGTACTGAGCCAGCAAGCTGCGCAGGCAGGATTAAATAAATCTATTTTAGAAACAGCCATCAGTGCTGTGGGTAATATTTTCTTACTGGATACTCAATATAGGATGAGGGCTGCCATTGCAGGTTTCTCCATCGATTATTTTTATAAAGGATCTTTAAGAACTGCAGATAATCTTTTAAATATCGGGACTCACATTACATTTATTGATACGGCCGGCTCTGGGTATAATGAAATACATGGTAAAGATGGAACAAGTTTGCAGAACGAAGGTGAATTAAGAATAGCAGAAAAAATAATTGAAACTGAACAACTTGATATTTTTAACACCGCTCTCATTTCTCCGTATGCCGGGCAAGTTGCAGCCGCAAAAGAATTGTTGCCGAGGCAAATGCGTATAAGTACAATTGATAGTTTCCAGGGGCAGGAAAAAGAAAATATAATTATCTCACTTGTACGGAGTAATGATGATGGTGTTATAGGTTTTTTAAAAGATTACCGGAGAATGAATGTTGCCATTACCAGGGCAAAAGAAAGACTTTTTGTAATTGGTGATAGTGCAACGATTGGTGCAGATGCTTTTTATAATTCTTTTCTTTCTTACATAGAAAAGAATGGCGATTATAGAACTGTTTGGGAATTTGAATTATGAGTTTGAATGAGAGTATAGAGTTTGCTGCCATATGATCTACTGATGATATATACGCCCGATTGTAGTGGAAAGCCCGCAGGAACGACGAAGGAGTGACAAGGACCTGTCTACCGCACAGGCAGGCTTGGAGTGTAAGGCAGGACTAATGCGGGGCAATGATTAACTTCGGCAGTTCAAAAAAAATTATTTTATTAACTTAAGATCTGGCTGGGCATATTTATATACCTTAAAATATATGGTCGTTTTTGTTTGATGCACTCCATCAATTTTACTGATTTCGTTCACAAAATCTACCAGGTGATTATTATCACGGCACATCACATCTTCTTCAAGGTCATAATCTCCCGATGTCATCGCAAGAAAACTTACTTCAGGAAGCTTAGCAATCTTTTGAGCGATTTTTTCTTTGAGCGTTGCAGGTCTTACAAACACTGCAATATGTGCGTAGCATTTAAAGCCAACTTTATCTGCATCCACTCTTCCAATAATACTGATGGTACCCTCTTCTATTAATTTATTGAAACGGGTACGTATTGTTCCAACAGACACATTTAGGTTTTCAGCGATCACAGTAAAAGACATACGCCCATCTTTTTGAAGACAGGAAAGAATCTTAAAATCAAGTTCATCTAATGTAAAAGTGCCGGATTGAGACATTCAAAGGCTTTTAAAGTATTTGTAAAATAAAAATAAATGTTTTTTATTTACTATAAAATGATTTATTTTTAGTTTTAGTCAAAATTAATATAAAAAAAGCAGAATACATTTATTATGAAATATATAGCAATTCAGAATTTTATCAATGGGAAATTTGAAAAACCTTTATCGGCAAAAACAATGGATGTAATTTCTCCTTTAGACGGAAATTTATTATCCACTGTTCCATTATCAAATACTACAGATTTGGACACAGCCGTGGTAGGTGCTAAAAAAGCATTCCTTACCTGGAGTAAAACACCTATTAAAGAAAGGGTACAGGTATTTTTTAAGTTTAAAACTTTATTAGAAAAAAACTTAAAAGAACTCTCTGAATTATGCAGCGAAGAAAATGGAAAAACTTATGGCGAGTCTTATGCAGAAATAGAAAAATGTATTGAGCTTGCAGAATTTGCAACATCATTACCACAATTAATAAGTGGCGAAGTTTTGGAAGTAAGCCGTGGCGTAGAGTGCCGCACAGAGCATGTTCCACTGGGTGTCGTTGCATCTATCGTACCTTTTAATTTCCCTAGTATGGTTCCTATGTGGACGCTGCCAAATGCTATTGCTTTAGGAAACTGCATGATCATAAAACCATCAGAAAAAGTGCCATTGAGTTGTGGAAGATTAGCGGAATTATTAAAAGAAGCCGGTTTACCTGATGGGGTATTTAATATTGTACATGGCGATGTAGAAATTGTAAATGCTATTTGCGATCATCCGGATATTGAAGCGGTGTCTTTTGTGGGGTCTACAAAAGTTGCAAAAATTGTTTACCAGCGGGCTACTCATAATTATAAAAGATGTTTGGCACTAGGTGGTGCAAAAAACCATTTATTGGTGTTGCCAGACGCTATCCCTGGAATGACAGCACAGAATGTTGCGGCAAGCATGAGCGGCTGTGCCGGGCAGCGTTGTATGGCTGCGAGCGCTATGATAGGTGTTGGAAATGTAGATGCGATCGTTGATAAAATTTGTGAAGAAGCAAGAAAAATAATTCCTGGTGAAAACCTGGGTGCCGTTATTAATAAAGCATCTCAGGATCGGATAGAAAAATATATTACTCAGGCAGAAAAAGATGGTGCGAAAATTTTAGTAGATGGAAGAAATACAAAAGTAGCCGGTAAAGAGAACGGTACTTATATTGGCCCGACCGTTATTGATTATGTTACGCCACAAATGAGTGTTGCCACTGAAGAAATTTTCGGCCCGGTGATTTCCATTATGCGTACTAACACTGTTGACGAAGCACTGGCAATTGAAAATGCAAATCCTTATGGAAATGCGGCGAGTGTGTTCACTCAAAATGGTGGTATGGCCCGTTATATTATTGACCATGCAAGTGCAGGAATGATTGGTGTAAATGTCGGTGTACCCGTGCCCCGTGAGCCTTTCAGCTTTGGCGGCTGGAATGAAAGTAAATTTGGTGTGGGCGATATTACCGGGAAAAGTTCTATTGAATTCTGGACTAAATTGAAGAAGAGTACAATCAAATGGAATGCAGAGGCAGGCGTGAACTGGATGAGTTGATTTTTTTTGCCACGGATTAAACAAATAAACACAGATAAAAGAAAAATCATTCGTGTTAATTGGTGGTATTCGAGGCAAATACTTTTTTGTTAACCAACATTTGTTTTTCATGGCATCGACGTTGTGAACTTTATTCTGTTATTTTTTTTCTTCCAGTGAAAGAGAAAAAATGATCTCACTTGTACAGAATACCATTATTCAGCTTATTAAAACAAAGCATGAAAATTATTAAAAGTCTTCAAAATAGAATTTACGAAATAAGAGGGGAAAGGGTTATGCTTGATTTTGATCTTGCTGGTCTTTACGAAGTTGCTACTAAAGTTTTAAACCAGGCTGTAAAAAGAAATATTAAACGCTTTCCTGAAGATTTTATGTTTAGGCTTACTTTAAAAGAATGGGAAAGTATGCGGTCACAATTTGTGACCACATACGAGGTTCAAAATATTATGCAGACGCAAATTGTGACCGCATCCCAAAACAAAAGAAATACAGCGGTTACACCATATGCATTCACAGAACAAGGCGTTGCTATGCTAAGCGGAATTTTGAATTCAGATAAAGCGATCGCCATGAATATCGCTATAATGAGGGCATTTGTCGAAATAAGAAAAGTACTGTTACAAGAAAACGATTTAAAAACACAATTGAAAGAGATAAAGGAAAGAATAGGAGAGCATGATGTTCAGCTTAACCAGATTTACGATGCAATGGAAAACTTGCTGGATGAGAAAGCCGCACAAAAGAAATGGAAAGACAGAGAAAGGATTGGATTTAAAAAATAAGTAAGCATTTAAATAAAATATTATGTCACAAATAACCACATTATCGGAAGCTGTCGAAATCATTCATGACGCACAGGAATACACTTTATTTTCCTGGAGCAAACAAAAAGGCACCAACCCTATTGCAGTGAAATTTGCTAAAGGCGTTTACCTATATGATTATGATGGCAAGAAGATTCTTGATTTTTCATCAGGTTTAATGAATGTAAATATTGGCCATGGTAATCAGCGGGTAACCGAAGCTGTAGTAAAGCAAATGCAGGAAGTAGCTTATGTTACGCCAAGTTGCGTTACAAAAGCCCGTGCTGATTTGGGTAAAAGACTTGCAGAAATTTGCCCTGGCGATCTCAACAAATCATTCTTTACTTTATGCGGCGCAACTTCTATTGAAAATGGAATTAAGCTGGCAAGATTATATACAGGTAAACATAAAATATTAAGCCGTTATCAATCTTATCATGGTGCTACAATGGGTGCTATTTCTGCCGGTGGCGATCCCAGGAGATTGGCGGTTGATGCACAGCAATCACCTAACTTTGTACATTTTGATCTGCCTTATTTATATCGTTGGGAATATGGAGAAGAAAATTTATTAAAAGAATCCATCGCACAACTGGAACGTGTAATCGCTTATGAAGGTGGTGGAAATATTGCTGCAATAATGTTAGAAGGGGAGAGTGGTACTATCGGATGTTTGCAATATCCTAAAGGTTATTTAAAAGCTGTAAGAGAAATTACCAACAAGCATGGCATTTTAATGATAATGGATGAAGTGATGAGTGGCCTTGGCCGCACCGGCAAATGGTTTGGTTTTGAAAATCATGGTATCATTCCTGATATGATAGCCATGGCTAAAGGACTTACCTGTGGCTATCTTCCTTTTGGTTGCCTGCAGGTGAGTGATAAAATTGCTGCAAAATATGATGATGTTGTTTTACCATTAGGCCTTACTTATTCTGCTCACCCTGTAGCTTGTGCCGCAGCTTTGGAAACATTAAAAATATATGATGATGAAGGATTGATTGAAAATACACTTGCCATGGAAAAATACTTGAACGAGCAGGTAGAATTATTAAAACAAAAACATCCTTCTATCGGTGACTGGCGTAATATAGGATTATTAGGTTGTTTGGAATTGGTAAAGAACAGAACTACCAAAGAACCAATGGCACCATTTAATGCCAAACCAGATGAAATGATTGTTATGAATAAAGTGGCAGCAAAAATTAAAGAACTGGGTATGTACACTTTTGTACGCTGGAATTTTATTTTCATAGCGCCGCCATTGTGCATTACAAAGGAACAAATAGACGAAGGATTAAATATAATTTCACAAGCACTTTTAATTGCAGATGATGCAGTTAATTAAGACTTATATTTATACAACCTGATTATATTTTATCACATCGAAAACCTGTATTCCGTTTGATAGAACCTAAAAACATAGTTGCTTCCTCACTCATCAATGAAGACCTTGCGCCCATACCAATCTACAAGCGTACCTGGGGCACCTGGAATTATGCAGCCTTATGGATAAGTATGAGTCTTTGCATTCCTACTTACACCATGGCCAGCTCCATGATAAATCAGGGAATGAGTTGGTGGCAGGCAGTACTTACTATTTTTATTGGTAATGCAATTGTGCTGGTGCCGATGTTGTTGAATGGCCATGCCGGAGCAAAATATGGTATTCCATTTCCGGTAATGGCAAGG
The DNA here is from genome assembly GCA_039918155.1 of Ferruginibacter sp. Classification (GTDB taxonomy): domain Bacteria; phylum Bacteroidota; class Bacteroidia; order Chitinophagales; family Chitinophagaceae; genus Ferruginibacter. Next base: position 5,488 of record JBDSIB010000096.1, read on the forward strand.
GCAAGTTTCGGCACAAAAGGCGCAAATATTCCTGCAATGCTTAGGGCCGTTGTTGCCTGTGGTTGGTTTGGTATTCAAACCTGGATCGGCGGCGCATCTTTATATAATTTATTGCGTGCCTGGAATCCATCTTTGGCAGCAATGGATAATTCTACTTTATTTCCGCAGGCTATTCCGGCATTGTGTTTTATTTTATTTTGGTTTTTGAATATGTTTATTGTTTACAAAGGCGTAGAAAGTATTCGCAAACTTTTAGTGTTCAAAGCTTTCTTTTTACCGGTGGCTGCCATCGCATTATTTTGCTGGGCTGTTGTTGCCGCAAAAGGACTTGGTCCAATTTTAAGTGAGCCATCAAAATTTACAGACAATCATTCTTTTTTTAAATTCTTTTTCCCTGCATTGACCGCCGTTATTGGCTTTTGGGCAACACTCTCTTTAAATATTCCCGATTTTACACGCTACGCAAAAAGCCAGAAAGCACAAATACGTGGCCAGGCAATTGGTCTGCCTCCATCCATGACGTTGTTTGCATTTGTTGGCGTTGTTGTTACTTCTGCCTCTGCAATTATTTATGGAAGTCCAGAGTGGGATCCGGTTCAATTAGCTGCGAAATTTGATAGCAAACTAATGGTGACTTTTGCTATGATTGGAGTTATCATTTCTACATTAGCTACAAACATTGCAGCAAATATTGTTAGTCCTGCAAATGATTTTTCAAATCTTTCGCCTGCAAAAATTAATTTTAAAATGGGCGGCTATATCACAGGAATTATTGGTGTACTTATTTTTCCATGGAAACTAATGGCAGATCCAAACGGTTATATTTTTACCTGGCTCATTGCTTATTCAAGTTTGCTCGGGCCGGTTGGTGGCATTATGATTGTTGATTATTATTTTATAAGAAAACAAAATTTAATTTTAAATGATCTCTATAGTTACCAGGGAATTTATCAATATAAAAACGGATTTAACAGCAAAGCAATTATCGCATTATTGCTAGGTATTTTGCCAAACATTCCGGGATTTTTATTGCAGGTAAAATTAATTTCTGCAACAGCATTTCCAGAGTGGATTTCACATTTATATAATTATGCGTGGTTTGTAGGTTTTGCTGTCAGTGGAATTTTGTATTATTTATTTATGAAGAAAAATACTTTGGTAACAAGCTGAGTGCATCAATCAACATCGTTGTGAACTTTGTTCTGTCATTTTTTTTCTTTCAGTGAAAGAAAAAAAATGATCTCACTTGTACTGATAGATCTTTATTCAGCTTTTATATAAGCGATTAAAAAAAATACTATGTCGATTTTAATTAAAAACGGAAACATTGTAACAGCAACTGATAATTATGTTGCTGATATTTTTATAGAAGGCGAAACCATTGCTGCCATCGGCAAAAATCTTACTGTAAAAGCAGATAAAGAAATTGATGCTTCAGGTAAATTGGTTTTCCCCGGCGGTATAGATCCGCATGTACATTTATCCATGCCATTTATGGGTACATACAGCAGCGATACTTACGAAACCGGCACCCGTGCTGCATTGTATGGTGGTACAACAATGCTGATAGATTTTATTCTGCAAACGCAGGGAAATAGTTTACACGATGCTTTAGCAGATTGGAAAAGCCGCAGCGATAATAATTGTGTAGGTGATTACAGCTTTCACATGGCCGTTACTGACTTTAATGAAAACACCCGAAAAGAAATAAAAGATTTTATAGAAATAGAAGGCATTACTTCTTTCAAAACTTTTATGGCCTACAAAGGCGCATTGATGATTGATGACCGCCAGATGATCGGCCTGATGGAAGAAGTAAAAAAATATGGTGGTCTTATTACTGTGCATGCAACCAATGGCGACATGATTGATTATCTTGTTCAGAAAAATAAAGAAGAAGGAAACCTTGCGCCGCTATATCATTATTTATCTCAGCCAGAAGTTACGGAAGCAGAAGCTAGCGAACGCTTTGTTGACATGATCAATTACACCGGTTGTGCCGGCTACATTGTTCATCTTACCTGCGAAGGCGCTTTGAATGCCGTACGCAATGCAACAAAAAGAAATCAGAAAGTATTTGTAGAAACATGCATTCAATATTTATTATTAGATGCATCACTGTACGAGCAAAATTTTGAAGGCGCCAAATGGGTGATGAGTCCGCCACTTCGAGAGAAAAAAGACCAGGCAACTTTATGGGCAGGTATTAATCAAGGTCTTGTAAATGTTGTTGCAACAGATCATTGTCCATTTATGTGGGAACAAAAATTAATGGGCAAAGATGATTTTAGCAAAATACCTAACGGCCATCCCGCAGTTGAAAACAGAATGGAATTATTGTACAGCGAAGGCGTTGCAAAAAATAAAATCTCATTAAATAAATATGTGGAAGTTGCCTGTACCAATCCGGCAAAAATATTCGGTATGTTCCCACGCAAAGGAACGATTGCTATAGGCAGCGATGCAGATATTGTGATTTTTGATCCAAATGAAAAGCATACGCTTTCTGCAAAAACGCATCACATGAATGTTGACTACAGCGGCTATGAAGGTTGGGAAGTAACCGGTAAAGTCAAAACAGTTTTATTAAGAGGTGAAGTAGCAATAGATAATAATGAATGCCTTATTGAGAAAGGGTTTGGGAAATTTATAAAAAGAAATAAAGTGAAGCAGACAATTTAAGCCCTCACCTATCCTCTCCCCCAAGGGAGAGGGAAATGGAGAAGATAAAAGCGGAGATGGATGAAAAATAAAATGTTTGAATTTAAAGAACTGATTTCGAGTTCATTCTCCTTTGGAGAGGTGTTGGGGTGAGGTCAGACGATTATAGAATCAACTGTACAAGTGAGTGACACAACGATGTTGATTTGAAAACAAATGCTGGTAACAAAATAAAATTTATTATGCCAAGAAAAATTAAATCTGGTCTTATTCAAATGTCTCTTCCAAAAACAGAAGGCGAGGGAACCATTGCAGAAATTATGGATGCAATGGAAAAAAAACATATTCCGTTGATTGAGGAAGCCGGCGAAAAGGGTGTGCAGATTTTGTGCTTTCAGGAAATTTTTAATACTCCCTATTTTTGCCCCGGCCAAGATGCGGCATGGTATGCATCTGCGGAAACAGTGCCCGGCCCAACAACGGAGCGTATGTGCGCCTACGCAAAAAAATACAATATGGTAATTATAGTACCGGTGTATGAAAAAGAACAATCTGGCATTTTTTATAATACTGCAGCAGTGATTGATGCAGATGGAACTTATCTTGGCAAGTACAGAAAAAATCATATCCCGCATACCGGTGGTTTTTGGGAAAAGTTTTTTTTTAAGCCTGGAAACCTTGGCTATCCTGTATTTCAGACGAAGTATGCAAAAGTTGGTGTGTACATTTGTTACGATCGTCATTTTCCTGATGGTGCAAGATGCCTTGGATTAAATGGTGCCGAGATCGTTTACAATCCTTCTGCTACAACTGTTGGGCAGTCACAAAATTTATGGAAATTAGAACAACCTGCACATGCCGTTGCGAACGGTTATTTTATGGGCTGCATCAATAGGGTAGGTACAGAAGCCCCATGGAACCTTGGGAAATTTTATGGTACTTCCTATTTTGTAAATCCGCTGGGAGAAATTTTTGCAACCGCATCAGAAGACAAAGATGAATTACTGATGGCAGAATTTGATCTGGATATGATTGACCAGGTAAGAAGCAAATGGCAATTTTTCAGAGATAGAAGACCCGAGACTTATGGGAAAATAACTGAACTATAATATTATCTTATGAGGTAAAGGGTAGGGTTAAAGAAAATCCTGCATTAGAAAATTTAAAATTTATAATTCGAAATAAATGATTGCAAATAACCGCTTAACAAAAGAAGAATACCAGCAGAATTTTTCTGACATTCATCCACCATTTGAAACAAAAGATGCGGCATTGGTAGAAGCAAACCGCTGTTTGTTTTGTTATGATGCGCCTTGTATCAAAGCTTGTCCTACGAGCATTAATGTGCCAAAGTTTATTAAGCAGATAACAACTGATAATGTAAAAGGAAGTGCTCATACAATTTTTCTTTCAAATATTATGGGAGCTGGCTGTAGCAAAGTTTGCCCGGTAGAAAAATTGTGCGAAGGAAGTTGTGTATATAATTTAATGCATGAGGAACCTATACATATTGCAAAATTGCAACGCTATTCTACAGAAAAGGCTATGGCGAATGGCTGGCAATTATTTAAACGAAAAAAAAATACCGGAAAAAAAGTCGCAGTCATCGGCGCTGGCCCGGCTGGATTAAGCTGTGCACATATGTTATCACGTGAAGGTGTAGACGTAACTATTTTTGAAAAAGAAAAACAAGGTGGCGGCTTAATGACTTATGGTATTGCTGCTTATAAAGTAACTCCACAATTTTGTGAAGACGAAGTGAATTATATAACCGGTATTGGCGGTATTACCATTGAGTGTGGTAAAGAGTTGGGGAAGAATATTTTGTTAGAAGACTTGCAGGAAAAATATGATGCTGTTTATCTGGGCTTTGGCGTAGGACTGGCTCGTCAATTGAATATTGCCGGGGAGAACCTTGATGGTGTGGTAGATGCTATCGGTTTTATTTATGACATCCGCTGCAATGGCTTTAGCAAAGTGCCTGTTGGTGATAAAGTAGCAGTTATTGGGATGGGTATGACGGCGATAGATGCAGCGACGCAGGCAAAACGCCTGGGTGCCAAAGAAGTAACGATGTTATATAGACGCACTGAAGAAGAAATGCCTTGCACGGACGTGGAATTAAATATTGCAAAACTAGATGGCTGTAAAGTAATCTGGTTGGCAGCACCAAAAGAAATTCTAGGCGTAGATGGAAAAGTTGTCGCCTTAAAAGCAAGCATAATGAAATTGGGAGATCCAGATGCCAGCGGTAGAAAATCACCTGTTGCTTCCGGAGAAGAATTTATTATAGATGTGGATATGGTTATAAAAGCTGCCGGTCAAATGCCTTTTGAAACTTTGGTAACAACCAATCATATAGAAAATAGAAACGGAAAAGTTTCTGTTACAGAAAAAGCAATTACGAATGTATCAGGTGTATTTGCTGGCGGTGATTGTGTAAATGGGGGTAGAGAAGTAGTAGATGCGGTGCAGGCTGGGAAAGACGGAGCCGCAACGATTCTAAATTTTTTAAAAGTTTAAGGGTTATAAAAAAGGTTGAGTGAAAACTCAGATCTTAAAATATTGAACCCATAATAAATAACTCATTATTTTAAATTTTTCCGCATGGCAGATATCAGTTCAAACTTTCTCGGCATCAAATCTCCCAACCCTTTTTGGTTGGCAAGTGCCCCGCCAACAGATAAAAAAATAAATGTACTCCGTGCTTTTGAAGCAGGCTGGGGTGGCGTTGTATGGAAAACACTTGGCTCACAGGTAAAGAATGTTTCCTCCCGTTATTCGGCCGTAAATTATGGTGGTCACAAAGTGATGGGATTTAATAATATAGAACTCATCAGTGATCGTCCGCTTGATATTAATCTAAAAGAAATTGAAGAATGTATAAAATTATTTCCCGACAGGGCAATGATAGTTTCTTTAATGGCCGATAACGATAAAAATAGCTGGCACGAATTAATAAAAAAAGTAGAACAAACCGGTGCACACGGTTTCGAATTAAATTTTGGTTGCCCACATGGGATGACAGAGCGTGGCATGGGCGCATCGGTGGGACAAGATCCTGAAATTGCAAAGATAGTAGTAGAGTGGGTAATGGAAGCAGCAACAATTCCTGTCATCACTAAACTTACGCCCAACGTGCATTCTGTGGTGCCAACCGGCAAAGCAGTAGTAGAAGCCGGCACCAATGGTTTGTCATTGATCAATACTATTCAATCAGTAACCGGTGTAGATCTGAATACGCTTGTTCCAAATCCATATGTTGCTGGTAAAAGTGTTTTTGGTGGTTATTGCGGCCCGGCTGTAAAACCAATTGCCTTAAAATTTCTTACAACTATTGCGCAAGATGCTACCACTAAAAAAGTCCCTATTTCCGGCATTGGAGGAATAAGCGACTGGAAAGATGCGGTAGAATTTATGTTGCTTGGCGCTACTAACGTGCAGGTGTGTACGGCGGCAATGACGCATGGTTTCCGTATTGTAGAAGATATGTGCGAAGGCATGAGCAACTGGATGGATGAAAAAGGTTTTAAAACAACTGAAGATTTTATAGGAAAGTCTGTGGATACAATTACACACTGGGAAGACCTGGATATCAATTATCATCACATAGCAAAAATAAATCAGGATAAATGTGTGCATTGTGGCCTTTGCTACATTGCTTGCGAAGATACATCGCATCAATCCATCAACCTGGAATTTGGAAAACCATACAACACTTACACTATTAAAGAAGAGGAATGTGTGGGTTGCAATCTTTGCCAATTGGTATGCCCCGTTGATGATTGTATTACTATGGAAGAGCATCGTGCCGCCCCGGAATATATCAACTGGAAAATGTGGCAGGCAGAAGGTTTGCCATTGAATGACCATTAATATTTTTTGGTACAAGCATTTTTTTTCATGGCATCATCGTTGTGAACTTTGTTCTGTCATTTTTTTTCTTTCAGTGAAAGAGAAAAAATGATCTCACTTGTACTGTAAATCTTTGGTCATCTTTTAACTAAGCGTAGATGGGCGATTGTTTGATGGACATGCTGAAATTTTTGGTTTGATTTATGCTGCATAAATGATATAAAACCTTAAATAATTAATCATGAATACGAACAGACTTTCCCCAAAGATTGAAAAAGCCCTGAATGAACAAATGACCAAAGAAGCAAATGCTGCACAAACCTATTTATCTTATGGAGCATGGGCAGATAGCCAGGGCTATGGTGGCGTATCAAATTTTCTTTTTCGTCATTCGCATGAAGAGCGTAACCACATGATGAAAATACTGGAGTACATTTTAAAAAGAGGTGGCACTGCAAAAGTTACAGCCTTGGATGCGCCACCGTCAGATCCTTTCAGCGTTAACGATTGTTTTGAAAAAGTATTTCAACATGAGGTTGATAATACAACTGCAATTTACAGTGTAGCAAATCTCAGTCACGAAGAAAAGGATTGGGCTACCTGGAATTTTATGCAGTGGTTTGTAAAAGAACAAACAGAAGAAGAAACACTTGCATTAAGCTTACTTGATAAAATTAAAATTGCAGGTGGTGCACATGCAAAAGACAGCGTTCTATATTCTTTGGATAGAGATTTATCAACTACACCTGATGATGCAACATTGGCACAGGATGTGACCACAGAACAACCGTAAAATATTTTAATTTTTATTTATCATGCCGGTATTATGCCGGCATTTTTTGTTTAAGTAGATTATACTTTGTAAATTATCAATCCAAAATATTATTTAAAAATGAAAATTAACGCAACCCGCCTGCAGCAACACTTTGAAGCAATGAGTTTGATCGGTAAAATCGGTGAAACGGGTACTTGTCGCCCAACAATGACTGTTTTGGAAAAGGAAGGGTTTGATCTGGCAGCATCATGGATGCAGGAAGCAGGTATGGAAACAAAGATTGATAATTTTGGAAATTTAATTGGTCGTTTAAAAGGTGCTAACGATTCTTTACCGGTGTTAATGATGGGTTCTCATTTAGATTCCCAACCTTATGGAGGACGGTTTGATGGTGTAGCTGGTGTGTTGTGTGCGATTGAAGTTGTAAACACTTTATCAGAAAATAATATCACGCCACAAAGAAGCATTGAAGTAATTTCTTTTGCTGATGAAGAAGGTTGGCGTTTTAACAAAGGCTTATTCGGAAGTCGTGGTATTTTAGGAAAACTGGAAGAAGGAGAATTTCAACGCACCGATAAAGATGGCATCACAAGAGAACAGGCATTAAAAGATTTTGGTTGCGATATTACAAAATTCAAAGAGTCGGAATACAAACCCGGCAGTATTTTTTGTTTTTTAGAATTGCATATTGAACAAGGACCAGTGTTGGATATTGCAAAGAAAACTATCGGAATTGTTAGCGGAATCTCCGGGCCACTATGGTTAACGGTAACGCTTAAAGGCCAGGCAGGCCATACCGGTTCTGTACCAATGCCTTTGCGAAAAGATGCTTTATTAGGTGCCGCAGAAATTATTGTAGCAGTAAATAAAATTGCAACACAGGATAAAAATGCACCAACGGTGGGTACAGTTGCAACGATAAATGTTTTTCCGGCCAGTAGAAATATTATTGCAGAAGAAGCTGTGTTTACGGTTGACCTCCGAGATATTGATCTTGACAGACGGCACCGCTATGAAAAACAACTGATGGATAAAATTGAAGCCATCACAAAAAAACATCAGTTAACTTATACTATAAAAGAA
>JBDSIB010000097.1:0-18953 GCA_039918155.1 Ferruginibacter sp.
TAATTTCCAGGGCCTGTATTTTGCTGTCCAATCATGGCCCAGTGAGTTATGCGATACTAATCTTTGCTCAAGATTAGAACTAAACCCGGTGTAATGTTTTTGATGAATTTTAGAGAATAATATGTAAACAGTATATTTCATTAAAACAAATTAAAAAGCCCAAATCCTATTAAGGAAATGGGCTTAGTATCGGGGAGCAGACTTGAACTGCCGACCTTCGGGTTATGAATCCGATGCTCTAACCAGCTGAGCTACCCCGACATCCCAAATGGGCGGCAAAAATAAAGATATTTACCTACATCTGAAAATGATTTTAAAACTATTATTGCTTTAAAAATAAAAGCCAGACTCTAAATAGCCCGGCTTTCTGATCATTTTAAATTTATTTACTTCATTTCCGCAAAAAATTGGTGGAAATAAGGAATGGTTTCAATGCCTTTGTAAAAATTAGCCAGATCAAATTTTTCATTTGGGCTGTGAAGATTATCACTATCCAGGCCAAATCCCATTAGCACCACTTTTGTACCTAATTCTTTTTCAAAAAGAGAGCAAATAGGAATACTTCCGCCACCTCTAACAGGTATTGGCTGTTTATTAAAAGTTGCTTCAATTGCTTTTGCCGCCGCCTTGTAAGCATTGCTATCAATTGGCGTCAGGTAAGGCTCGCCACCATGGTGTAAAGTTGCTTTTACAGTAACAGTTGGCGGTGCTATCTGCTGCATGTGATTTATAAGTAATGCAGTAATTTTTTCCGAAGTTTGGTTTGGAACAAGTCTTGCAGAAATTTTTGCAAATGCTTTGGAAGGCAAAACGGTTTTTGCACCTTCTCCAATATAGCCGCCCCATATTCCGTTTAGTTCCAGTGTTGGCCTTATTCCTGTCCTTTCAATAGTTGAATAGCCTTTTTCTCCCCACAATTCCTGTATTCCTAAATCATTTTTATATTCATCTTCATTAAATGGTGCTTTTGCCATCAGTGCTCTTTCCTCGTCAGAAGATTGTACTACGTCATCATAAAATTCCGGTATAGTAATATGATTATTTTCATCATGTAAAGAAGCGATCATTTTTGCAAGTATAGTGATTGGATTTGCAACAGCACCACCATACACGCCACTGTGCAGATCCCGGTTTGGCCCTGTAACTTCTACTTCAATATAACTTAAACCACGTAAGCCAATATCCAGGCTAGGTGTATCTAAACTTATCATAGCACTATCACTTATTAAAACACAATCTGCCTTTAACAGGTCTTTATGTGATGTTACAAATTTTCCAAGGTTTGGTGAGCCAACTTCTTCTTCTCCCTCAATACAGAATTTTATATTATTGGTAAGTGTGTCTGTTTGTACCAGTGTTTCCAATGCTTTTATATGCATGTACATCTGTCCTTTGTCATCACAACTGCCACGGGCAAATATTTTCCCATCAATAATCGTTGGGTCAAAAGGGCCACTCTTCCATAGATCCAATGGCTCTGCAGGTTGTACATCATAATGCCCATACACCAACACTGTTGGTTTTGAAGCATCAATTATTTTTTCACCATATACAATCGGGTGGCCTTCAGTTGGGTAAATTTCTACTTTATCTGCACCGGCCTCCAGCAAACGCTGCTTTACAGCCTCAGCGCATTTTATCATATCCTCTTTATGTTCGCTCTTTGCACTTACACTCGCTATGCGAAGCAGATCAAGTAGTTCTTCTAGAAATCTTTCCTTATTTTTTTCCTGGTAATCTTTCCAAACTTCCATAAAAATTATTTTATATTTTTTTTGTTACGAGCATTTGTTCTTTGGTCATCAGAGTTGTGTCACTCTCTTGTACGGCATACCAATGGGCAACGAATATACCAGTTTTTCGGCTTTATAAACAGCGGTATTTTTTCTTATTTATTTTGCCAAAAAATTGGCTAAAACAATTTGGTAAATCACTTTCAATCTCATTAAATTTGCACCACGATTGCTTGCCAATTTATCAGCCTTTGTAAAGTTTCATTCATTTTTTCTGAATGTTACTCTGCAAAGGCTGAGTCAATTATAGGAAGGCCTTTTTCTTATCCTGCACAAAATATTTATAGCCAAAACTTATTACTAAAAACAACAGGATGCAGACTATAAGCATCCATTTTATTGCAGAACAAGTTGCAGTAAAAAGAGCAACTCCATTTGTAATATGGCCGTTCAGGCTGGTCAGCATTCCAATATTTTCACCATAGTCTAAAGTGCCTGCCAACAATGAAGCCATGGAAAATATTTTGCCGACTTTTTGTAAAACTTTATTCGTTTTAAAATAGCTGCTTATGTTTTTACACAAACAATAAAATAGTAAGCTATAAAAAATTATAAAAATAAAATCCAGCCAGGTATTCTTCCTTGCATCTGCCAATACATCCACGTGTTGACTAATATCATTATCCCAGGCATTTAGAATATTCTGTACATCTGTTGCATTTGAAGCTAGCTCAAGATTTATTATACCAAATGGCGTCGCAGGGTGTTTCATTGGGCCACCTGTAATGGCCATTATAAACATCATGCAAAAAGTGCCGGCAATTAAAATTATCCAGCCAGTTTTAGAGATCATACAGATGCAAAACGTTTGGAAACATAATTCCAATTCACCACATTCCACCAATTTTCTACATATTCTGCCCTTTTATTCTGGTACTTTAAATAATAGGCATGTTCCCAAACATCCAGTCCAAGCAGTGGAACTCCTTTTATATCACTGATATTCATCAATGGATTATCCTGGTTAGGCGTGCTCCCTATTTTCAAAGTTTTATTATTATCGATATACAACCATGCCCAGCCACTACCAAATCTCGTTTTGGCTGCATCATCAAATTTTGTTTTAAAATTTTCAAAAGAAGAAAAATCTTTTTGTATGGCATCCATCAATTTCCCCGACGGTTTATTATCATTACTTTTTGGCTGCATACATTGCCAGAACATTTCGTGGTTATAATGCCCACCTGCATTATTACGCATTTTAGGGCTGTATTTAGAAATGCTGCCAAGAATATTTTCAACAGAAGTGCCCACCGGTATGTTTTCCGCAGCAGCTGCTTCTTTTAAATTTTTACTGTAACCGGCTGCATGTTTTGTATAATGTATTTCCATCGTCATGGCATCTATTACATTTTCAAGCGCATCATATTTGTAGGGTAGGGGCTGCTGATCAAAGCCGGTATCGAAACCTGCGTGAATGTTTTTTACGCCATCACCTGCAAATGCAAATTGTGAAATTGCACTTAATCCTAATGTTAATCCAATAGAACCTTTAGCAGTATTAAAAATAAAATCTCTCCTGTTTATGCCTGATTTTTTTTTCATAATAAATTATTTGAAGAATTACCAGATGGGGTTATTTTTTTACTATTAATAAAAATTTTTACTTTTTTGAAAAAACGGAAATAAAATTCTTTGTTGAATAATTGTGAATCATGCATTGCTTTATAGGTAAAGAAAATACCTACTGGGATAAGCACAATTATGGAAAGCCACATTCCTAATACGGGTGGCATTATACTTTCTTTTACAAATTTTTCGCCAAACATATTAAGCAAATGAAAAATTAAAAAGAAAATAATAGCCACTACCAATGGCATTCCAAGCCCACCCTTACGAATAATGGAGCCAAGCGGCGCCCCTATAAAAAATAGCACCAGGCAGGCCATGGAAAACGCAAATTTCCTGTGCCATTCTATTTCGCTGTAACGTATATCCGTAGCCCGGCTGGTAATTTCAGCATCGCTGAAGGAAATTGCATTTTTTATATTTGATGCAGTAGAAATTGCTTTATCATACACAAATAATTTTGCAGAGTCTGCAATAATATTTTTTAGCTCTGCAGGTTTTGCATTATTCCAGATACTGTCATTAATGTTCAGGTAATGTAGGTTGGAAGAAATAAGACGGTACTGATTTTTTTTCAGTGTATCGCTGATTTTAGATAGAGAGTCAATATTCTTATTTAGCTGTCTTGCACTCAGCATTTTAAAATTATTTTTAAAAAGACTGTCCGGAGTATTTTGTTTTTGCAAGGCACTCATGTCAAACAGCTTTTTAAAATCTTTAAAGCCAAGTCTTATAAATTCAGATGATGTGTCAGCGCCGCCGGATGTTTCCTGATAACGATAACCATTCTCAAGATTAAATTCAAGAAAGTTTTTGTCTTTGGAAATATTCATTACACCTTTTGCTGCAACAATACTATTGTCCTGCAGGTAGTTACTTTGGTCATAGATAATCACATCATGTATAGTTTTTCCATCCGCATCTTTTTTGCCAGCTTTTATTGCATAGCCGGGTATACCGGTATAAAAAACACCTTCTTTTAGATCAAAGGCGGGTTTTTTATAATTGATGTCATAGTAAAGTGTAACGAATTTCAGGTTAGCATACGGGATAACATAATTGGCGAATAAAAACGTAACGCCACATAAAAAAATGGAGACAAACATTAAAGGGCGCATAAAACGTAGTAATGAAATACCGGAAGATTTTATAGCAACCAACTCAAAACTTTCGCCAAGGTTACCAAATGTCATGATGGAAGAAATAAGGATTGCGATAGGCATTGCAAGTGTAATTAAGGAAGCACTGGCGTACCAGATAAATTGTCCTATTGTACCAAAATCAAGACCTTTGCCTACCAGGTCATCTATGTATTTCCATACGGTCTGCATCATCAATACAAAAAGTGCGATGAAAAAAGTAACAACAAAAGGCCCCAGGAAAGATTTAAGAATAAGTTTATCTAGTTTTTTTATCATACTATCCTTGCATTTCTTTTTTTGAAAAATTAAGGCTTAACTTTTCGAAATGACAGAAAAAACAAAAATAACACTTTCTGATGCGGAACTTGCTATTGTACAGGAAACGGATTGGATTTTAACTAAGCAAAATATTATTAAAGCTGTGTTTACTCTTTTTCATGAACAAATACCTGCTATTAAAAATATCGTTCTTGATAATCCTGAATTAAAATTACCAGAGATATTATCCGCAGTACCCAAAATTAATAAAGGAGAAAACTATCACAATTTTCCCTATGTTATTATGGATTACCCGGCTGTATTTTCAAAGGAAAATATTTTTGCATTGCGAACAATGTTTTGGTGGGGTAATTTTTTCAGTGTCACCATTCATCTTTCCGGAAAGTACCAGTTAATTTATGGTCCTGCCATACTGCAAAATTTAAAACAACGTAGGTGCGATTTTTTTGTTTGTATAAATGATAATGCCTGGCAGCATCATTTTGCAATAGAAAACTTTAGTTCTGTAAAAGACATCACCGAAGAGGAGCTGGAAATAATAATTAATAAGCCATTTTTTAAGATAGCATTAAAATATAGTTTGCAGCAATGGAATAGCATGTCCCAATTACTTGGGAACGCTTATGAACAGATATTAAAATTAGTGGGAGATTAACTACCAACTCTATGAAAAAGATCCTTTACCTGGTATTCCCAAAGTTGACTTTGATCTTTTATATCTTTTTTCTCTGCAAAATCTTTTACAATCAGGATTGTCTGGTTAGTAACTTCTGACTTTTCTATTAAAAATTCAAAATATTCTCCTTTTTGTGAATAGTCCCAGTGAAAGCGGATAAATTTTCCTTCCTCTTTTTCCAGAAGGTCAGCCTTATCTTCTGTGCCATTCCAGCCAAATGTAAACACACCGTCCTGCTCATCTACCTGATCAGCAAACCACTCCTGTAAACCTGCGGGCGTACTTAAAAAATCATATAAAATGCCGGGAGAACATCTTACGGGGTATTCCAGTGTATATAAAATTTTTTTACTCATTCTGTCTTTTTAAAAATCGTTTGAACAATGCAATTATAAGTAATTAATCCATCTGGCAAAATTTATTTTAAATCCAAACCAACAAATTATTTAAATTATAGGCTGATTGTGGAGAAATTATATTCTTAATTATTAAAATATTTTATTTGCGACATATTAAAATGACTTAAATTACGTTAGCTATAATGTATTTTTAAAACACTTAAAAAATATAATCATAACTATAACTTTTTAACCTCCTTAAATCTGCTTACTCATGAGTATGCGTCAACTTAAAATAACAAAGTCTATCACCAACCGTGAAAGTCAGAGTTTAGAAAAGTATTTGCAGGAAATTGGCAAAGTGGATTTGATATCTTCCGAGGAGGAAGTTCGCCTCGCCATAATGATAAAAAAAGGCGACCAGGCAGCTTTGGAAAAACTTACAAAAGCAAATCTCAGGTTTGTGGTATCTGTAGCCAAACAATATCAAAACCAGGGATTAACCTTACCCGATTTAATTAACGAGGGAAACCTTGGATTAATAAAAGCTGCTCAGCGTTTTGATGAAACCCGTGGGTTTAAATTTATTTCTTATGCAGTATGGTGGATACGTCAAAGCATCCTTCAGGCTTTGGCAGAACAGTCACGTATTGTAAGATTGCCTTTAAATAAGGTAGGCCTTACTAACAGAATAAGCAAAGCATATTCTCAACTGGAACAGGAGTTTGAAAGAGAACCAACAGTAGAAGAACTTGCTACATTTCTTGATATAGAAGTAGAAGAAGTTGCTGCAACACTCAATATGGCTGCACGACACGTGAGTATGGATCAGCCCCTGGCTGATGGAGAAGATAGTACACTGATTGATGTATTAATAAATAAGGATGCAATAGGTACAGATGATGCATTAGCGGTAAAAGCATCTTTACAAACAGAAATTGAGCGCTCTCTAAGTACGCTTACTGAAAGACAAAAAGATGTGATCCGTTATTTCTTTGGCCTTGGTATTGATCATCCTTTAAGCCTTGAAGATATTGGCGAACGTTTTTCTTTAACAAGAGAAAGGGTACGCCAGATAAAAGATAAGGCTATTACTAAGTTGCGTACTACATCAAGATGTCAAATGTTGCGTACTTATTTAGGAACATAATTTTTATTTTATAAAAAAGAAAGAGGCTGTCTCAAAACCCTGAGGCAGCCTCTTTCTTTTTTACAGTTAGTTTTCCACAATAAAATATTTTCATACTGCCTTTTTTATCCGAAATTTGCAAATACAAAAATTACATTTTTAATGGCTATAGAAATTAAAGTTCCAACAGTAGGAGAAAGCATTAGTGAGGTTACCTTGGTTAAATGGCTGAAAAAAGACGGGGAATGGGCCGAAAGGGATGAAGTGATTGCAGAACTTGAAAGCGAAAAAGCAACTTTTGAAATTAATGCAGAAAAAGCTGGGGCGGTAAAGCAGGTAGCAAAAGAGGGGGAGACACTTGCCATTGGTGATATAGTTGGTTCTATAGATACGGATGCGGCAAAGCCTGAAGCACCAGCTGTAGCCGAAGAAGTAAAGAATGCACCAGTTGCAGAAAAAGTAGATGCTCCAGCGAAGGAGCCAGTTCAAAAAGCAGACACATCCAAAGATATAAAAGCTACACCTGTAGCTGCCGCTATCATGGCTGATAAAAAAGTGGATAGCAAAAGCGTAACTCCATCTGGCTCTAATGGTAAAATTGTAAAACAGGATGTGCTTGAAATGCTAAATAATCCCGGTCGTAAGCCGGGCACTGCATTGTACATCAGAACTGAGCGGCCTGAAAAAATGAGCAATCTCCGCAAAACAGTTAGCAGGAGATTGGTAGAAGCTAAAAACACCACTGCAATGCTCACCACTTTTAATGAAGTGGACATGAGTGCAGTAATGGAAATAAGAAAAAAATACAAGGAGAAATTTAAAGAAGTACATGGTGTAAACCTGGGCTTTATGAGCTTTTTTACTAAAGCATGTTGTTATGCTTTGCAAAAATTCCCTTCTGCTAATGCTTATCTTGATGGGGAGAATATTATCTATCATGATTATTGTGATGTATCCATTGCTGTGAGTGCGCCTAAAGGGTTGGTAGTTCCTGTAATCCGAAATGCAGAAAGTATGAGCATGGCAGAGATAGAAGCTGCCGTGGTAGAACTTGCAACAAAAGCAAAGAATAATAAACTGACGATTGAGGAAATGACTGGTGGGACTTTCACCATTACAAATGGCGGTATTTTTGGCTCTATGATGAGTACACCGATTATTAATATTCCGCAGAGTGCAATTTTGGGAATGCATAATATTGTAGAACGCCCGATGGCAGTAAATGGCCAGGTAGTTATTAAACCGATGATGTATGTTGCTTTAAGTTACGATCATCGTATTATAGATGGCAGAGAATCTGTTGGCTTTTTAGTAACGGTAAAACAACTGCTCGAAAATCCATCTTTATTATTATTTGGAAAAGATCCTGTGGAAGCTTTGTTGGAATTTTAATGAATTACATCGCTAAAAATATTATAGGCACTTTCAATGGAGAGTGCTTTTTTATTTCAAAATACTTTTGTTTTAAATCCTGAACTTTCTAATAATTAAATTTACTACGTGAGCCGTTTTCATTCTTATATATCAAGTTCTATAAAAATAATTGAAACCTATAAAGGGGAAGGACCTTTTGCATTGCATTTAAAAAAACATTTTGCTGAAAATAAAAAGTATGGCTCTACAGACAGAAAAACCATTGGAAAATTTTGTTATAGCTATTTTAGGGGAGCTCATTTATTTTCAGGTGCTGTTACGGAAGATAAAATTTTAAATACTTTTTTTTTATGTGAAGGAGCAGAGAGCTCATTATTAAAAACCTTGCGGCCGGAACTGAATGAGAAAGTCGGACAGACCTTGGCAGAAAAATGTCTCCTGCTCAAAGTTAATCCAGAAGAGACTTTCCCGTTTATACATGAATTAAGTGAAGAAGTCAGAGAGCCATCTTTTTACAATTCCTTTTTTTACCAGCCATCACTTTTTTTAAGAATAAGACCGGGTAAGAATAAAATAATGGAGAATAAATTAGCGGCCGCCGGAATTTCATTTTCTTTAATAGGGGAAAACTGCATTGAGCTTAAAAACTCAATTCCTGTTGATACTGTTATTCAATTAAACAAAGAAGCCGTTGTTCAGGATGCAAGTTCTCAAAAGGTTTTTGATTATCTAAATGAGGCATCCTTTATTCAGAATGACCGCAAAGGATCAGCTTGGGATTGCTGCGCTGCAAGCGGTGGGAAATCAATTTTATTGTACGATAAATTGAATAAGAATGTACAGCTAACAGTGTCGGATATACGTGAAAATATTTTACTGAATTGCAAAAAAAGGCTGAGCCAGGCCGGCATAAATATTTACAAAAACTTTATTTCAGATATTACAAAAGCTAAATCTATAAAAGAAGATGACGATAAATTTTCTATCATCGTTTGCGATGTACCATGCAGCGGTAGTGGCACGTGGGCACGTACTCCCGAGCAACTTGGTTTCTTTAAACTGACTCAACTAGGTAAGTATGTAGAAAGGCAAAAATTAATTGTGCAAAATGCACATCAACACTTAACTGAAGGGGGATTATTCTTCTACATTACCTGTTCTGTATTTACAAAAGAGAATGAAAACCTGGTGGAATTTATAAGAGAAAAAACGAAACTTGAATTATTGTCAGCAAAATACATCAAAGGCTTTGAAATGAAGGCTGATACAATGTTTGTAGCAGTATTTAAATCCTGATTACTGCTTTATTATATTTTTTGTAACTGTTTTTTTACCATCAATAAATATGGTTACAAAATAACCTCCTTTGCTATATGGCTGCATAAAAATTCTTTGGGTATTTGTACCTGGTAGTAGAGAAAAATTAGCAGTATAGACTTTTTGTCCGGAGATGTTTTGAATTATGACTGAAGCTTTTGCGTCGACAGTTCTGTCTACAATAATATTCAGGTAATCTGTTACAGGGTTTGGCGCAACGGTGATTTTATTCTCAGTAGCAGCACATTGCTGTGTATAATTTACGGCTAACGGATCAATATAGAAGCTAGTATCAGTTCCTATTTCCACTTTGATACGGTAGCTAATATTGCCAAAGCTTTCATTCTGGAGATTATCAGCATAACTGAAATTTTGCAGGGCAAAACTGCTATTGCTGTTGTATGTTTTTACAGTGGAATAAACATTTTCTGAAGCAGTTTTTCTTTCCAGTATAATAGCAATGCTGTTATCAATTTTTGACGAAAAATTAAATGCTACTTCACAATTTTTTATTGTAGTCTGTTGTTTAAATGTTTTTTTAAAAAGGAGTGCAAATGCTTTTTTCATATCGGGAATTCCGTAGCCTACACGGTTATCCGGTGCATTAGTTTTATTGGCAGATGCTTCGATTGCATTAATAATTCCACGACTATTAATTTCCGGGTATGCCTGCCATAAGCAACTAACAAGGCCGGCCATATTAGGGCAGGCGAAAGAAGTTCCACTGCTATAAACCGGTAATCCGCTAGCAGGGCTTGCAACAATCGTATTTAAGCCAATAGAAGCAACACCTGGTTTTATATCACCATCGCTGCTGGGGCCATAACTGCTGAAGGAGGCAACAAAACCTGTGGTATCTACAGCGCCCACCGCAAGCACACTATCTGCATCGGCAGGTGTAGTAATATAATGCCATGCATTGGTACCTTCATTGCCAGCAGCCACCACTAACAACATCCCTTTTTGCGAAGCAAGATTTGCCGCTTTGGCACTTATCGTTGTGTGGCCATTCATATCAGCATACGTATAATTTACAGCAGCATTGTCAAACTGGTTATAGCCAAGCGAAGTAGAACATACATTTACACCAAGGCTGTCTGCTTTTTCAAGCCCTGCAGCCCAGTTCTGTTCTTCTATCGGGCTTTCACTTGCATCATCTTCAGTAACAAAAAGATAAAAGGATGTCTTTGGTGAAGTGCCTATAAAAGTACCAGGAATGTTGGCGGCGATTGTACTCAGGCACTCCATCCCGTGTGTGTTGCCGTCGTTTACATTGCTGTTATTATTTACAAAATTCCAGGTACCTAATATTTGATTATTCGTTCGGATACTATCGAAAGTGGGCAAAGTTTGATAATGATAAAACCCTGCATCCAGCATTGCAAGCTGCATGCCTTCTCCTCTGAAACCATGATTATGCAAAAAATCTCCCTGGTGTATTTTTACCTGTCCATTTGAATAACCATATCCAAAACCTTCCAGAGAAGAGGTCACTGGTTCTATACCATTTGTTTGGGCGGGCCTGCTATCAAAAAGGAATAATTTTTTATTTTCTTTTGGAATATCTATAACAGATGCTTCAGCAACACTGCTTAAAACAAAAGGGAAGGAATTGATCTTCGCCAATGCCCCAGCATCTGATGTTTTGATAGCAACCTGGTTAAGCCATTTAGAAATATTGAGTATGGTAACGCTGCCGGATAAACGAAGACTATCAACGTAACGGGCAGTTACCGGAAGGTCCGTGCTGTCTATGGGAATATTATACCTTGTTCTACTGTCTAATGCCCGTTGACTTAAGAATTGTAAGGGATTATTTACAGAATAAGAATTGAATTGTTTGTCTTTAAAACGAACAATATAACGGGTAAGCTGTGCATGGCTTTGCTGAAAAAATAAAGCTAATAAGATCAGTATCAGATATTTTTTCATAAATCGCTTTATACTAAGTATTGAGTGACCAAATATTTATTTTAATTGGAATCGTAAGCCCACTTAAGCCAGGTAGCGCCCCATGTAAAACCACCTCCAAAAGCTGCCAGTATTATATTGTCTCCTTTCTTCAATTGCTTTTCCCAATCCCATAAACATAACGGTAAAGTGCCGGCTGTAGTATTGCCATACTTCTGAATGTTTATCATTATTTTTTCTTTTGGAAGTCCCATACGATTCGCTGTTGCATCTATGATACGCAAGTTTGCCTGGTGAGGTACCAGCCAGGCGATATCATCACCTGTAAGGTTGTTTCTTTGCATTAACTCATAGCTAACATCAGCCATTCCTGTTACTGCAAATTTAAAAACAGACTGCCCTTCCTGGTATACAAAATGTTCTTTTGCCATCACAGTTTCTACCGTTGCTGGTTTTACGGAACCACCTGCTTTCATGTGCAGGTATTGTCTCCCGCTTCCATCACTCTTTAAAATGCTATCTTTTAATCCCATCCCTTCTTCATTTGCTTCCAGCAAAACAGCGCCGGCGCCGTCGCCGAAAATGATACAGGTAGACCTGTCAGTATAATCAATAATACTGCTCATTTTATCTGCACCAACCACCACTACTTTTTTATACCGCCCACTTTCAATAAATGCCGCACCTGTATTTAGTGCGTATAAAAAGCCAGAGCATGCTGCGCCAATATCAAAACTAAAAGCATTGGTCACACCTGCTTTATCACAAATAATATTTGCGGTAGCCGGAAAAACCATGTCAGGCGTAACCGTCGCACAAATAAGGCAATCTATTTCTTCCGGAGAAATACCTCTTTTTTTACACAATTCTTTTACTGCTTCGGTTCCCATATCGCTGCTGCCAAGACCGTCTCCTTTTAAAATTCTTCTTTCCTCAATACCGGTCCGGCTTTTTATCCATTCATCATTGGTATCTACCATTGTTTCTAATTTCCTATTGGTAAGCCTGTATTCCGGTACATGGCCACCCACGGCGGTAATGGCTGCAGTAATTTTATTCATGCAATAAAATATTTGTGTGGCGCAAAATTAATGCAAAATCTGTTTTGATTACTTATTGATTATCATAGGTTTTAATATAGTTGGCTTAGCGATTATATTAAAAAACCGGAACTCAATACATTTTAAAGTTCCGGTTTGCGGGGGGTTATTGATTTTAAAACAAGGATGTCACTATATTATCATAAAGCTAAAATGATGCCTGCAGAGAATGTGTTTTGTAGTAAAATTTCGGAAAAAAAGTATAAAAAACAAAAGCCTGGTACTTTTAAACCAGGCTCTTTTAAATGCAGTGAGTTTGATAACCGTTCGATGAAGATAGTATAATTTAAATAAGTGCAAAATTTTTAACAAAAGAAGCTCTAAAAAAAGAAGCCCTTGTAGAAACAAGGGCCGTTTACCAAAACTAACTGCTTATGAGAAAAATTTGAATTTTTAATTGTTATACTAAGATATTTTCAAAGAGTATGCCAAAACCTGTTATGGTAAAATCAATATTGGCATTAGCTAAAAAAATATCTGTACTCACCCCAATTTCTTATTTGCTGAAAAGAACAACTTAATCTGTCTCGAAATACGAACTTGTCTCTCTTTTGTATTATGGCTGGTAAAATATCCTTATTTTCGCCTCTCGACAGACTATTGATTTTATGTACGCATACTTGGAGGGTAAGTTCAGTTATAAAAGTCCTGCACAGGTGCATGTAGATGTCAATGGTATTGGCTTTGAAGTTAACATCAGCCTAAACACATATTCTGCTATTCAGGCACTGGATAAAGGAAAACTTTTTACTCATTTGCAGGTGAAGGAAGACGGACATACTTTGTATGGTTTTTTCGAGAAGCAGGAAAAAGAAATGTTCGTGATGTTGATAAGTGTTTCAGGGGTTGGTGCAGCGACCGCCCGCATGATGTTATCTTCGCTTAGGTCGGACGAAGTGGCACAGGCCATTTTAGTTGGCAATGTTCGTTTACTGGAAAGTGTAAAAGGTATTGGAAAAAAAACAGCGGAGAGACTTGTGCTTGAGTTAAAAGACAAAGTTAGTAAACAGCCGCAGGGAAGCGATTTTATATCAACAGTAGGCAATAGATTGGAACAGGATGCGTTAACTGCTTTGACTGCTTTAGGTATTTCCCGCCAACAGGCAGAGCAATCCATCCAAAAAATTATCCGTGCCGAACCAGGTATTACACTTTTGGAAGATTTGATAAAAAAAGCCTTAAAAGCAATTTGACAAAAACGCTACGCTAATTTATTTACCGGATGTTGCTTATTAGAAAGACAATTCTTATCATACTTGCATGCAGTACTATACCCGTATTGCTTTCGATGACAAATGCAGGAGACATGGCAAAGCCGGTAACGGAAAGCCAGTTTAATAAAGCAGATACAACTACCCCCAATTATACAGATAGTCTTCATTATCCCATTTCAGATTCCAGAGCAGGTGCAGTTCCCGGAGCCCCACGAAATACTTTTGATTTAGATAATCCATCCAACGTTAAGGATTCTGTAGTTTTTGATCCGCTTAGTCAAACTTATGTGGTTTATGAAAAAGTTGGGAGCCGGTATTACCGCATACCAACCACTTATACTTTTGATGAATACTGGCAGATGCGTAACCGCCAGGCAGAATCAGACTATTTCAGAAAGAGGGCAAATACAACCAGCATATTAAATCGTGGGAAATTTACAAAACCCAAGCTTTCACTCACAGACAATCTTTTTAACCGTTTATTTGGCAATGGTAAAATAGAAATTGCCCCACAGGGAAATGTAGATATTACTGCAGGTTACCAGGGACAGGTCACTGATAATCCAACACTGCCCGAGAGGGCCCGTAAAAATGGGGGATTGGATTTTAATATGAATGCCCAGGTAAATGTGAATGCAAATATCGGCGATAAATTAAAGTTCCCGATCAATTATAACACCCTTGCAAATTTTGATCTGGAAAATCAATTGAAATTAGATTATACCGGCAAAGATGATGAAATATTAAAACGCTTTGAAGCTGGTAATGTGAGTTTCCCGAGCAAGGGTACGTTAATACCGGGAGCACAACAGCTTTTTGGGTTAAAAACTCAGTTGCAATTTGGTAAACTATACGTCACAGCAGTTTTGGCAAATCAAAAATCACAACGCCAAACTGTAAATCTTCAGGGTGGTACTGCTTCTCAGCCCTTTGAAATAAAGGCGGATGAGTATGAAGAAAACCGTCACTTTCTGGTAGCTCAGTATTTTAAAAACAATTACAATAAAGTAATGGCAAACCTTCCTGCCGTTACCAGCCCGGTGCAGATATTGAGAATGGAGGTGTGGGTTACCAATAAGAACGGAACCACTACAGAAACCAGGGATGTAGTTGGCTTGATGGACCTTGGTGAGAACCAACCTTACCGCCAGCCGCCAACAATTAATGTTATTAATAACTCACCCTACCCAAGCAATGTTACCAATGATCTTTTAAATAATATCAAGCAGCAACCAGGCTATAGAAATCCCGCAATGGTTTTTCAAAACCTGGTAAACTATGGCCTGCAACCTGTGCAGGATTTTGAAAAAACATTCGCCCGAAAATTAGACAGCACTCAATATTTTTATAACCGCCAGGTAGGTACACTTTCCCTTAGCCAACCACTACAAACAGATGAAGTCCTTGGAGTAGCCTATCAATATTCTTATAATGGCAGAATATACCAGGTGGGGGAATTCTCACAGGATGTACCACCTGATTCATCTACTGCAACACAAAAAGTTTTATATCTAAAATTATTAAAAGCTACTTCTCAAAGAACCAGTTTACCAATCTGGGATCTGATGCTTAAAAATGTATATTCAGTTGGCTATGGCGTACTTTCTCAACAGGATTTTAAACTGGATGTATTGTATCAACAACCTGGCCTTGGTGCAAAACGATATGTACCCTTCGGTGATAAGAATCAAGGTGCACCAATCATTTCTTTAATAAACCTGGATAGGTTAAACAGCCAGTTAGATCCACAACCTGATGGTGTATTTGATTTCGTGGAAGGTTTTACAGTTATTTCGCAATATAGCAGGGTTATTTTTCCGGTACTCGAGCCTTTCGGGCGTGACCTTGCAAACGGTATTTATACAGATCCGACTTTGCCTACTATAAAAGATACTTTGTTTTATGCGCTCTATGATTCTATAAAAGCAGTGGCGCAGCAGTATCCCAATCTCGATCGTTTTGTTTTAAAAGGGGTAGCAAAAACAACCGGTTCTGCAGATATCAATATTGGATACAATATTCCACGGGGTTCCGTTAGTGTCACTGCCGGTGGGCGTGCCTTGCAGGAAAATGTAGATTATGATATTAACTACGACTTGGGCACAATAAAAATTACTAACCAGGCTATTCTGAACGCAGGCCTTCCGGTACAGGTAAATTTTGAGAACAATGCATCCTATGGTTTGCAGCAGCGATCATATATGGGCTTGCGGCTGGATTACCAGGCAAAAAATACAGCCAAAGAACAACTTTCATTTGGCGGTACTATAGTAAGATTAAGTGAAAGGCCTTTTTTTACTAAAGTAGATATTGGTAATGATCCCATAAGAAATACGATGTACGGGTTGGATGTAAATTATAGAAGAGATTTGCCAAGGCTGACCAAATTACTGGATAAACTGCCATTCTATTCTACTACGGCACCTTCTAATATAAATGTATATGGTGAAGGCGCAATGCTGGATCCCGGCCATGCGCCACAAATAGGAAAAGGCAACGCAGGTGTCGTAAATATTGATGATTTTGAAGATAGTAAGACTGGGATTGATCTGCGCTTTCCGCCAATTAGTTGGGCACTTGCATCTACGCCGAAGGGTGCAACAGGTGATGGCGGCAATCTATTGTTTCCTGAAGCTGATTCCAGCAACAGCCTGGTGTATGGAAAGAATAGGGCAAAAATGGCTTGGTACCAGATAGAGCAAACCCTGCAACAGTATAAAGACCCCAACAATCCTATAGGTAACAATGCTACTTTATTAAGCGATCCAAGGGTTAGACAGGTTTATCAGAAAGAAATATTTCCACAGCGTACTACAGGTTTTGGCGAAAGCCAGTTAGTAACATTTGATCTTGCATATTACCCTACTGACAAAGGGCCTTATAATTTTAATGACAGCATCTCCGGGGTTACTGCAGGCGGTAAATTGCTGCATCCTGAAACAAGATGGGGCGGAATAATGCGGAGCCTTGATCAAACAGATTTTGAAACAAATAATATAGAGTTTATTGAATTCTGGGTGCAGGACCCTTTTATCAATACGCCGCAAAACCCCAATGCAACCAATTCCAACGGGGGTAAACTATATTTTAATCTCGGTAACGTATCAGAAGATATATTAAAAGATGGCAGGCGCTTTTATGAAAATGGTTTGCCAACACCCAGTGCACCTGCTCAAACAGACAACACCGTTTGGGGAAGAGTTTCCCGCAATCCTATACAGGTTACAAATGCTTTCAGCAATATCCCTGCAGACAGGGCTTTTCAGGACATTGGTCTTGATGGATTGGACGACACTGCAGAAGTAAATAAAAGACAGGCATACCTTGCCACCCTTGCTACAAATTTCGGCACTGGTTCTAAAGCCTACCAGGATGCATTAAAAGATCCATCAGGAGACGATTATAAAAATTATCGTGATGCAGGTTTTGGTTTAAACGACGGTATTCTTACCCGTTATAAAGATTATAATAATCCTGAAGGAAATTCACCCATTGATAATGGTGGCCAGTTTTCATCGGCGCAAACTTTATATCCCGACGCAGAGGATCTGAACCGAGATAATACATTAAATGAAACCGAAGAATATTTTCAATACTCTGTAGATTTAAAACCGAGTGCAGCCCCGCAAATGCAGATAGGTACCAACTTTATCGTAGATAAAAAAGTAGTACCTATAAGTCTTGTAAACGGGCAAACAAGAAATGAAACCTGGTACCAGTATCGTATCCCAATAGAAAATTTTAATGGAAAAGTAGGTAACATTCCGGATTTTAAATCTATCCGTTTTATAAGGATGTTTATGACTGGCTTTACAGATAGTGTTGTATTGCGTTTTGGAGAATTGCAACTTTCACGGAACCTGTGGCGCAAATTTCAATACAACGTAGATTCTTCCGGGATGTACACCCCTGCAAGTGCAACTAATTTAAATGTAGGTGCTGTAAATATTGAAGAAAATGATCAGCGTGTACCCTTGCCATACCGCACACCACGGGAAATTGTAAGAGTACAAAGTGTAAATAACCAAGGTGTTAATCTATTGCAAAATGAACAGGCAATGAGTCTCCAGTTTTGCGGCCTGGCAAAAGGAGATGCTAAAGCAGTTTTCCAGACATTTGCAAATCGTGATCTTAGGCAATACGGAAATTTGGCGATGTATATTCATGCAGAGGAATCACAAAAAGTACCAAATTCATTCCAGAATAATGATCTGACTGCCGTGATCCGGATGGGAACTGACTTTGTAAATAATTATTATGAAATAAGAATTCCGCTAATAAAAACGGCGTTAGGTGCAGCATCTTTAAATCCTAATTCCAATGAGTATAATGATACTTTATGGAACATGCGGAATTCACTGAACGTCGATCTGACAGTACTTACAAAATTGAAACAGGCCAGGAATCTTTCCAATACTTCCCTGGTGCAACTATTTTCGCAACTACAGTCTAATGGTCAGCGATATGGCGTAGTGGGTGAGCCAAATCTCGGAGAGATAAGGGGTATTTTAATTGGTATCGAAAATTCAAAAGCAGAAGCAGCCTGTGGTGAAATATGGGTAAATGAACTTCGTCTTTCTTCCATTAATGAAAATGGCGGATACGCTGCATTGGGAAGAGTAGATATTAACCTCGCAGATCTGGGTACTATATCGTTGTCTGCAAATGCACATACACAAGGCTTTGGTACATTAGAGCAAAGAGCAGATGAACGATACAAGGATAACTTTTACCAGTTTGATGTAGCAACAAATCTTGAACTGGGAAAACTGCTTCCGAAAAGAGCAGGAATGCAGATACCGGTTTTTGCAAGCTATACACAAACTGTGAGTACGCCTCAGTATGACCCTTTTGATCAGGATATAATACTTAAAGATAAATTAAGTGCTGCAACCAGTACTCAGAAAGATTCCATACGCAGTGCCGCAATAGATTTTACTTCTATAAAAACGCTGAATTTTACCAATGTAAAAAAGAATAAGACCAATGGTAAAAAACCTAAAATTTACGATATCTCAAATGTGGATGTAAGTTATTCTTATATAAAAACAAGCAGCCATAATCCATTAATAGAATTCAATGATGTAACACGAAACCGGGCTGCACTGGGT
>JBDSIB010000098.1:0-6419 GCA_039918155.1 Ferruginibacter sp.
TTTTATACTGATACTTAACCTGGCCGCCCGTATTCTTTACATTACTATTGCTGGTACCTGCACCAAGATTACACCATTCTCCCAGGACGCTGTCGCCAAGATATCCATCATGTGCTTTATTGCTGTACCCAAAAAATACACTGTTTTTTATTTCGCCACCGGCAACACAATAAGGACCAATGGTAGTACTACCATAAATTTTACTACCCATTTTTAATACAGAATTTTCTCCCAATGCAAACGGACCACGTATGCAACTGCCCTCCATTATTTCTGCATTTTTTGCAATATAAATCGGACCGCTTGAAGCATTTAAAATACAGCATTCCATCTTTACACCATCTTCAATAAAAATATCCTTTACATTAATGCAGTTATTAGTTTTACTTATCTCTTTAGATTTTTTTTGCGAAGTCAATAATTCATAATCATGCCTGAGTGCCCAATCATTTACCTGGAAAATATGCCAGGGATAATGAATAATTTTAACGGTATTATTGTCAAGCAGGGAAATTTTATCGGCTGATTCTTTTAAAATGAAGTCGATATTTTCTTTTGTAGGGATGATGTTTGCATTTACAACAATAGCATCAGGAGGAATATCATTTGCATCTGTAATAATATTTGCATTGGTTAGAAGCTCCCATTTTTCTCTGATTGTAAGTATGCCTACTCTAATATCTGCAACATGCCTCGTCAAAGAGAAAGGATAAAGATCTTCCCGGCATTTGCTTTCATCTAAAAAAATATTCATTGCGATAAAATTACTGAATTGCTCCGGCTTTAAAGCAGGTACATAAAAAAATCCCCCCGGTAAACCAGGAGGACTTTAAAGTATAGCCATGAAAAACAAACTTTAATAAGCTTAGCTTACTATAATTATTTTGCTTTCTTTTCGTAACGTTTTTTAAATTTATCGATACGGCCCGCAGTATCTACCAATACATTTTTACCTGTGTAAAAAGGGTGAGATGTATTAGATATCTCCAGTTTTATTACCGGATATTCCTGTCCATCTTCTTCAAAAACGATTGTTTCTTTAGTTTCTGCAGTAGAACGGCTTAGAAAGGTATGACCATTGCTCATATCTTTAAAAACGACTGTTCTGTAATTACCTGGGTGAACACCTTGCTTCATAAATGTGATTTTTTTGTGTACGGATTTTGCCGTACAGATTTTTAAAGAGCAAATTTAAGCTTTTTTTGTTAAAAACAAGGCATTTAGCTCTTCATATTTACGAATTGTAAGGCTATTCCTACATCCCAGCTTTTACTAGCCTGTATCACATCCTGCAGATCGTCTATCTTTTTGCCGGTGACTCTTATAATATCATCCATGATGGCTACCTGTACCTTAAGGCC
Source organism: Ferruginibacter sp. (assembly GCA_039918155.1). GTDB lineage: Bacteria > Bacteroidota > Bacteroidia > Chitinophagales > Chitinophagaceae > Ferruginibacter. The sequence continues at coordinate 1,362 of JBDSIB010000098.1, forward strand.
ACTGTCTTTTATAAGTTTTACGATCTTCTTGGCATCTTCCTGCTTTATACCGTTTCTAACAGGGACTTCCTTCTTGGTTACTTTGCCACTTGGGTAAGGTTCTTTACTTAAATCGTACACTTCTGCTGCCAGGCCTTGCTTCATGCTGCGGCTTATCAATACATCTGTTATCTGCGTCAGCTTCATTTCACTGTCAGCTTCCAGGTTCACTTTAAAATCTTTTTTATTTAGATCAATAACAACATGTGATCCTTTAAAATCGAACCTGTTGGTTATTTCTTTACTTACGGTATTGATCGCATTATCCAATGTTTGCAGATCTACTTTACTAACCATATCAAATGATGCCATAAAATTATTTTCAGTAAAAATAAAACATATAAAAGTAAAAAGTAAATAAAGTACAAAGAGTAAATAAAGGCGCCTCAAAATGAAGCGCCTTTTACTTTGTATACTCTATTTACTCTTTATACTTTACCTACTCTACTTACTTTATCTACCCTATTTTATCCTGTCTCCTTCACTTTCAAGGCCGGTTTTACGCTGACGTGCCGCTTTTACCTGGCTGTTACCAAACTTATAAGTAAAATTGATACGTACCGTTTGATTTTCATTTTGTTGGTTGATTCTTAATATCGTATTGCCAAGGCTTGAGTTAGCTCTGAAATTGGTACTATGAAGAATATCAGTAACTGACAATTTAAGAGTTGCTTTTTTCTTCATAAATTTTTTTTGAATGCCCGCATCCAGACTTCCCATTGCCTTATGCTGCCATACACCCTCTAATCCCGGGCCATTGAACCAACCACTAAGTTCTGCTCTGTAATCTTTTCCCAATGCAAAACTTTGCTGTAAGTAAGCGCCATAGCTGGCTGCATTTACATCCACAAAAGTCTTGTTATAAGAACCTTTAATATTCTGATAATTGTACCAGATATTAGCATAACCTGTCCACCATTTTGTAATGGTTAGTGGAGAACTGATATTAGCGCTGTAAATTTTTTGGGTAGCAAGATTTTGTTGCTGTACAAAGGTTGCGTTACCAACAGTATCTGTTATCTCCGTTGCATAATCTTTTACATAGCTATACCCAATTGTTGTAGTTAGTTTTGATTTAAAAGTATGACTCAACTCCACGTTATCGGTATACTGCGGCCTTAAAAAGGCATTCCCTTTTTCATAAGTCAATTCATCTAATTTATTTTCAAATGGATTTAGATCCTGGTAATCCGGACGGTCAATTCTTCTGCTATAAGTTAATCCAAAACTATTTTTTTCATTAACTGTATAACTTAAAGCAGCACTTGGAAAAAGATCAAGATAATTTTTCTTTACATTATTATCACTTTGTACAGTACCATCTGCTCTTGAAAGTAAGCCTTCACTATTTGTTTGCTCTAACCTTACACCTGCCTGTAAGCTCCATTTTGGATTAAACTCACGGTTGTAATTTAAATAACCAGCATTTACATTTTCAGTGTACACAAAACTATTACTCTGCCCCAAACTTTTAATCGGATCATTGTTGAGGTAGTTAAAATAGTCTAATGCATTTTGCGTTTTTACGTAAGAAAATTTTGCACCATAACCAATTTTGCCTTTTAAAAATTTCTGCTCTACATCTAACTTTGCAGTGTAAATATTTATGTCTGTAGGGGTACTGTTACCTGTAATTTTAGTTTCCAATAATTTATTATTTAAATCATAATAATAGTTTGGCTGGTAGCTTCTGCCGGTGCTTCTGAATAATCCGTAATCTCCATCAAAACTTACTTCTTTTCCGCTGGTATCTACAAACCTATAGTTCACATTAAAATTTGCATTCGTTCTGTTTCCAGGTACTGAATTGCTGGCCACCAATGTTTTTATTAGTTGATTATTCTCATCATAAATTTTGGTACTTCCATCTGTATTAAATGAACCCCCACCTAGATTAGTTGTTACCAAAAAACCATAAGTACTTCTTTTGCTTGCAAAATAATCAGCACCTGCTTTTAAATTTATGCCTCTTCTTATATTAAACATTTTAGTATGCTGATCGTAAGTTGTATCGTTCTGCTGTCTGTAAATATTCAGATCATTCGTGCGGTTACCAATATTACCACTTACATTACTAAAAAGGTTTATCTTTTTATTCCTATAATTAAGGCTTAAAGATCCATTTCCTTTTGGTGATTTACCTTCTATAAAACCAAGGCTTGCATTTCCATTTGTACCAAAGTTTTTATTTTTCTTTAGCCTGATATTTATGATACCTGCATTACCGCTTGCGTCAAATTTGGCACCAGGGTTTGCAATCATTTCTATGGATTCTATATCAGCGCTATTAATGCCACGAAGATAATCTGCAAGATTTTTAGAGTCGAGTTGCGTTAATTTTCCATCGATGTAAATTTTAACACCACCCTTTCCTTTCATACTGATATTATCATTATTATCAACCAATACTCCAGGACTTTTTTGTAACAGTTCAAGCGCATTGCTTCCTGTTGCATTAATACTGTTTTCTACATTAAATACAATTTTGTCGGCTTTAACTTCGATCATTGGCTTTTTAGAAACTACCGTAACTGCAGCAAGATTTTTTTCTACTGGTACCAATTGAATTGTACCAACCTGGGCTGAAGGAGAAGCAGTAGTGATCTCCACCGTTTTACTGTAAGCCTTATTATGGCCAACCGATGTACCCAAAACCAGGTATTTTCCGTCACCTACATTTTCAAAGGAAAAATTACCTTCTTTATCTACTACAGAAATTTTTACAAGACTGGAATCTTTGGCTTGTAATAAAGAAACGGATGCAGCATCAATAATTTTCTGATTGCCACCATCTTTGATGAGTCCGGAAATTTTTCCGGCATTTTGTGCAAAACTGCAAAAGCTTATTGAAGCCAGCAGCAATGTTGATAATTGTTTTTTCATGACTATACTTTAATTTTTTACCCGATGGCTGTCGGGCTTGAGTTGGTAAATTGTAGTTATATATTTTAATTACTACCTCACAAAGGTAGGTACTTTGCAATGCATGGTACAATGTTTAATAATGAGCGGTAATAAAAAAGGATAACCGGTAGAATTTGTCTAACGGTTATCCTCTTTAATAAGTTACTTTAAAACTATTTATCTATGTTGGAGAATCGGCTTTTACCGACAAGAATACATGCTAATCCACTGATTACCAGTAATACAGCTATTATTTCTGCCTGCGAAGGATGCATGCCAAAAATGCTGTAAGTTTTATTTACCCTTATCAATTCCACACAAAACCTTTCGATTCCGTTTAGAATTAAGTAGATACCAAACATTACCAAAGGGGTTTTCAACTTCCTTCTTATTGACCATAGAAAGAGGAAAATGAAGAAACAAACAATGGTTTCATACATCGGCGTAGGAAAAACTGGCTGGGGTAGTACCCGGTTATGCTCTTCCAAATTGCCAGGAATCAGGACACCATCAGTATTCACATTTTGTGGATATGGATAAGCAAAAAACCAGTTTGGCAAAAAGGAAGGTCCTTTAAAACTTTTGTGCGGTACTTTATCTAAAGTGCCATAAACTCTGTCCGTAATAAATAAGGAGTGGTTGGCACTATCGGTAACTTCTCCTTTGGTAAAATAATCAGCATACGTCTGTAGCTTTTTATCAAAATCGCCCGGTTGAGCTACTGTAACTTTTCCATAAGCATCACTTACATAAGCACTGTTATAAATACCCCAATCACCATCACCAGCAACCTGGCAACCAATACGGCCAATTGCATACGCAAGAATAAGGGCCGGGGCTGCAGCATCTACCAAGTGACGAAGTTTGATTCCCTTTTTATAAGCATACCAGCAAATGGCAATCGTTGCCAATATTAGTCCGCCGTAAAATGTTAATCCACTTTGTGAAAAAATACGACCAATAGGGTCTTTTACAAACTCATCCCAGTTTTCAAAATTATCAAAAAGCTTTGCACCCAGAATGCCGAAAACCAATCCTAAGATGATGATATCACCTACCCTGTCGTGCGGCCATATGCGTACCGGCCGGCGTTCAGGTTCCTTAAGTTTTTGCTTATTTTTATCCCACCATTTTAATGCGATCAGAATTGCTGCAATTAAAATACCGCCAAGTATATTTCCATCTTTTGAAAAAATATAATCCTGAGCATTTATTTCAGGAGGCTTGCTGAAAAGCAGGCCGATCAATTTATAACCGAAAATGAAACCTATAATTCCGTTTATTAAAAGATCTATGAGAGAGGCCGGCTTTCCTACTACTATCAGTTCTTCTCTAGGTAATAATAAACCGAGTTTCTCTTTTCTTTTCAATTCGGAACTTAATACCAAAGCAGCGGCTACAAAGGCCAGTGCAACCATCAAACCAAAAGTATTCAGTATTTTAAGAGCACTCCACTCTACTCCAAACCAGTCTTTAAATACATAATATAAGTTGGGATACATTTTTTTGTTTTAAGTTTTATCAAAAGGATGTGCAATATATTCTATACCTACGGCAATAAAAAATCCTCCTGTAATATTTATAATTACAGGAGGATAAGAATATTTGTCATCAATTAATTACAATGCATGTTAAATGCACCAATTAAATTTTCTGCTATCATCTGTGCACTACGTCCTTCTATCATGTGGCGCTCTATCATATGCACCAACTCGCCGTTTTTAAATAATGCAATAGCTGGTGATGATGGTGGATAAGGCACCAGGTGCTCTCTGATCTTATTAACCGCTTCAATATCAAAACCAGCAAAACTGGTTGTAATATTATCAGGCTTATTTTCAGCATTGTGCACTGCCATTAAAACGCCCGGCCTTGCGGTACCGGCGCTGCAACCACATACAGAGTTTATCATTACTAAAGTTGTCCCTTTTTCATTGATCGCATTGTCAACTTCCGTAGCGGTTAATAGCTCAGTAAACCCATTTTCAGTCAATTCCTCTTTCATCGGAGTTACTATTTCTTCTGGATACATTGTTTTTAAATTTAAAAGATTTGAATTGCAAAATTACAATGTTCTAATGAAATACAAATCGAAATTTCTCGATGCTTTATTTT
>JBDSIB010000099.1:0-18343 GCA_039918155.1 Ferruginibacter sp.
GCAATCCTAATAGCATCATGTCTTGATAAGCCACCTCCATTTCCTTCAAAAAAAATACTGTTATCTGCCCTTTTTCTAATTATATATACATCTTTCTTGGCTAAGCGTATATTTAATGCTGACATCATATCCATTTCAACTCCAGCTTTGAGGTTAATATCTCTAATACCCGAAATTATAGTTTTGGTTAATCGACCGTATTTATCGTGTATCTCCTCAATCAGCAGCTTTTCTAACCCATCTAAATCTATACTTCTTATCACATCATTTTCAGCAAACGCATATGAACTATTCCATGGAAATGATTTAGCTATAGGATCAACACTCAAGAACCTCCCTAACCTCGGGTCGTAAATCCTCATTCCATAGTCCTGCTGATTTCCTTCTCCTTTCACGTCATTATCATTCTCTTTCCCATTAAACCCATACCTATAGCTACTTCCAGAACTATACTTCCTTCCCGGCATCAGCATCCCGAACGGATAATAGTCAACTCATATTTTAATCTGTTTAATAGAGTTAATTCAAAGAACTTATTTTCTCTCGTAAAGTTATAAATATTTAAGTATTTAATACTGCAATCGTAATTGTGTGTTTCAAGATGGACATCTAGTGTCTCGAAATTCACTTTCTGTGTTTCAAAATTTACTTTCTGTGTTTCTCAATTCACTTTCTGTGTTTCTCAATTCATTTTTTGTATCTCGAAATTCACTTTCCGTGTCTCGAAATTTACTTTCTGTATCTCGAAATTCACTTTCCGTGTTTCGAAATTCACTTTCCGTGTCTCGAAATTTACTTTCTGTGTTTCGAAATTCACTTTCTGTGTCACGAAAAATGCAATCTGTGTCGCTAAATATCCACTCCGACCTTCCGGGTTTAATTTTTTTTAAAAAAAAATGTTTTTATAATCAGGTTATTTATTTTCATATACCCACTGCCCTTTAATGATAGTGTGGTAGCGGCTTTTAGTAAAATATTCCCTGACAGATAAGGACTCCGATCTGATACCTCATTAATACAATACACATACATTTTATAATTAATATACAATATTACATATATGTTTCCGTTTATATATTATCCAGCTCAATAAATGGGCACCCTGTTGAAAAACAGGTTTTTTATAAATCCATAATTTCATTAAAATGAAAAAAAGTAAATTAACAACAGGCTTTAATGTCCTGACAGATTCCCTGTTTCAAACAACGTCCGAAAGCATCTACGTATCGATGCAGGGCAATCCAAATTTCCCCACCACTGTTCCCGACATGTCGGTAATAAACACGGCGGTGCAGCTATTTAATACTACATTAAATAATGCACAAACGAGGGATAGAAACGCTGTAGCCCTTAAAAACGAAGCAAGGGAAGCGCTCACAGATTTGCTCATTCAGCTTGCCAACTCGGTAATGGCAACTGCTAATGGCAATAGAGCCATGCTTGTAAGTTCGGGTTTTGATCTTGCAAAAGATTCGGAAACCACTCCCCTTACCAAGCCGGAAAACATTCAGTTGGCTGATGGGCCAAATGCTGGTGAACTGGTAGTAAAAGTAGACAGGGAAAAAAATGCCAAGAGCTACATTTACCAGTGTACGCTTGATCCGCTTACGGATAGCAGCCAGTGGACGCAGGCAATTAGTACCAGTAGTAAATACACTTTTAAAAACCTGGGTACTGCCCAAAAGTATTGGTGCAGAGTAGCAGCAGTAGGCCCTTACGACCAGGTAGTGTATAGCGATACTATTAGCCGTATAGCACAATAGTAACTTTTAAATTTTATAGAGGATGGCTGCGCAGGTAGTCATCTTTTTTTTGTGGGTTGTATTTATATAAGAGAATTTGGGCCGGATAGTAGTCTTTTAAAAAAAGTATTGATGTTGTTATAAAAAATTCCCAAACCCTATCTCCCCTTCGGTTTCTGCCCTCTTGTTTTTTTCTTGCCGTACTTCGCCATCATTCTGTCTTTTCTGCTTACAACATAATTTGTTTTTGAGTTCTTCGCAGATTTTTCATGAAAGGATGGCCCCACCAATTCTTTTTTGGGCATCTTTACCAAAACGCTTTTCATTTTTATTTTTGGCATTTCGTCGTCTATCAATTCTGTAGAAAGAGTCAAGTCTGCCGGTAGGTCATTCAAGGGCAATTTTAAATCCATCAACGCTTCTATTGCAGCAACCTGTTTTAATTCAAATTCAGAAAAAAGGGTGATAGCAATTCCCTTCTTATTTGCTCTGCCGGTTCTGCCTATGCGGTGCATATAGTTCTCGGGCACATCGGGTATATCAAAATTTATAACGTGGGTTACTTCACTTACATCTATACCACGGGCTACAATATCGGTTGCTATTAAAATGCTACAGGTTCCATTTTTAAAATTGTTTACAGTATTAAAACGATGGTTTTGTTCTTTGTTTGAATGTATCAGTCCTAATTTATCACCGTACGTAGGTAGTAAATTTTCGTACAGATCATCAGCGATCTTTTTAGTACCTGCAAACACCAGCACTTTGGTCATAGTACTGTCCTCTGCCAGTACCAGGTGCAGCAGATTCTTTTTTGTATTGTAATTGGGTACGCAATACCCTTGCTGTTCTATATTTTTTAATGGTGTACCTGTAGGTGCGGCTTCTACCATTTCCGGACTTGCAAAATATTCATTAATGATGGCAGTAACATCCTCAGTGATGGTTGCAGAAAATAAAAGGTTTTGTCTTTTTTCCGGCAACAGGTCTAGTATGTTTTTTATTTGTGTTCTAAACCCAAGGTTCAGCATTTCGTCCATTTCATCTATCACTAATTTTTTTATATTTTTAGTTTTAAATGCACCATCTAATAGCAGATCGTATAACCTGCCCGGTGTGGCTACCAATATATCTGCACCTCTGCCAAGGGCCAGTTTCTGTGTGTTTATATTTACGCCGCCATACACTCCTACTGTTGCTATGCTTAAATAAGTAGCCAGTGATTCTATTGCATCTACCACCTGTTTTACCAATTCCCTGGTAGGTACCAATACTAATATTTGTGGATTTTTTTCTTTGTCAAATTTCCACAGTTGCATGCAGGGTAATAAGTAGGCAAACGTTTTACCAGTGCCCGTTTGGGCTATGCCACATACATCTCTTCCGCTCATTACAATTGGGAAAACCCTTTCCTGTATTAAGGTGGCGTTGCTTATTCCTAAATCGTCCAACGAGTTCAGGAGTGCTTTGTTTAATTTAAATTCTTCAAACTTCATATAGAACAAAGGTAATTTTTATAAAGCATGTAGAAATTGTAGTTTAAAGATTAAATATCTTTCAAACTACTTATGAATGTGAAATATGAGGGCACTGAGAAGCTATTGAGATAAACAGCTTTTTGTGTAACGGGAAACAATGACCGGATCTCTTCTATATTCATACCAGCATCAATTTTTAATTACAGTATTATTTGAAAGCCAATCCTCTTTTGTTATACTATATATACAATTCAATTTAGGTTGCTCGCCAAAATAAGTTACTTCTTCTTCACCAATTTTTGTTGTTCCTAACCTGGCAATTGCTATTTGAGAGCGAATATTATCTGCCCCAACATGAAAATATACTTTGGAAACAAATTTAAAAATGTAATTCAGCATTAATGTTTTTACCGTGTGGTTAAAACCTTTTCCCCAGTATGCTGTAGCGTAAAATGTATATCCTATCAGTAAGCAGTTTTCTTTTTCGTTGTAGTCATAAAAACGGGTACTTCCTATGATACTTCCATTAGCTTTATCCACTATTTTAAATGCCCCGTTACTTTTAATTGCCCCGTCAAAAAAAACTTTAAATACTTCCATTTTCCAGCGGTCTTTGTTTGGATGTTGTGCCCATATCTCCGGGTCAGATGCGACTTTATATAAGCCATCAAAATCATTTTCCAGCAATGGATAAAGAATTACTTTTTCATTCTCTAATGTTGGTTGAAGATTGAAGTTCATATTGGTTTTAATTTATTCTCATTAAGAAGCAATACTAATACCGGTAGGTATTGGCGGAAGGTTTTAAAGTGGGTGGATGGTCTCTTTGGATCAATTTTATTTTTATTTTTGTTAGCATATAATCTTTTATATAGCCATACTTCAACCTTCAAGTGCCGAGACCCGGTCTCCAGACCCGTCGACCAATTACTTGCCAACGGCGGCTAAAAACTATTTATTCATTAAACTCTTGTATTCACTTAATGTGTCGCTAATTTCTTTTTTTACTTTCTGATTGATGATTGTAAAGTAGTGTTTTAATAAATAATCGTAATATTCATTTATTTTAAAATTGAAAAGTAATGCAGTTAATGTTTCCATTCTATTTAAATTGCCAAAATCGGTAAACTTTATTAGTAAGACATTAATACTTTCAACTTCTTCCTTAGTTAAAATATTCTCATAAAACTTTGTATATTTTTCAGATATCGTTTCTAAAGTCTCAAGGCTTTTCTCTGATTCATTTTTTTTATTCAAAAATTGATGCAGTATTAAATGAAAGTCCTCCTTTGAGATAACCTCTTTCCAATTTTCATGATTGTCTAAACCCATCCCTTAAAATATTTTAAAATTGATACTTACAATTAAAAAGTTATAAAATATTCTTACATCGCTGCTGCTGACTCTTGGCTTTTTTCTCCACCGATATTGCGTTATACAGCAATACCTACGAAAACGATTGGGGATGTTAACCCCTCCAAAGGATTATCCTAAGCCCTTTATTAGCCACCTATTTTCTTTCTATCCTTCCATAATAAATTCCTTTCTTCAAAAATATATGGCGTGTTTCTATCTGCCATCCAGTCAATTATTTTTAATACTCCAATTACATTTAAAATTATTCCAAGTGGTATGCCAATTAAATAGTCGGTTGTAGTAATAAGATGGTCATTGTGTACTATGGAGAAGAAAAAATAAACACAGGGCGTAAAAAATAACCAGCTGGTAGCCATTCCTGCATTGTAGATCGTCTTGCCTTTTATATTGAACAGAAAAGTATGAGCAATTATATTTCCTAAAGAAATAAGGATAACGGCAAGCCCAAGCCAGATAGCTTTTTCAGCAAAAAATGCAGCAAAGAAATAAAATCCCCAACCAATAACTGTATTCACAAATAATGCCGTATTCGTATTTAAAGGAAATCGATCCGGCATATCGCTTTTATACATGGCAGTATTCAACATTCCCGGAAAAGTACCTACAATTCTATACTCTTCCAACTGGTGTAAAAACAGGGATATCAAACTCAACCACATTAAATATTGATAATCTGACAATGAGTGTTGGTATTTAAAAAGAAAAATAATTATCAGGCCTGAGAAGAAGCTACCTAAGTCATACCAATGTTTTCTTAAAAAATTCATTTGATTATTGAAGCGTTTTATTATCTAACGGATAATTAAGCCAACCATTTTTTACATATTTCTCATTTACACTAAATTCTCCGGCACCAATATCAAGGTCGCCGCAGTCAGGAATTCTATAGTCACCCCAATTACATTTTTTAGAAACATTTGTCTTGTAACTCGTCCAGCTACCCACAAACTCATTGTTAGAAAAACTGTCAGCAACAAACATTAATGCATCATATCTAAATTGCCCTGTGTTATCAATTAGAAATTTGCTTTTCAATTTCCCTTTTATAAAACCGGTAGAAGATTGCTTTTTATCTTCAAAGAGAATTACTTCAGAATTTATAAAGCCCTGTTTGTAGGATGGAATATCTGCACTTTTATAAACTATTGCTTCTTTAATTGTTATGGTTCCCTGAAATGAACAAACTGTTTCCTTTACTTTGGTTTTACCAGAAACTAAATACTCATACTTATTTTTTGGGTTTTGAATAACAGAAATAAAATGAATGTAAAATCTTTGATAGTTACCACCAATGAAGCCTAAAATTTCCGCCCGCTTTGTTATATCTTTTCCGCCTTCTCTATCTTCTGCCAGCAAACTATCAGCGTTAATAATCGTAGATAGATCATAACTCTTTATCTGTTCAAAAAAATTGGTTGTAGTCTTTTCCTGAGAATAAGATTTGTTGAACAGTAAAACTGTCAAAATAATCAGGGTTGCATATTTAATTGCTGTCGGCATAAAATGGTGATTACGTTGAGTATTGCTATACTTCTGAAATTGTATAGATTATCCTACCGTAACTATAATTCAAGCATGTTTTAAAAGATGAAGATAAGAAGTTTTACTCTGCATGGTTTATCTGCTGTAACTGATGCCCGTATGCGACAACAGCCAATGATTCAACTTACAGCGCCGCTTGAAGCAATACTTCTAGTGGTGGAAGTTTCGTCTTTTTTACTCTTCATTTTTTTTACTAAAAAAAATGCAACTATTATATTAGGAACCCAACAAAGCCAGGCTACTAATAAATAAGCCTTAATAAAATCATGAAATAGCATAGTTAGAATTGGAAGATATATTCTAAGTGTAACCGCCGAGAAACAAGCGGCATAGCTATATATCATCATCTTTTGATGACGCTCGATTTGTCCGTTTCTTATTTCAATATAAGCTCTCAGAATAGTATAAAACCAGGTAATGCCTAAACCAATAAATCCCAAAGAAGCAATTATTCCACCAGTAGCATACATTGCTATATACACTCCTGCCAACGAACTAAGCAACGCCGCAATTACATACACTTTACCTATCTGTCTATGCAATTTCAATTTGTTTGTTCGCAGTTTTACACTAAACTGTGTCCAACCTATTAGTAAGGCAACACCCCCTAAAGTTATGTGCGTATAAAATCCTGCATTCCAAAAAACATTGGCTAACAACTCATCACTTTTTGATTGTAACAATCCAAACTTTCGATTTATAAAAAAGTAGATGAAGGGGTAAATGCCAACTAATGTAGCCAATACAGCAGTTATGATAGCAGGTATTTTTTTAGTCATCATTGTGTTTTGAATAAATTTTCAGCCGGAACAAAAGTACAGTAAACGAACCAACCTACGGGCAGGCAAATAGTTGAGATTTTGAATCATAGCTCTAATAGCCATTAAATAAACACTTCAATAAACATAAATAAAGAAAGTCGATATCTCCTTATAACGCCCCCGCTCCTATTAGCCAAAGTATCACTATTAAAAAATCATAATACAACTATTATAATGTTTGTAAAAAAACATTGCCTTGATGCCTGATAAGCAAAACAAATATTCTAATTTGGGAGATTATTTAATTAGTGCAGGTAATGACACATGAAGCGAAAAGACTTACTGAATTACGGAAATACAATATACTTGATTCCCTTACCGAGAAAGATTACGAAGATGTCACCTTTATGGCATCTGTGATCTGCGATGTGCCTATTGCCCTGATTTCTTTTGTAGATGACGACCGCCAATGGTTTAAATCTCATCATGGCCTAAACACTTCTGAAACATTGAGAGAATATTCATTTTGCTCTCATGCTCTGGTGGATCCTGATAAAATGTTGATAGTTGAAGACTCCAGAATGGATGAAAGGTTTCAGCACAATCCATTAGTAACAGGTGACCCCGGCATTGTTTTTTATGCGGGTGTACCGTTGATAAATAAGGAAGGATTTGGTCTTGGAACTGTTTGTATAATAGATACAAAAACCCGAAGCTTAACCGATACACAGGTATCCGCATTAAAAATTTTATCTAACCAGGTAATGCATTTACTGGAACTGAGAAAAATAAATTATGAACTGGAATTAATGAAACTTCAGTTAGAAACCAGGAATAAAGACCTGGAACAATTTGCGATGGTATTATCGCATGATATTAAATCACCATTGACGAGCGTACTGCTTACAAACAGTCTCATCAAAAAACAATTTGGAAAAACACTGGGAGAAGAATTCACCAACATGGTAGACATGAGTAATAATTCTGCCAACAAAATAAAAACCCTGGTGGATGGTATTCTGTCTTATTACCAGGATAATAAAAATGTCAGTTCCCCACAGAATATTGACATGGATGAATTTTTTGGATCATTAAATAATACCATTGCTTCACCCAAAAAATACAATATCACTTATACAAATGATATTAAAACAGTTTACTATAGCAGGGTACAATTAGAGCAGGTATTTTACAACCTGATCAACAACAGCATCAGGTATAATGATAAAGATATTGTTGAGATCAACATAGCGCTTACAGAAGACAATAACTTTTATATATTCTCTTTTAAAGACAATGGCATCGGCATTGCGAAAGACAATTACGATAAGATCTTCGAATTGTTTACCACCTTATCTCTGTTAGACGAATTAGGATTAAAAGGTTCCGGCATTGGTCTTTCTACTATAAAAAAATTAATTGAAAACGGCGACGGAAAAATTGCAGTATCGTCTGTGTTAGGTGAAGGAACCACTTTTAATTTTACATTAAAAAAGCTCGGGTCATCTTAAAAGACTTAACGCCGAGTTTCGCAACGTTTATGAGCAAATCATGAGATACAAACTCACTATAGCATGGGAAGTGTGTCACTAACTACGGTGTAGAATTTAAATAAAAAAACCGGCATCCGCCGGTTTTAAAAAATTCCAATACACAAAAAATTATTTCTTCGGCACAAACAAGTTATCAATAAATGCCTGGTTGTACGCTTCCACCGGATCGCCGGTAACATTATTATAAACCTGGCTTACAAATACAGTACGGGCTGCACTTACAACAGTGGCCATCAACAATAAACCTAAAACACCTACGGCTATTCCTGCGATGGGGTGTATCAATACTGCATCTAACCCGCCGATGATGGCTATGATTAATAAGCCTGCAAGTTGTATAAGCCCAAAGCTGAATCCTGCGCCGAGGCTTTCGCCCCATTTTTCTTTCATCAGGCTTGCAGATCTTTTAAATGCGGCAATAGGCCCCAGATCTTCATAAGCAATAACCGGTACTACAAAAAATGTAGCAACACTCCACACAATGCCAACGAGGCCGGTAATGATCTTTCCAAGCGAGCCAACATTTTCCTGGATGATACGCAAAACGGCGCCTACTGAACCTGCCAAAACTGCCCATGCAAAAATGGTTCCGATGCGGCTGCGGCTGAAAGCAATTCCTTTAGCTACCGTTACTTCTTCGCCTTTAAAATATAATGTAGTGCAGTGGATGAGCGCCATATTAAAAAATACAACTACAAAATAATTGATGATATAGTATACAAACAGCACGGCATAACCTAAAATGCGATCGTTGCCATGTATATCTATATTAGCAGTATCCCAACCGGCAATGCCCAGGGCCCCCACCACAAATGTTACCATGATGAGGATAAGTGAAATGCCTGATAATACCGGGAAAATGAGTAACTGTTTGTTTGCTTTTAAAACTTTAAAGCTGTTCATGGCTATCGTCCAGCCATTAGACAAGCGTGAAAAAAGTGACATAGTAGTATGATTTGGTAAATAAGATTAAATATAAGAAGAAGAATGGTAAAAGAGAAAAAACGCCGGTTTATTGTGATGGAAGGATTTGGCTGGTTGTTTTGCTATCGTAAAATGTCGGCTTTGATCAGTAAAGGTTACTCAAGACTTTCTTGCCTTCGTGGGGCTTCGCAATATTATTCCAACTCATCTTCGCCATCGTGGTGTGTTTTTCACCAACGATGAATAGCTAAGCAAATAAAGCTACCATTTTAGTAATTATAATTTCTCTTTATGAAAGGTAGCATTAAAATAAATTAGAAAAACTATTACAAGTTTGTAATTCGCCGTTGGTTGAAAACCGCACGGCGGCGATATTTTATATTTATGTAAGATCAACGATGGCAAAAAAGCTCGGGTCATCTTAAAGGGCTCAACGCCGAGGTTCGCAACGTTTATGAGCAAATCATGAGTTGCAAAAACATTATAGCATGCTAAAATACATATACCAGTTCCATTCCCATGTTTTACCATTATCATCAGAGAATGCCTGTCGCCAGATCGGGGTTTTTATTTCTCTTGCATCCCATTGAAATGCAACTAATATTTTTTTGTTATCAAAGATATCCTTCGTAAAAAAATGGGCAATGTTATTCTCAAAAGAACCTGCTACAGGTGGGTCTAATTTACCATTTTTAGAATCTGCCCAGTAAATATTCCATAATTTAGTTTGCATATTGAATAAACGGATAGCAGCCCCTTCCATTGGCTCACCATCATTATCAACCATTTTTTGCTGTTCAACATTTCCAACTCCATTTAATATTAATTCCTGGCTATGAGTCCCTTCAAATTCGATCCATTCATTGTTATTCGTTAACCTGCTTTTTAATTTTTTATGTAAGACGCTATGCTTGCCATTCAAAAAATCAAAGTCGTGCTTTGAAGATGTTGCAGAGGCAGTTATTATCAATTCCCCATCAGCATCAAAGTTTAATTTGGGAATTTCGATAGTGTTGGTATTTGGCATTTCTATTTTATTATGATTAAAAATAATTATTAAAATGGGCAACTGAATGTTGTTGTATAAAAAACAACATTGGCGTAGAAGGAAATGAACTACCACCAGTGATCACAGAAACTACCTCTTATTTCTTTGTCAGCTAATCAGCATCCCAATCAAAATTAACTACCCGTTTATTGAGTTTCCATTTAGCCGGCCATTGATTCTCCATCCAATCTAAAGGTTCGCCGGTTGGCTGAACAGTGGCCGCTTGTACGAATGCCAGTTTGATCGCTGCTTTTTTGTCAGCATCTAAGATATCAGTTTGAGCAGAAATAAAAAGTGGACTTCCACTTTCGGCTAATAACTGCAGCCACTGCTTGTTTTTCTCCCAGGGTACATCTTTGGTTAAACCTACACAATCTCCATCGGCAGCATAAAAATTATTATGCTGCGGCAGGCGGAAACCTAAAGTATTGACACCCATTTTTTTTGTTCTTGCCCATTCTTTTCCACTGGTATCATCTCCTGTGCGGCAGAGGTGAAACATACCTGCAGATAAATGGCTGACGGTATTGCAACCGATCACATACATGCCTTTGGAAGCATCTTTTATAGTTTGATAAAGCTGATTGATTATTTCTGCATTTGTTTTGGTTTCATCATAATATTTCCAACCGGGTTGCGTAAAACTTTCACCCATTTGGAATCCCCATTTACCAAAAATATCATAGCTGCTATAGTCATGCTTCACCATTTCAAAACCCCATTTTTTGTAGGTAGCCAGGTTGTACCTAATTCGCTCTAATGTTTCAGGTATGGTGGGATCTAAGATAAGTTCGTTGGGATCATTTCTTCCGGCAATATTGGGTGCCAATAGTGTTTTAGGATCACTTGTTTTCGCAATTAATGGCCTGGTCCACAAACCTGGCTTCATACCAATTTGTTTGATGTCATCGGCCACTTTTTCCATGTCCTTAAATTTATCATTGGGCAATGAAAAATCATCTGCTACCTGCCAACCATCATCAATAACAGAGAAAGGTTTGTTTGTTGTATTGCTCACCAATTCTGCCATGGTTGCGGTTTGCAGTTTTATTGTTTCAGCAGAATTTTTTCCATAGACCACATACCAATCGTTGATTCCATAAACCGGAAGTTCAGGGAACAGGGGCTCATCGCACATCATTTTGCAGAATCGTGTTGTGCTGGCGTAGGGCGATTCATTGCCGGCACTCAGCATGGTTACTATAGAGGCTGCATGCAATTTGCGTTGGCCAAGTTTCACGCCGGTACCACCTGTATGTGTATCAAGTGAAAGAGAGATTTGACCAGGTGCTACAGCCCAGCTACACATCGTATTGGGTCCGGTTTTAACTCCAAAACATGCTGTTTGTTTTCCGTCGTTAATTATTACATACCACGAATTTTGAACTGTTGGATTTATTCCTTTCCAGGCCAGATCTCCATAAGATCGTTCCCAATGGTCGCCCAATATTTTTGAATTTGCTGCTGTTTTATATTTCCAAACCAGCTTTACCTTGGTTAATGCGGATCCTGGCGAATGAATAGTAACCTTCTGTGAGTTAGAACTTGTTTTTAATTCTACTTCTATATCCCGATAGGTAAATCTATTGCCATAGGTCTTCAATAATTTGATGGTCTGCTCGGTACCGTTCGCATTAATTATGCTGGCCCATACTTCATCCGGCAAATTAATCAATGCTATGCCACCTGGAGAAAAAAAAGTGATCTTGTGAAAAAGAGCAGCCGCAAAGGTAGATGCAGATAAATGAAGAAAATGACGTCTTACCATATCGAAATAATTAATTTGTTTTTATTTACTTCAAGTTGAATAGTAGTTAAAAATTTTCTATCCCATAAATCCTTAACTTTCTTTCATCAACTAAGGCTCCAGGCATTTGTGTAATTTGTCTTTAGGTGTATATTATTAAATTTCTCCAGAATTACAAATCCAGATGATTGCCAGCCGATATTTTGCGAACCTTTAGCGTAGTTGTTTTTATTTAGTCACCAGTTTGTACCTCAAATGTGTTGTCAAATCGGAAGGGATTACTTCTACTATTTGTATGTCATATTTGTCTTTGTTAATACCGTCAAACAGTCGGATACCGCTGCCTAAAAAAACAGGGGCAATGTGAATGAAAAATTCGTCTATAAGTCCTGCATTTAAAAATTGTTGAATAGTATTTGCACCACCTTGTATTCGTATGTCTTTTTCTTTTGCTGATTGCTTTGCTTTTTGTAAAGCACTTTCTATTCCATCATTTATAAAGTAAAAGGTTGTCGTCCCTTCCTGAACCCACGGTTCCCGCTTTTCGTGTGTTAATACAAAAACGTCTGCTTTAAACAGGTCATTTGGCCAACTGGCTACGCCCTCTTCAAACATTCGTTTCCCCATTATGTATGCACCTGTTCTTGCAATTGCCTCTCTAATAAATTTGCCATCAGGTCCATCTTCACTATCTCTTTCTATTCCCAGGTGTTCCCAGAATGCTTTTTCATTAAACATCCACGAGTGAATTTTTCCTGAAACTCCACCCTTTGGATTGGTTGGACTTCTGTTGTCCCCGGCGAAAAAGCCATCAAGGGATATTCCACTGTCAAAAATGATTTTGCTCATAATGTTTTTATTGTTCGTTAAAGAAGGTTAGTTCGATTGCCTGAAATGTCGCACTACGCATGGATAAGCATTCATTTAATTTTAAGTCCGAACAAAAGTACAGTAAACGAAATCAAATTATTTGAGATTATGCCTGATAGTTCAACAGAGATTTTTTATTAGGAAAATACCAACCGCTGCAAAGAAGTTAAAACTGTAGCTTACTTCAAATACTATTTTTATAACAGCTTTTATGAGCAGATTTATGATACTATTCAGCATGAGTTCTTTACTAAATAATCATTTGATAATATTTTTAGTGTGGGTGAATACTACGGACAGCAGGTTAAGTTGTCAACTTCAAAACCTTTTTCCTATCGAAGCGCCTAACCATGGCACAAGTCCATAGTTATTTGCTACCGGTGTCACACTGATTCGCCACATTAAATCTTTTGCCGTATGTCTCCTGTAGCCAACACTTGGTATAAAATTTACGAGATTGTCTGCAGTTGAATTTTTGCTGTCAGAAAATAGTTTACCATCTACTCTTGCCCAGGTTACGCCAAGTCCTGCATCAATGAATGATTTGTTGTTTTTAAGTTTAAAGAGGTAGTTGATACCAACAGGAACTGTCAGATAGAAAGCATTTTCAGAATAAAAACCAACACCAATTCTAGCTCCAAGTCATGGTTGTTTTGTTAGCTGTCTCTCATAATTTACTGAGCCAAAAAGTCCGTTACCACCAGCTTCAAGATAAAGGTCATTCTTCTTAAAAGAACTTTGTCCAAACGAAACAGTCATTGAACTCAAGGTTAAAATAGTCAATATAAATTTCCTCATAATTGGGTTAGGTTTTTAGTGGCAGCATACGTTTACGGTTTTGTTCAGGCGGAATTTTAGAATTTCTTATGCCTGTAAAAGAGCTTAAATTGAGATGTTCACCTATTGAATTGATCTCATCAAAATTCCCAATTCCTTTCGGGTTGTCTCCATACTCATTTGGGCCAATATCTCCATCTGCAAACAGCATCCATAAAGCATAAAATGGTATAATTTGATACCAGCCGCTATTTCCCCGGTCATGACATCTTTTAGAACCTTGTGCAAGCATAAACCAGATCAATGGAATATAAAGTAAGAGTATAAACATACGGGATACGTCTGCATTTGGGATATAATAAACAGTAATTAAATCAGAGGTTACTGCGAAGACCATATAGATAAGATAACTTATACAGTATTCCATTCTTCTGATACGTCCCTGGAAGGAAAAAACATTTTTAAACATTACAATAGTTTTAGGGTTCGAATTAAAATTAAAGCTTTAAAAATAACAATTAATTATTGAAAGTTTTGAATGAAACTTTCAATTTCACACAATAGATAAAAACCGGGCTTACTTAAAATACTATTTTTATAAAAACTTTTATGAGCAGATCATGATTTGCAAACTCATGATAATATTCAGCATTTCTTTTTTACTCAACAATCATTCAAAAATATTTTCAGTATGAGTGAGATACTTCGAAGAGCTGGTAATACCGTTGCAATAATTTATTTCTTTTCATACTTAGATAGGTTAACGACTTCCAGTAAATTTTACCCTTCAGGCCTTGCTGCTATGCAGTAATTTTAGTAATTCTCTTTTTATTTCTTATATCCCGGGCCTTTAATAAATCTACCAGGTTTTGCATCGGTATGGTTTCCATTTTTTAAAACGGGTACGCCATTTACAAATACGTCTGCTACGCCCGTTGCATATTGATGTGGCTTATCATAAGTTGCATGATCTGTAACTGTGTTGGCATCAAATATCACAACATCAGCATAATAGCCTGATTTTAATTCTCCTCGTTTTTGCAATTTCAAATTAGTAGCTGGTAGTTTGGATAATTTATAAATTGCCTGTTGCAAAGGCAATATCTTTTCATCTCTTGAATATTTACCGATCACTCTTATGAAATTCCCATAAGCTCTTGGATGTGGATTTGACATCAGAAAATCTCTTTCAGCAGCATAACTTCCTTCATCAGACCCAAAGCTTACCCAAGGTAAGGACAACTGTTTTTTTACGTTTTCTTCATTCATTAAAAAATAGGCTACTCCTACTCTTGTACTGTCTTGTACAATAAGGTCCATGGCTGTTTCTTCAGGTGATGTCCCCCTGATGGCAGCAACTTCTGCCAAGGTTTTTCCTGTATATTTTTTTAATGAATCCTGTTTAAAGGCACCCAGCAATATTTTATCCGGCGAACCAGTTGCATAATATAAATTTTCCCAATCCTGTGCATTCGTATTCATAGCAATTTTCATTTGAGCTCTTATGGCGGTATCCTGTAAGCGAAACCAGAGCTTATCAAAACCGCCATCCTGCAATGTAGGAGGAAACGAAGCCGTTAAACCGGTTGCTCCGGCCAGGTAAGTGTACATATCAGCAGTAATGTGTAAACCAGCAGCCCTCGCATTCTCCACTTGTTTTATCACTGAATCCATCTTATACCAATTATTTTTGCCGGCTGCTTTTAAATGATAAATTTCAGCAGGAATATTTGCTTCTCTTGCAATTGTTATTAATTCATCGACTGCTTCATTTAGTTTATTTCCTTCACTTCGCATGTGCGATATATACATGCCACCATATTTGGATGCCTCTTTACAAATAGCAATCAGTTCAGCGGTGTTGGCAAAATTATCGGGTGGGTAAATCAGTGATGAGCCTACGCCCATTGCACCTTCCTGCATGGCCTGCTTTACCAGCAGTTGCATACGGTTCAGCTCAGCAGCTGTTGCCGCCCTGTTGTATTTACCTACCACATATTCACGAACCGTACCTGCACCAATAAAAGAAGCAATATTGCAGGAAACTCCTTTATCCTCTAGAAAAGATAAATATTCTCCCAAAGTGTTCCAGAGAATTTTATAAGGGTGATCACTTTGCATTTCCGCTTTCATATCGGCATTAAGCGGCCCCATACTGGTGCCTTCACCCATTACTTCCAGCGTTACGCCTTGCCGTATGTCACTTTGAGAATTACCATCTCCTATCAACGATTCATTTGCCCAACTCAGCATGTTTATAAATCCGGGTGCAATGGCTTTCCCTTTTGCATCAATTTCATTTTCGGCTGTTGCACTTTTCAGATCACCAATAAAAGCAATGGTATCGGCATTAATAGCTATGTCTGCTTTATACGGATCCCCGCCATTTCCATCGTAAATAGTTCCATTGCGGATAATAGTATCAAATATATTTTTTGAATTTGTATTGCAGGCTGCAAATACAGAAGTGATTAATATTAGTAATGTTATTTTTTTCATTTTTTTTAAGGTTGGAATATTCTTTATAAATATGATGGCACAATTTATTGCAGCTAACAGTTGAGTATTGCCGATGGCAGGTTATTAATTGCTGGTCAGGCCCCCTAACTAAAGCAGATTAAAAACTGAATTACAAGATAACAACAAAAAGCCAAAAAAATATTCGTCCGCCGGAAGCGCTGTTGATAGATAGCATTCAGATGTAGTTCTTTACTTAACAATCATTCGAAAATATTTTTAGTTTCGGTGAGCTACTTTGAAAAGCACATTCTTAAATAACCTGTATTAGGTATTTGAGGGTGATCAAAAATTGGAAAAAAAATCGAGTGCCGAACCAACCAATAGAAATAGCTTTCGAAATAATTTTAAAAAAAACTTAATCCCGGTTTGTAAATTTTATATATCTAATTAATTGTATTTTTGAAAAAAACAATACAATAATGAAACAAATATTAGTATCCTTCGCCTTGCTGTTTTTTATAGCCTGTAATAACAGCCAAACAGATAAAGCAGTAAATACAAAAACTTCAGACGACCAGTTTGTAACAGCTGTAATTGCCGGTAAAAACTGGAAATCAATTCCCAACGAGATTCTGGCAACCTACAGTGAGATTGACGATAAGCTGCAGATATTTACAAAAGATGCTGATGCAAAAACCAATGTGTTGTTAAGTTTAGCTCCATTTAGTAAAACTGGTGTCGGTAATTATAACAGCGTTAAAGAAGGTGCAGGTGGCTATGGCATAAGTTTACTGGATGACAATACAGCAGATAATGAAACCTGGGATTATGATAATTTTCACCAGGGGGCTGTACCCAATTGCATTACCATAACTGATATAAAAGAGACGCCCGAAGGTAAAATGATAAAGGGTACTTACAAAGCGCAGCTAAATGAAAGTAATAATTATGATGCTGCTAAAAGTAAACCTATAACTATTGATGGTGCATTTGCAGTAATGCTTAAAAAATAAATAACCCACCCACATTCTAGGTATTTTCAAAGCTGAAAATTAAAAGCAACCGTCGCCCTGGTTTCAAACTATGCTAAACAATCATTTGAAACATTTTTTGGTATCGGCGAGATACTAAAGAGAGTTGGGGCTTTCAGCATTTTACAATAATCAGCAGTAGTTGCGGCCTTCCGCTGTAGCCCTCGCTCCTCGGGGCTGCCGCTTCTGTCCGCCAGCCATTCAGCATTAGTTCTTTACCAAACAATCATTCGAAAGTATTTTTAGTATTGGTGAGTTACCATGGAGAGCGCAGCCGGATGAGATACTGTAGAGAGTGTGTTACAGCTACAACTAAAGATGCTGCACTTTATTTTCCTTCATTAAAAATTGCATATTTTTAATGAAATATTACATTCCTGAACGTATGAAAATCCGAAGAATCTTATATTTTAGTGTTGGTGTTTTTTTAATCATTTGTAATATATTAATTGATATTCTTCATTACAAAGAATTTTATGCGCAATCAAATGATATTGCATACACTTTGGGTTCAATTCTTGGCGGTCACATTCTCCTGGTAATCGGCCTGTTTCTTTTTAGAGCATCCTATAAATTGAAGAAAAAAATAAACTTGCTTAATAATAAGTCATTGGAAATGGATATCGACTCAATAGGGAGACTTGATAAATAACTTTAACGAAGGGCAGGAAATCCAAAATCTTCTGCGAACTTTTTTTGCCACGGTACAGATGAATGCATAAAAATGCAAAATAATTTTACCATTCTTGAATTACGATTCCAACCTGATTGTCTTTTAATGCAAATTCTTTCGCACTCCAGGGTCGAAGAGTAATTTCTTTAAGGTTTGGATGAAGAAATTCAGGATGAGATTTAGAAACCGCTGCATAAACTTCTTGAATATTTTTAGTCACTAACCTAAACTCGGGATAATGCTCTTTTGCAAGCGCTTCATTTTCAAAAAGATTTATACGTAACCCATCTTTTTCCAATACACAAAATGGTTGGCTGGATTTTATTTCATCATGTCCAATAGTAAAACCCAGGCACTCAA
>JBDSIB010000100.1:0-94757 GCA_039918155.1 Ferruginibacter sp.
ATGCGCAAACTGATTGCCAAACACATGGTAGACAGTAAACGCACCAGTGCACATGTAACAAGTTTTGCAGAGTGTGATGTTACCAGCCTTGTATTATGGCGGGAGAAAATAAAAAAAGAATTTGAAAAAAGAGAAGGCGAAAAAATAACCTTTACGCCTTTATTTGTAGAAGCGATTGTAAAATGTATTAAAAAATATCCGCTGCTAAGCAGTTCTGTTGATGGCGACCGCATAATTGTAAAAAAAGATATCGGTATAGGAATGGCAACTGCATTACCTAGCGGCAACTTAATTGTGCCGGTAATAAAAAATGCTGATCAACTTAACCTGGTTGGTTTAACCAAACAGGTAAACGGCCTTGCAAATGCGGCCCGTACAAATAAATTAAAACCGGATGATACATCAGGTGGTACTTTCACTCTTACAAATGTTGGAACTTTCGGCAGCATAATGGGCACACCGATCATTAATCAGCCACAGGTTGCCATCATGGCTGTAGGCGCTATTAAAAAGCGGCCAATGGTTATTGAAACTGCCCAGGGAGATACAATTGGTATCCGCCACATGATGTATATTTCATTAAGTTATGATCATAGAATTATTGACGGTGCATTAGGATCAACCTTTTTAAATGCAGTAAGCAAAGAGCTGGAAAATTTTGATATCAACAGGCAACTGTAAAATATTACTCAGGGAATAATAAAGAAAAAGCAGCATAATTATATGCTGCTTTTTTAATAGCTTAAAAAGTGAAATTAGTAAGTCCTCAGATTTGCTTTTATCACAGAATCTTTTTGTGCCTGCGTTAATTTATAATTGAATTTATACAAACTACTTTCCCAATCGCCATAATTAGGATTTGGAAAAACGATGAACCGGTTTCCAAAATCTGCGACAGAAGCATCCGTATTTGCCTGCCGTGTTGCTTCGTCTTTATGATCAAATAAATTACTGAAATCTGCAAGATTGTCTCCCATCAATAAAACAACTTCATGTGTTTTCATAATATTCAATCGACGATCTTCTTTACTGCTGCCATTCACTTTTGGTAAAAAATGAGCTTCATCCGCATTTGGTAAACCGTAGCGTTGCAAATTCTTTATGGTAGAATTAGTTTCTCTGGGATCCCGGTTGGTAACATAAAAGATGTCGATATTTTTTGAAGCAATATATCTTAATAAAGTCCCGGCGCCGGGCATGGTATCTGCTGCAGCCATATCTGTCCATTGATACCAGCTTACATCTTCATATTCTTTTCCTTTATAAGCCTGGTGTACAGCATATGGACTATTATCAAGAATTGTCTCATCAATATCAGTTATAATCGCTTTGGGCATATTTGTTTTAGCAGTATAATTATCTACCCGTAAATGTGCAATGTTATAAGCCTGCAGGCACAATGCCCGGTACTCAGCAGAACGCTGCATAAATAATGAACTGAAAAGCTTGCCATTAAGGCTAACATTTTGTGGTAGCGTTGTGTGCGTACCGCTCATCTTTTGGGTGCTTTTGCATGCGCAAAAAAACACGGTGGCTACTAAAAGAATTTGTTTCATCTATTAAAATTTGTACCTGATAATCAGGTATTAAAATTACCATAGCTTTTTATATAAAACAATTAAGATTTAATAAACAAATGTTATATAGAAATATCATCGATGTGATTTGACTGATGATGTGTTTTAAATAAGTATATTTAATAAAATAGTTTAAATGAAAAAGTTGCTCTTCCTTTTTTGTACGATTTGTTTTTTCGCATGCAATACTGCAAAACAAACCAGCCAGAAAAATATAGATATTGCAAAGTACAGCAGCAAACTTTCTGATTCTCTTTCTTTAAAACAGGCCGCAGGTATTGATTTTTCAGCTACCGGCGCCAACCCAGTTAATTGGGAACTGGACGTGAATTTTGATAAGAACATTACCTTTAAGGCAGATGACGGGACGCAGCTAACAACCACTGCAATTGGTTCTTCAACTACATCCGGCAGCACAACAATCTATAACGCCAATACGCCCAATGGAATGATGAAGATCATTGTTGATGAAGCAGCATGCTCTACACAAAATTTAAGGA
Organism: Ferruginibacter sp.; assembly: GCA_039918155.1. GTDB lineage: Bacteria > Bacteroidota > Bacteroidia > Chitinophagales > Chitinophagaceae > Ferruginibacter. The sequence goes on from JBDSIB010000100.1 coordinate 2,078, forward strand.
AAACAACGGTAATACTTAATGAAAAGCAATACACGGGCTGTGGAAAATATTTATATGATTACCGCATCAACGATAGCTGGGTTTTAGAAAGCACTGCTGGCAAGATGCTGAATGCTTCTGATTTTTCAAAGGGATTACCACAGATATTGTTCAGTATTGCAGAAAATATACTTACAGGCAATGATGGCTGTAACACTATTTCTATGCCTTTTCAATTGCTGGGCAACAGGGTAAAATTCGGCTCACTTTCTTCTTCAAAGAAAAGTTGTAAGAACAACAGTGTCGCATTGATATTTCAAAATAAATTAAGTAATAATGTTGCCAGCTATTATTTTAGTAATGGAAAATTTTATTTATATTTAATTGATGATAGTATACTTACTTTCAGGAAAAATAATTAATTGTTTAACCAAAAATTTAAAATATGTTAGAAGAATTAATGGACCTCATCAAGCAAAATTCACAACAGGCCGTTGTAGAGAATCCAGCCGTGCCAAATGATCAGAATGCAGCAGTAATGCAGGAAACAGGTAGTACAATTATGAGTACACTGCAATCAATGCTGGCAAGTGGTAAAGCCAATGAAGTGATGAGTTTATTCAGTGGGCAAGGCGGTAATGTAAACGACCATCCGGTTACTCAGAATATTTCCGGCAATCTTATCAGTAACCTGATGAGCAAGTTTGGTTTAAACGGTCAACAGGCTGGTGGAATTGTTTCCAGCATTTTGCCGATGATATTGAGTAAACTGGTAAATAAAACAAACGATACAAACGATGGTAGTTTTAATATCCAGAGCATTTTTAACAGCCTGAGCGGCGGAAGCACCGGCGGAATAGATATTCAAAGTATCCTTTCCAAATTTACAGGTGGGGGAAATAACAGCGGCGGAAATACCACTTCCGGAAGTAATCCACTTGATCAGAACGGAGATGGTAAAGTTGACTTGAGTGATATAACCGCTGCTTTCAGCAATAAAGGTGGAAGCAGCCAGGGCGGCGGTGGAATAATGGATTCAATCAAAGGTCTTTTCGGAGGCTAATTTTAAACCTTACCCCAACCTCTCTCCAATAGAGAGGGAACTGCAAGGGGCTATTTTATATACATAAACGCTATAATAAAAAGCTACTGGACATTTATCCAGTAGCTTTTTTTATTAATATATCTTTTATTGTGCAATGCACACCGGCAAATGCTTTACCGGGAAATTACAGGAATTGGCAATGTAACAATATTGATGAGCTTTGTGATGCAGCTCATTCGCCGCATTAATTTTATCACTATCGGTAATGGTTACCTGCGGATGCAAAATAACCTCTGTGAACCTACCACCGTTTTCATTCTCTTCCATCGTGCCCGTTGCATCATCAACATATTCTACAACAGTAATTCCGCTATCAGCACATAAATGTAAATACCAAAGCATGTGGCAGGATGATAAAGAAGCCAGGAATAACTCTTCAGGATTATACTTTGAAGCATCGCCTAAAAATGAAGGATCGGAAGAAGCCTCTATAATTGGTTTATTTTGGACACTTACCTGATGACTTCTTTGATAACTACGATAATTTTTTGTACCGTCTCGGCTATTTCCTGTCCAAACTATTCGTGCATTGTAATGATGTTGCTTATTCATATTTTATTTCAATTAATCATCACTGCTTATTCTACTTCCAGTCCCCAATCAATTCCCTTTTCTATAGCAGGCACGCCGTTTTTTATCCAGTTTGCAGGCCTTGCATCTTTAAGATAATAATCAAAGAATTGGGAGAGTCTTACAGATAGATCTTTACGATTTTTTCTTTCAACAAGATTGTGATCTTCGCCATTATATTCCAACAACCATACTTTTTTTCCTAAGCGACGCATTGCAGTAAATAATTCTATACCCTGGTACCACGGCACAGAACCATCTGCATCATTGTGCATGATCAATAAAGGCGTTTTTATTTTATCTGCAGCAAATAAGGGGGAATTCTTAATATACAGGTCAGGCCTTTCCCAAAGGGTAGCTCCTATCCTGCTCTGTGTTTTTTCGTATTGAAACTGCCTGTTCAATCCAGTACCCCAGCGGATGCCGCCATAAGCACTCGTCATATTTGCTACCGGTGCACCGGCTTCTGCCGCTCTGAAAATATTAGTTCTCGTAACCAAATAGGCTACCTGGTAGCCACCCCAACTCTGCCCTTGTATCGCCATTCTGGTACTATCTACCCACGGCATTTTACCCAGGTATTTTGCTGCACTTACCACACTGTTGTAAGCACTTTGGCCAGGCTCTCCTGTTTTATAATAAATGTTAGGATCAAAAATTAAATAATCATTGCTTACAAAATAAGGAACGTTTACTGTAGATGCACTTGGTGCCGGCGCTTTATAATTATAAAGGTTATCGGCATTACGCTCATAAAAATAAAATATGATTGGGTATCTCTTTTTTGGATCAAAATTTTCAGGTTTGTATAAAATTCCTTCACTCATTTTACCATCCAGCATTTTCCAGTGAACCAGCTCAGCGGTTAACCAGTTATATGGTTTTTGTTGTGCAGCAATGTCTGTTATTTTTATAAGGCTTTTCAAATCAGATGCAGTGTACAATTCAGACTCCTGGCTGTTTGCACGCTGTACAATATACATTTCAGCATCCTTCGCTTTTGATGGGCCCTGATATACATAAGGCCCCATTGTAATAAGTGCAGGATCAGTAACAATATTTATTTTCTTTGTATAAAACCCACCGTACTTATTAGTTTTATTCTGAGATACCAACAAGATAGTTTCATCGTCATCTAAAAATCTTTTCTCAGGATCAAAGCGAACATAATTAAAATCTGTTTTATTTTTTTTGCCAAAACCATTGGTCATATTTTTAGGCTGCTCTACACCGTTAGGATCTACCTGCCAGATATCGTATACATCTTTTACAAGAAAATATTTATCATTCGCCGTCCAGCCAATAGCACCTTGCGCAGAAGGAAAGTCCGGAACATCATTTTCGATATCATACAAAGGTTCTTTTATCTTCTGGGTAATATTTTTCGTAGTTCCATCGGATACATTATAGGAAAAATAATTCCGCTGCACCGGGTTATACCAATACACATATTTACCCTTGGGAGATGCACTAAAAAAACCATACTCTCCTTTCGCAATCTCTTTACAGTTTCCCGTTTGCCCATTTATTATGTATGCTGAATTTTTTGTGCGGCCTTCCCACTGTGATGCTATACGGTTGCCTTTACTTGTTTGTCCAAGCACCCAACCTGCATTTCCTTCATCTATCAAGGAAACATTTTCTATATCATCGTCGCCTAACTGAACCACCTGGCCTACTGCAGGATCGATTAAAGCTGTAAAGTTTTTCCGCAATTCCTGCGATAATTTTTTTAACTGTTGTGGCTGTAAATAATCATCGTTATAATGCCATACATCTACCCTTGCCAGTTCAAAATCAACAAGGCTTGTATCTTTTACAGGCGGAACGGCTGAAACACCAAAGAATAATTTAGCAGCATTTTTACTAAAACGTACAAATCCATTATCGCTAACGGTATTGCCTAAGTGCATGCCAATTGTATTTTTATCAGCCAACAATACCGCACTATCCTTTCCAGGCTTATAGTACCAAAGTTTATAAAATTTTTGAAGGGATTTTGTGCTGCTGTCTCTTTCGGCCAAAAAAGCAAGCTGGTTTCCATCTTCATCGAATGCATAAGATTTTAAATCATTAAATCCTTTCATCACTGTATCTACTCTATTCGTTGCAAGGTTCCACAGTATTACAGAAGATTTGCTGTTGCTGTCTTTGCTATTTTTAGTAAATTCTACCAGAAGCTGGCTCCCTTTTTTATCAAATAAATATTCGTTAACATCCTTAAATCTTCTTGCGCTGTCGCCGCTCATATTTTTTACGACCAACTCTGTTCCCCCCGGGCTTTTACCTGCACCAGGTTCATCTCCTTCAGCATCTTCATAATTCTCCCGATAAATATCATCCGCTTTTTTATAAATTTCCTTTACAGCTTTTTGTGCGGCTGTTATTACTTCCTGCTTTTCTATTTTTCCTTTTATGGAGTCTAACGATTTTCTGATCAATGAATCTGCTACTTTGGCAAGCATATCGATCTTGATCTTCACTGAATCCGCTTTCATTTTTTTCTTAGATGTATCAGGCAAAGGTTCTTCCATTTGGTAAGCCAACCAGCCATAACCTTTTTCAGGAGTTTTAAAAGAACGAACTCTGCTTATTTTCGTAACCCTATCTTTTCCTAATTCTACAATGGCAAGGCTGTCTTTTGGCAGATCATCCCCTTTGGTCTTTTTTATTCTCCCTTGCCGTATATCCTGATAGTGCGGTTTAATTTTAATGTATGCATAACGACTGTCTTCAGATATCACCGCATTATAGCCACGCTCTATTACTATTTTAAAGTTTGTTTTAGTGCCCTGCACAATCATCTCACCATCACCTTCCTGTGGATTGATTGAATACACGATATAATTGCCATCGTTACTTATATATCTCTCGCCTAAGGACTTCCATCCATCGTAAACAGAATGCGTCAAAGGCTTTTTTTGTGCTAATAATATAACGGGAAAGAACAGCAGTACGCTGAGAAAAAATTTATTCATCATTCAGAACTTTGGTACAATAAAGTTATCTGAATATTAGGTAAAAACAATTGATGATTTCAGAAAACAAATCAAATATTCAGTGAGAATAATTCAACCCCAGATGATTTACCCTTTAACTCAACAATACCAAGACTTTCTAATTGATGATCCTGGAGAGAAGTACATGCTACAAAATCTTTAGAGACGAGATATTTACGACTTAGATCTTTACAGGCTGAACATATACGGGCAGCGGTATTCATAGTGTCACCGCTCATAGCAAGATCTTTTTTTATAACTCCTATTTCACCGACTGTAACATCGCCTATATGTATGCCTACATGAAATTCGGGAATAATACCATGGATACGCCGAAAGCGGGTACTATTTTTTTGTATATTTTTATTAGCAGCTATAATAGCCTTCATTGCTTTTTTTGCATGCTTCGGGCTCGATACCCAGGATACCACAATTTCATCTCCCACATATTGGTAAATAATGCCGCCAGATTCGATCAATGCCATTGAAACGTGATAAATAAACTCACGGATAAATAAAAAATAATTATAGTGGCCAAGCTTTTCGGCTATGGGTGTAGAATCTTTAAGATCGATAAACATCACGATCCTGTTTTCATCTTTTGGTTTTATATACTTGCCAAAAAGAATATCAAGAAAAACTCCGGGTGAATATTTGTCATTTATTTCGAGGTATAATTGCGTTACCATGAAGATGACTAACCAGTAGATCATGCGGCGTAATATCCATGACGGCAACATTTTTTCTGTAAAAAAAATATGAAGTGATTCCCTAACAGAGAACCCGGCAATAAATTTATTTTCTACAAAATGAACAAAAAAATTCATCACAAAAGCTGCTACTAAAAGAATAAAAGATTTAGCCAGAAAGTTTTTCCATAAAGCGTCGTTACGAAATACATGTTTTAAAGTAAATACAAAAAGGTATCCCATTATAAGGCTCATAACGAATACAAGACACTCCCTGACAAATAGTGAGACAAGGGTATGATCAGCTAAATAATCGAGCAATAAAGAAGCCACAATATCTATGATAGTCCAGAAAAAAGCAATATAAATAACTCGTCTAATACGAAACCTGCTTAGACTTGAAAAAACTGCGACTTTTTTTTGTTCTCCTGCCATTAACTAATTTAAAAAGGTGATCCTCCCTTATTTGGAATAGCCGCTGTAGGCGGTGCGGAACCGAAAAATGAAGCTACTGCAAATGCTATAACCGAAATAATAATACCAACCATAAAAATATTATATGCAACCCTGATAAGCCTGTATTTCTTTCCTAATACAACACCAAGATAGTAGATATCCTTTATAATGGAACCATACAGATAATCTGAATCTCTCATCAAAGTTCGCATGGCAGCTTCATAGTTCTCTGCGGGCATTTTATGAAAATTACCGAAAAATAAAAGATTGGTTTTTTTATTGGCAACATCAAGATCAGCAAATTTTCCACTATTTACTTTAGGTCTCGTTGCAAGTATTGCTACAACGATTGTTGAAACTGCTGAAACCAGGAATATAATTGTAGGAATAGTCAAATAAGGGTCTGTTTGCAACCTCCTGATCAATTGAGAAAGTATCACAGAAATGATGATCGCATTTACCGAAATAAGAATATTTGCCTTCCTGTCTGCCATATCGCTTAATTTGATATGGTTGCCTGAAGTTAACCGTAGCATAGTTTGCATTCCCTTTGTCGTACCATCTTTTTCAGAAATACTATTAGTTATAATATCATCTACATGATTTTTTTTATGCTTTTCTTTTTTTAATTTCTTTATATTTTTCTTTTTCGATGTGTTCAGCAGATCTTTCGTATAACTTGTAAAAAATCTATGGCCTTTCAACATCGAAATAGTGCTTTCATCAAATGCCGACCTTGAAAAATTCTGCAACTGCTGTAGTCGCATTTCTTCTCCTGCAAGTTTGTTATTAAATTTAAAATCTTTGGTACCAAAATGATAAGTATCAGCATCGCATAGTATTTCTTCGAGAAGATTTTGCGGTTTCTGCGGCATACGGGTAGCCATTATACAAGAGGCAACTTCTGCAGTAATATCTTCAGGTAACTGATATTTTTCTGCAAATTCACGCATTAATAAAACACTTTTTTCTTCATGTTCAGATGGCTTTACAAATAAATATCCTGTATCATGAAACCATGAAGCAAGCGTTATAATAAGCATTTCCCTATCGCTTAATTCAAAATGCTGAGCAATCTCTTTTGACCTTAGCACAACATTTCTTGTATGTAGTAAATTATGATAAACAAGTTGAGGCGGTTGTAGCTCATTAAACAATTTTACTACATGCTCTTCTACGTCAGTGTTAATTTTTTGATAGTCCATATTTTAGAAAGTTATATTAAGTTTTGTACCAACAGAAAAATTGAAAAGATTATCCTCTTTAGAGACAGCAACAACAGCTGAGATCATCACCACATTAAAAGGAATAAAATAAAGTCCGCCACCTGTTGATGTATGCCATTTACTAGATTCTTCACTACGTAACCAAACCCTGCCCATATCGTAAAAGCCAACTAATCCAACATCTCCTGGTAACACATAGGAGTTTGAACGAAACAACCTAAACCTTAGTTCTGCGCTGCCGTACGCCATAGAATTTCCGGTAAACCGATTTTTTCTAAAACCCCTGACGTAATTGTTGTTGCCGATGGATTCTGCCTGGAAATATTCAAAATATTTAGAAAATATATGCCCGCCACCAAATCTAAAAATGGCATTTACTTTACTTTCTTCAGATACGGAAGCATAAATAGTCATATCAGAATGGATTTTTGTAAGAGCATGACTGTTATTATTTAAACCTTTTAATGCACTGAATTCAGTAAACCATGTAATGCCACGTGTAGGGAATATTTCATTGTTGATATAATTAATGTCAAGTTTCGTTTTTATGCCAAGGTATTGTTTTACAGAAAACAGACCAGTTGTATCAAGGCCAGAGCTCAATGGATCCAGTAATATACGGCTCTTATTATCTTCATTTCCATTCCAATAACGATAATAGGTAGGACCCAAAGAAACCTGAAAAATATCATTATATCTTTTCCTTACCAACAAATCGAAGCTTGCAAATTTATAGCGGGTACGGTAGTACGTGAGTGGCTGGCTCTTGTCAAACTTTGTATTATTGCCATAGCCGAAGAAATTATTAAGCGTTGGGCTTACAAGCTGAGCATTAACAATGATATCATTTTTAAAAAGTACATGATTAAAAATACCTTCGTATTTTGCCTGCGCAGCCACACGATTGACTGCAAATAAAGTAGTAAGCTTCTGGCTGGTAGCATAAGGATCTTTCCTGAAACCATAGGTCTTTGACGAAAAACCGAGACCTAATAATATTCCATCTTCTGCATTGTAGCCGAGGTTTATCTGCGGGAAAATAAATTTATTATACTGAAACCCTGTTCTTTTATAATCAAGTACTGCTGGGTTTGATGAAAAATCATTATCAGATCGCTTTGTATTCAGCAATACATTTTTTTCTGTTGTAAGATCGTATATAGTGGAAGGCACATTACCTTTCAAGTCAAATGTGTCTTTGCCTTTACCACCTACTATCCGCACTTTTATTTTTGAAGAAACATCTTTATCTATTTCAAATTTATCATCATCATTAAGGCCATACAATACAATTTCCTTAGTTTCTTTAGAGTTAAATGTTCGACGATACATCAATGAAGAACTATCACTTTCTTTATTTTTTACAAACACAGACAATTCCATCAGCCCATTATTATTCTGTATATGAAAGTATTCCTGCTGGTTACTCCCGGTTACGGTTACTTCTTCTGCCAGGTAGTTATAATATTTTAAAGCCTGTTTGGTAAGAATATCCCGACGGCTTTTTAATTTTTTCACAGTAAAAGCAGAGTCCATTACTTTAATTGCCTGTGGATATTTAGATGCAGCCTTTATTATAACACTGTCGGTAAGCGCTTTGCAAAAACTATCTGCTATTGCCTTCCATTCTTCTTTGTCCAGTGAATTTAAAAATGTCCGGTCAAAATCACGGGCCACATAATTCAATCCTTTAATATCGGGGATCTTCTTTTTAAACCCTTGCAAAAAGGGCATTTGGCTCTTTGATAAATAATTAAGAAACAATCCATCAGAATTAAAGAATGCCTGGTCACGATCTTTAGGAACCGGGTAGTATAACTTACCTTTTCCAGTATCTCTTGTGCCCCATTTCCATTGGCCATCGTGACGGTCAAAATCGCCAATCAGCATATCGAGTAAGCGTGCCCGCAATACTGCAGGCTGATCTACATGATGGTCGTTATCTTCAATCATTTTATTTAAAACCTTATCAGTACTTTTTGTATCTTTTTCTTCCTTTACCGGATCCCTGTCTTCTAATGTAACAACTGTATTTGCAAATAGAGGACGGTAATAACCAAGGGCAGGATCATCCGGCACAAAGAAATATTCAGGGTCTGCTGCCGGCACACCAACTGCTCTTGAAAGCGGTGCTACCACCAACGGCGCATAAGGATTACTAGCAGAGATTAAATCTACTACAAGTTTTTCTGCAAGCGTTCCCCTAAAATTTTCAGGTAATGCTTTTTCCGGATCTTTATCCACGCTTCTTAAACTCCATTCTTTACCGTTCTTATCTTCCAGCTTTAATGACTTTGTTTGCTTGCCGCCACCAAGACTTTTTATCGTAAAGCCGCCGTGCTCTTTTCTTATATTGAAAACCTTTAGTTTAATAGGCGTGCTCCACTCCTGCCGGTAATTTTCTCCCAAAAAACGTTTCTGTAACCCTGTGACATGCTTATATTTATCGGATGCTGATATTACCACGCTGTCTTTAAAGGCGTATTCCACTTCCCGTAAAGTGTCTTTTTTCTTTAATGGTTGTTTTGAAAAATCTAAAATATTTTTGGTGAAAGCCATCGTTACAGAATCACCATCCACTTCATAAAAATTAGCTGTTACATTTTTATTTTTGGATATCTGCAAAGTAACAAACCCATTTTTTTTTGCAGCAAATAAACTGTTCTTGCCTTTTGAAACCCGGTCTGTTTTGCTACCACTGCCACTTACAATATAATTGTAGCCACTATCCTGTATCATTTGTAAAGTATGCTCATGTCCGGATACATAAATTACATTTGGATGGCCCTTGATTACATTCTCTACATCATGGATCATTTCCTGGTAAAGGGGATGCTTTAGATCCTGTGCGGTGCCAAATACCGCCCTCGTAAGGGGATAAATAGAACCGATGACGGGTAAAGGAAAATAATATTTAGGGTTGATATCAGTGAATGGAAAAATGTGTTGCTTCAAAGTAAAGTAACCGCCATGTGGCCCATACGATCGAAACGGATGATGTGTTGCAAATATGACAAGCTTATCAGCATTGTGCGATAAAATATCATCCAGCTTTGCCAGTACTTCGTCTTTTGTTTTACATGGACAATCAGACTCAACACCCGGTTTATCATTTTGCTGCAACCACCATTGGCTATCCATTATTACCAAAGTAATGTTATCATTTATTTTTAATTCCTCCGGGCCGGGGCAACCATCTCTTGGTAATTGTGTAACATATTTATTTCCTAAAATATCAATATAATTTTGTACTCTTAATATAGATTCGTAGCCATTTTTACCGCCATTCGCCCAATCATGATTGCCGGGTATGAAATATACATTCACCGGTGATTTACCTGCAATCATTATCTGCGAATCCAACGGTGCCTTGGCAATATCATAGGTTGGCAACGTGTTATCCGGTAAACCGGTTTTATATAAATTATCGCCTAGGTAAACAACAGTTGTTTTTTTATTTAAAGGAATATGGGTTTGCACTGCACGTACTACGGGCTGTCTCCCATTAGTAAGTTGCCCTGCATCGCCAATTAGAACAATGGTTGCCTGCAAACTATCCTGCGCATGCAATGCAGACATGCAAAAAAAAGCGATGAGCATTAAATCATATTTTCTCATTTGGCTTTCTTTTTATTTTTTAATATGAGTAATGTAGCATGGTCTTGTAGAGAAATTTCGTTTGAAATGATCATATCTCCTGCTGGTGTAAAAGTGATGCCTTCCGGCTGTTTATAAATTTTTGGGTTGAGCCTGTATGCATTTTTTAAGTTTCCTTCTCTGTCGGTAATCAGCAATAACTTATTTACAGAACAAACTATATAAAGGTCTTTTGTAACCGGGTTGATGGCCCCCGCCGAGGGCTTTAAAACAAATTTGCCATCCTCCTCTATTTTTTTTACAACAGCCGCCGGATCTAAACTTATGTAAGAAGTGAAATTGCCTGAAGAATCATTATACACAAATGAGCTTACCTTTTTCTTGTTATCATCCTCACAGCTCTTGCACATCACCACCATTTTTTTTTCTGAATCATCAAAATAAAGTGTTTCAAATTCATTTACTTTTTTGGAAGTTTCGCCAAACTCTATTTTCCCGGTAACAATGCTATCGTTAATAAAATCAACTTTTATAAGATCACCATTACTCACCAATACGTAAAAAGTACTGTCTTTTAAAATCACATCTTCATAATCCCTTTTATGATCAAAAGACCACTGCCTTGTATTCTCAGTGTGCATTATAGGTATTTTAAAGAGTAGTCCGTCCTCATCTATTATAGCAAATACGCTTGTATCTTTTGGGTAATAAGCAATACCGGAAATTTCATCTAATTCCTGCGGAAGATTTATGATGGTTGGAGTGGCAAGATCATACATATCAGTATTCTGAAACTTGTCCTTATCAGTATCATTCTGGCAACTCATTTGTAAACAAGCAGCAATAAAAATTATCAGAAGAAGGTTTTTCCTAAAAAACAGCATTATCGTATTTTAATATAAATGCTTGTAAGACAAATGATATGCCAAGGAAAAAGGGAATAAAATAAGTATTTAGCCTTTTTTTTGAAGTCATGTAGTTAAAAATTGGGTATCAAATGAGAATGTGGGGAGAAAATTTCCTGAGCTACGTTATTATACTTCCTCTTCAAATCCCCATTTTGTTTTAAGATCTGCGTAACTATCTAAAGATAATTGTAGATTGGAATAGTGACCGGCAGTTTCTTTTTGTCGGTAAGCTTCGTATAGACATACCGCACAGGCAACAGAAATATTCAATGATTTTATAATACCAACCTGCGGTATAATAAGATTTCCATCTGCAAGAGAAATGATCTCTTCGCTAACGCCATCATGCTCATTGCCAAAAACGAGGGCAGTGTTTTCTGTAAGATCAAGTTGATAAAGACCTACTGCATCGGTGCTGAGATGCGTGGTATATATTTTGGTAAAATTTTTTCTGAGTGCTGTAAAGCATTCTTTGACATCAGTAAACTGGTGAATTGTAAGCCACTTGGCAGCGCTGGAAGAACTTTTAGCACTCCATTGCTTATGCATTTCAATCTTGCTGTTTAAAATATAAATTTCCTGCACGCCAACTGCATCGCAGGTACGCATTACTGCAGAGATATTGTGTGGGTCTGAAACATTTTCGAGTACAACGGTTAAGCCGGGCTGCCGCTTTGCTAATACACTTTCCAGCCTTGCTGATCTTTCAGGAGTCATATTGCGAAAATCCGTATAAACTACCTCTCATCAAAATATTTTTTGTACCAAAAATTGAATACTTACATTTAACGCTGCATTCATTAAAAATGTTACAATAAGCACAAACCCGGTACGCTTCGGTAAAAGATGACCATTGGTATGCCGTACAAGTGAGTGACACAACAATGCCGCTATGAAAAATAAATGCCTGTAACCAAAAAATATTTTAAACAAAATAAAAAGTGATGAAAAAATTAATTGCATTTTTTATTGTATGCTGCAGCATTGCAGCATGTAATAATCATTCTTCTACTACAGAAACTAGTAAGCCGGATATATTGGCTGCAGATGTGGACAGCACGGTACGGCCGGGTGATGATTTTTTTGATTACGCAAATGGCGGCTGGATAAAAAGAACGATGATTCCGGCATCGGAAAGTGGCTGGGGAATTGGTAATATGGTGCAGGACGATATTTATGCGAAGCTGAAAAAAATAAATGAAGATGCTGTAAATGCAAAAGCAAAAGAAGGTTCAATTACACAAAAGATCGGCGATTTCTGGATAAGCGGAATGGACTCTGCCGGCATTGATAAAGCAGGACTGACGCCACTTGCAGGCGAAATGCAGAAAATAGATGCTATAATAAATACGGATGAATTAATAAACGAAGCTGCAGACCTGCATAACAAAGGTGTGCGTTGCCTTTTTTCAGCAGGTGTTGGTCAGGATGATAAGAATAGTGATGTAATAGCGGTGCAGATGTCGCAGGGGGGATTGGGAATGCCGAACCGGGATTATTATTTCAATACAGATGCAAGAACAGTTAAAGTAAGGGATGCTTATAAAATTTATTTGCTGAAAACGCTGACGCACATTGATAGTGCCAATGCACAAAAAGATGCGGATGAAATATTTGCATTGGAAACTAACCTTGCAAAAGCAAGCCGCAAACTGGCCGACCTGCGTGACCCTTACAAAAATTATAACAAGATGAGTTATGCTGGTCTGGCCGGAATTTCTCCAGGTATAAATTGGAGCATGTATGCAAAAGCAACCGGGTACAACAAAGTAGATTCTGTAATTGTAGGGCAGCCGGAATTTTATACCGCACTTAGTAATGAAGTAAAAAGTACCCCGATAACTACCTGGAAAAATTATTTGAAAGTAAAACTGATCAGTTCTTTTGCATCTTATCTTGATACAAAAACTTTTAATGAGAGATTCGAATATTCAAAATCACTGAGTGGTGTAACCCAACCACAGGAGCGTTGGAAAAGAGTTTTAAATGCAGAAGAAAATGCAATGGGTGAAGCTTTGGGCCAGCTTTTTGTAAAAGAATATTTTAGCGAAGCTGCTAAAAAAAGATATACTGATATTGTAGAAAATATTCGCACTGCATACAAAGAAAGAATTGAAAAGCTAACCTGGATGAGTGACAGCACCAAACAAAAAGCGTATGAAAAACTTGCGAAAATCTCAAAAAAAGTTGGGTATCCTGATAAATGGAAAGACTTCAGCAGCATGAAAATTGACAATGGTCCATGGGTTTTAAATATGATACGTGCAAATGAATGGTGGAGCAATTATGATATAAATAAATTAGGTAAACCGGTTGACCGCACAGAATGGGGAATGACACCGCAAACCTATAATGCTTATTATAACCCGAGCAATAACGAAATTGTATTACCAGCCGGAATATTTTCTGTACCGGGCTATAAAGATGAAGACCTGGATGATGCATTGGTATATGGTTATGCTGCTGCATCTACCGTTGGCCACGAAATTACACACGGCTTTGATGACCAGGGAAGACAATATGATGCGGCCGGAAACTTAAAAGACTGGTGGAGCAAAAAAGATGGTGAAGAATTTTCAGCAAGAGCAAAAATGATCATCAATCAATTTAATGAATTTACGCCGGTAGATACAATGCATGTAAATGGAGAAGCTACGCAGGGTGAAAACATTGCTGACCTTGGTGGTGTGCTGCTTGGCCTTGATGCTTTTAAGAAAACAGATGCTTACAAAAAGAATGAAAAGATAAGTGGCTACACAGCTTTACAGCGCTATTTTTTGGGCTATGCTTTAGGTTGGTTGTATACAACAAGGAAAGAATCTCTCGCCAGCAGGTTGATGACGGATGTGCATGCACCGGCAAAAGAAAGAGTGAACGGACCATTTGTAAATGTGCCCGAGTTTTATGAAGCATTCAATATAAAACCAGGCGATAAAATGTACAGGCCTGATAGCTTGAGGGTGAAGATCTGGTAATAGTTTTTGCATAAGTCTTCATATTTTTTTTATCTTGTACATTATGAGGACAGCATTAAAACCAAACGAAAAAGTATTATTAATAATTAGGCATCACTGGTTGAAACTGGCGATGCCTTTTTTTATATGGGTGCTAATCACAGTGATTTGCGCTATATTTTTAAGTGCGTCAACTGCATTTTTAATAATACTGATCACAGCATTGTATCCGCTCAGCGCTTATTTTGTTTGGGTGCATAATATATGGGCTGTTACCAATATAAGAGTGATAGACGAGGGCGGTGTATTTACCCGCCATGCAAAAGAAAGTCCGTTGGAGAAAATAAATAACATTGAATACTCGCAATCTTTCTGGGGAAGAATTTTTGGATTTGGAAATGTAGATATAAAAACTGCTGCCGAGCTTGGTGAAACAAATTATGAAATGATACACCACCCTAAACTGCTAAAAGATACTATTACACATGCACAGGAAGAATATAAAAAAACACAATTGAACAATCAGGCTTTACAAATTGCTAAGTCGTTTGCAGAAAACACAGCAGTTTATAATCGCCAACCCAGCCAGCAAATGATTGCAGATGAATTGCAGAAATTATTTGATCTGTTGCAGAGCGGCGCAATTACACAAGGGGAATATGATAGTCAGAAAGGGAAGTTGCTGAATGGGTAGTAAATTATATTAGCCTTTTTGAGCACCTCTTTAACAACAAAGTTTCTACAAGTCAATGCAAAATTCAACAATACTTACAATAACGGACGACTCTGGATTTTTAGGAATTATTAACGCAGACAAGTACAAATCTTTTATAAGTGAAGATTGGGAATTACCACAATTAGTAAATCATTTCATTGACGAAATGAATAATGACAATTTAATATTATGGTCGACTGGCTCTGAAAATGCGTGGACAGTAGACTTTGTAAATACGCAGTTGGACAAAAAATCATTTAGAGAGTTTTATAAAGCTCTCAACATCACTAACGGTAAAATATTCTTGACTAACTATGAAGAATTGACAATGGTTGCACAATATGCGGACGAAAAAATTCCAGCTAAACATAACGCTGAATTATATATTCAATTAGACAACGGAAAATATGAATTTAAGATCAGACAATTATTTGACCCGGAAGATTACAATTATTCTCCAGAAGGGCAAGTAAATTTCGAAGTCGTTATCCCGGCTCAGACAAATGAAAGTGTTCGAAAAGTTGACAAAATATTCTGGTGGACCGAATAATGCACGTCATTATTTTTTATTATGCCTATCTTTTAAAACCCCTTCTATATCTGACAAAGAAAATCCTTTTGCCTGCAATAAAATTAAATAATGAAATAAAAGATCTGCGGCTTCATTTTTAAAAAGATCTGCATCATTGTCTTTTGCTTCAATCACCAATTCCACAGCTTCCTCTCCTACTTTTTGTGCAATTTTATTAATGCCCTTTGCAAATAAACTATTGGTGTAAGAACCTTCCGCAGGATTATTTTTTCGGTCTACAATTATCTTTTCAAGGTCATATATAAAAGGAGATGCATCATTTTTTTCATTAAAGCAGGTATCAGCACCAGTATGGCACACAGGCCCATCAGGGATTGCTTTTATTAATAAAGTATCATAATCACAATCAGGTGTTACCGATTTTACATTTAGAAAATTACCGCTTGTTTCCCCTTTTGTCCAGAGCCTTTGCTTGCTCCGGCTAAAAAAAGTTACTTTTTTTTCATGCATGGTTTTCTGAAGCGCTTCGTCATTCATAAAGCCAAGCATTAATACTTTAGAAGTAGTTGCATCTTGCACTACAACCGGAACAAGGCCATCTGAATATTTTTTAAAATCAATTTTCATTTTTATATTTTTTTATTTTTTGTCCGGGCAGTATACCAATAGTCATCATCGTTGCACTTGCCGATCTTATCGGCATCCCGATATTACATTTGAATCGGGACTTCTACTTTTAGTTATCTATCAACAATACATCAACGTTCATAATCGTATAGAAATATTTTCATCATGCAGGTATTGCTTCAACTCAGGAATACCAATTTCACCATAATGAAAAATGCTTGCCGCCAAAGCTGCATCCGCATTGGCATCTAAAAATACTTCTTTAAAGTGTTGCATATTACCTGCGCCACCAGATGCAATTACCGGCACTGAAAGTGAATTAGATAAACTTGCAGTAATGTCCAATGCGAATCCATTTTTTGTTCCGTCATTGTTCATACTCGTTAATAATATTTCACCGGCACCGGCCTGCACTGCTTTATCAGCCCATTCCATTGTTTTCATTTCAGTCTTTGTTCTGCCACCGTTTAAATATACATACCATTCGCCATCTGCTTCTTTTTTGGTATCTATGGCTAATACCACACACTGGCTACCAAATGCATTGCTCATCTCCGTAAGTATGTCTGGGTTTTTAAATGCAGCAGAGTTAACGGAAATCTTATCAGCGCCATTCTTTAAAAGTACTTCTACATCTGCAACAGTAGTAATCCCACCACCTACGGTAAACGGTATGTTGATCGTAGCAGCGATTTCTTTTACCAGCGTTACCAGTGTTTTTCTTCGTTCTATCGTTGCCGTTATATCTAAAAAAACCAATTCATCCGCACCCTGTTGTGCATAATTAAGCGCCAAAGCTACCGGGTCACCGGCATCTTTTATATCTACAAAGTTTACGCCCTTTACTGTGCGGCCATCTTTTATATCCAGACATGGTATGATCCTTTTTGCCAGCATTCTTAAAATTTACTTAGTTCTTTTAAAGTAATCGTTTGTTCATAAATAGCTTTACCTACAATGGCAGCACTGCAGCCAATGCTTTCAAGCTCTTCCAGATCCTGCAATGTTGTAACACCGCCACTTGCGGTAAGCTGAATGCCAGGAAATTTATCAATTATTTTTTTATATAATTCTACAGATGGGCCTTGCATGGCGCCGTCTTTTTTTATATCTGTACAGAAAAAATTAGCTGCTCCCATTTCCATCATGTTCTTTAAAAAAGAAAAAATATTTATGTCGCCATCTTCCAGCCAGCCACTGATCTTTATTTTTTCATCCAACACATCTGCACCTATAAAAAACTGATCGGCTCCATATTTTGTAATCCATGCTGCCAGTAATTCCGGTTGTTTTACTGCAAGGCTACCGATAGTTGCAAACTTTGCTCCGGCATTAAAAACTGCATTTATATCTGCTTCTGTTTTTATGCCGCCCCCAAAATCAACCTGCAATTTAGTAGCTGATGTAATATTCTCCAGCACTTTAATATTCTGAATAGCACCAGCCTTTGCACCATCAAGGTCTACCAAATGTAAGCGTTGTATCCCTGCGTCTTCAAAGCTTTTAGCAACAATTACGGGATCATCATTGTAAATTTTTTGCTGTGCAAAATCGCCATGCGTAAGCCGCACACATTTACCATTTATAATATCAATTGCCGGAATTATTTTCATGTCAGTTCTAAAAAGTTTGAAAGAATTTTATCGCCTGCCTGCGCAGATTTTTCTGTGTGAAATTGTACGCCATAAAAATTATCCTGTTGCAGAATAGCGCTGTAAGGTAAAATGTAATCTGTTTTGGCAACAGTGGCACTACAGATCTCTGCATAATAACTGTGCACATAATAAACAAACTCATTCTCTTTCAACCCATCCAGTAATACAGAATTATAATCGTAAATATTATTCCAGCCCATTTGCGGAATTTTAAATTCTGCTGAGTCGAATTTCTTTACAGTTGTATCTACAATGCCGAGGCATTTTGTATTATTTTCTTCTGAATAATTACAAAGCAATTGCATACCCACACATACACCAAGCACAGGTTGCTTTAGAGTGGGTATCAATTCATCCAGTTTACTTTGCTGAAGACTTTGCATTGCAGCCGCGGCATTCCCTACGCCAGGGAAAATTATTTTATCTGCATTCCGTAATTCGTTGGTATCATTCGTCACAATCGCTTTGTACCCCAGCCGTTGCAGGGCATACAATACACTTTGTGTATTACCGGCATTGTATTTTATAATTGCAATTTCCATTTATAATATTCCCTTTGTAGTGGGCAGGTTGTTATTATTAATATCTCTTTTTATGGCCATCTTTATTGCTTTTGCAAATGCTTTAAAAATCGCCTCTATTTTATGATGCTCATTTTTACCTTTTGCTTTAATATTCAAATTGCATTTAGCGGCATCGGTAAACGATTTAAAAAAGTGATAAAACATTTCTGTCGGCATATCCCCTATTTTATTTCTTTTGAATTTTACTTTCCACATCAGCCAGCTTCTGCCACCAAAATCAATAGCCACCTGCGCCAGGCAATCATCCATCGGCAATAAGAAACCATACCTTTCTATTCCTTTTTTATCTCCCAATGCTTTTGCAAAAGCTTCTCCCAAAGCAATAGCTATATCTTCAATGGTATGATGCTCATCAATATGTAGATCACCATCGCATTTTATTTTCAAATTCATTCCGCTATGGCGGGCAAGCTGATCCAGCATGTGATCAAAGAAACCAAGACCGGTTTCATTTTTAGAAATACCGGTTCCATCAAGATCTATCTCAACAGATATCTTCGTTTCATTAGTATTTCTTTCATGCTTTACAATTCTTGGGGGCAGTTTTAAATAAGTATATATTTTTTCCCAATCCGGTGTGGTTAAAGCAATGGTTTTTTCTTTCAGTGTTTCTATGTTATCACTTACTTCACCTGCGCCTAATTGTTCGTTCACATTCAGCCAGATACCTTTGCAGTTGAGGTTATGTGCAAGCTGCATATCTGTTATCCTGTCGCCGATCACATACGAATTTGCAATATCATACGCAGGATTACTTAAGTAAGATGTAAGCATTGCTGTGCCTGGTTTTCGGGTTGGCGCATTTTCGTAAGGGAAAGTTTTATCAATAAATACATTTGAAAATATCACCTGCTCATTCTTAAAACTACTTATCACAAAATTCTGCAGCGGCCAGAAAGTATCTTCCGGAAAAGATGCTGTTCCCAGCCCATCCTGGTTGGTTACCATCACCAATTCATAATTTAACTCTGTTGCAATTTTTGTCATATATTCAAATACATGAGGATAGAATTGCAACTTATCAAATGAATCCAGTTGATAAGTCGGCGGTGCTTCGTTGATCAGTGTTCCATCCCGATCGATAAATAAAACCTTCTTAGGTGCTTCGCTTTTACTCATTATAATTTTATTTATAATTTTTTAAAAAGTCAATCAATTCATTATTTTCTTCTGGTGTGCCAACTGTGATCCGTAAACAACCTTCACAAAGTGGTTCATGGTTTCGTTTTCTTACTACAACTCCATTTGCAGAAAGGTAACTGTAAATTTTATCAGCATCATTTACTTTGACCAATAAAAAATTAGCGTCACTTTTAAAGATCTTTTCAACAAATGAAAACTGCTTCAACTGGCTTTCGAGTTTTGCTCTTTCTTCTACTGTTACCCTTATCCATTCATTTACCTGCGGGGTTTCCTGTAAAGCTTTTAAGCCCAGTTCCTGCGAAGCAAGATTAATATTATACGGTGGCTTTACTTTATTGAATAAATTAATAATATCCATTGAAGCAAAGCAAAGCCCCAGCCTCAAAGCCGCAAGGCCCCACGCTTTGGAGAGTGTTTGCATTACAATCAAATTATTGTATTCTGTCAGTTCCTGGATAAATGTTTTCTGCGCCGAATAATTTATGTAAGCTTCATCAATGATCACAATGCCGTTAAAATTATTCAACAGCCATTCGACATCTTCCCGGTTCATATTATTGCCTGTAGGATTATTTGGAGAACAGATAAACAATAATTTTGTGTTACTATCTGATGCTTCTATAATTGCTTCGATATCTAATTGAAATTCTTTTGTAAGATTTACTTTACGTATTTCCACATCATTTATGTTACCGCTTACTTCGTACATACCATAAGTTGGTGGGCAAACGATCACATTGTCGTTTGCAGGGTTACAGAATATCCGGTAAGCAAGATCGATCACTTCATCACTACCATTACCGATAAAAATATTTTCTGCAGGTACGCCTTTAATTTTTGCCAGTTGAAATTTTAATTGCCACTGTAAAGGATCTGGATAGCGATTAAAATTCTCTTCCAACACAGAGCCAAATGCATTTTCATTTGCATCAAGATATACGGATGCATTTCCTTCAAACTCATGCCTTGCAGAAGAATAAGGTTTTAAAGATTGGATATTTTTCCTGACCATACTGTTGATATCAACTTTCATTTTCACTTGTTTTAGCTGGGTTATAATTTAAGCGAACAGTTACTGCATTTTTATGTCCTTCCAGGCCCTCCGCTGCTGCCATAGTTTCTACAGCAGGGCCGATATTATTTATGCCTTGTTGCGATAACTGCTGAAAAGTAATTTGCTTTATGAAACTATCTACTGACACCCCGCTATAAGCTTTTGCATAACCATTTGTAGGTAGTGTATGGTTGGTGCCTGACGCATAATCGCCGACACTTTCCGGAGAGAAATTACCCAGGAAAACACTACCGGCATTCCGAACTTTATCCGCCAGTTCAACAGCATTTTCTGAAGCAATAATTAAATGCTCTGCTGCATATTCATTTATAAAATCAAATGCAGTATCAACATTTTGAAATACAACCAAACGGCTATGAGTAAGTGCTTTTTCTGCAATTTCTTTGCGTGGTAGTTTTGCCAGTTGTGATTCAATGTTACTTTTTACTTCTTCAATGATCTTTTCTGAAGTAGCTACCAATATTACCTGGCTGTCGGCACCATGCTCTGCCTGGCTTAAAAGGTCAGCTGCAACAAATGCAGGCACTGCAGTTTCATCAGCATACACAAGCACTTCACTTGGGCCCGCAGGCATATCAATTGCAATGCCTTCCCTATTTATCAATTGCTTGGCGCAGGTAACATATTGATTTCCGGGGCCAAATATTTTATTCACTTTACCAATGGTTTCTGTACCGTAAGCCATTGCCGCAATTGCCTGTATTCCGCCTACGGCGAAAATATTTTTCAATCCCAACAGCGATGCCGTATATAGAACTGCCGGATGAACTTTACCAGTTTTATCTACCGGTGTACAAACAAAAATATTTTTACAGCCTGCGATTTGTGCAGGTATAGCAAGCATCAACAAGGTTGAAAATAAAGGCGCAGAGCCACCGGGAATATATAGGCCCACATTATCTATTGCAACTGCTTTTCGCCAGCATGTTACACCATTGGTTGTTTCAATTTTCTGAATACTTTGTACTTGCGCAGAATGAAACTTTGTAATATTTTCTTTCGCAAGCAAAATGGCATTTTTAAGTTCTTCGCTTAATTGAGAACCTGCATTTGCAATTTCACTTTCTCTTATTTTCAGATCTGTTGGTAATACTCCTTCAAACTGTAATGCATATTTTTTTACAGCGGTATCTCCATCTGTTTTGATCTCATTTAAAACAGGCAGTACAATTTCTTCCAGTGATTTAAGATCCATCACCGGCCTGGTTATAATTTCTTTCCAATCTGCAAGTAACGGTTCTTTAAAAATAGTATTCATCTTAATTTGATAAATTTATTACATGATCATTTTCTCAATCGGCACTACTAAAATTCCCTGTGCATCCAGCGCTTTTAATTTTTCAATCACATCCCAAAAATCGTTTTCATTTACAACGCTGTGTATGCTGCTCCAGCCTTCTGTAGCCAATGGCACAATGGTTGGGCTTTTACTACCCGGTAAAATAGCGGCAATATTTTTCAATTGGTGATTGGGCGCATTCATTAAAATGTATTTATTATTCTTTGCAGTTTTAACTGCATTGATACGCATTAACAATTTTTCGAGTATTGCTTTATTTTCTTCAGAAAGGTTTTTGTTAGCAACCAACACAGCTTCTGACTGCAATATTGTTTCTACTTCTTTCAGTCCGTTTGTAAACAGCGTACTACCGCTGCTGACAAGATCGCAAATAGCATCTGCCAAACCAATACCCGGGGCAATTTCCACAGAGCCACTTATTTCATGTATCTCTGCTGTAATATTATTTTTATCTAAAAATTGTTGGGTAAGCGTAGCATAAGTAGTGGCAATTTTAAGGCCTTGCAGATCACTCACATTTTTATATTGCATTTCTTTAGGCACTGCCAGGCTAAGGCGGCATTTACCAAAACCGAGCCGGTAAACAAGATCAATGTCTTTGGCTGTTTCCAACAATACATTCTCTCCTACTATTCCAATATCTGCAACACTGTCAAACACATACTGCGGAATATCATCATCTCTTAGAAAATAGATTTCCAAAGGAAAATTTTCTGCAGTAGTTTTTAACTGCTTGTTTCCATTTGCCAACTGTATACCGCATTCTTTCAGCAACTTTACAGATTCTTCATACAATCTCCCTGATTTTTGAACTGCTATTTTGAGCATATCTTTTTTAATTTTTAATAATAAAAAAAGGCTTACAAACTGTAAGCCTTTAATTTAAAATATGTGTATCACATACAAATCAACATAGCTTACCCGCTGGTAAATAATGATGATGATGTATGTGTGTAAATTTTATCATTTGTAGCGCAAAGTAAAGAAGGAATGATTTTATCACCAAATATATTTTTATTTTAACAGCATAAAACACATTTTATTTAAAAGCCGTTAAATACTATACCAAGCCCATTGCCTTCCCGGTATTGTATTTTGCCATCGGCAAAACCAATGCCTTCTGCAATATCTTCACTTAACAATAACGGCCCGTCCATATCTACATAATCCAGCAATGGCGCCAGTTGTGCAATAGCTGCAGTGCCAATGGAGCTTTCGTTCATGCAGCCTACCATTACCTTCATTTTAAGATCCCGTGCTTTATTGATCATGCGGAGAGCTGGTGTAATACCGCTGCATTTGGTCAGTTTAATATTGATGCCATGAAAATGTTCATAGCATTTCAAAACATCAGTTTCTGCCACACAGGCTTCATCTGCAATTAAAGGCAATTCAGATTTTTCGTATAGCGTCTTCATGCCTTCCCAATTATCTTTTGCCAGCGGCTGCTCTACAAATTCAACACCTAATTCTTTTAACAGTGGTATTTTTTGCAAGGCTTCTTCCAGCGACCAGCCGGCATTTGCATCCACCCTAAAAACTGCGTCGGTATGTTTCCGCAACTCTGCAACCATTTCTACATCACCAGCAGTACCCACTTTTATTTTATAGATCGGCCATGGTTTTTCTTTCATTTTTTTTACCATCATTTCAATGGTATCAATACCGATTGTAAAATCTGTCAAGGGTGCATTGGCAATATCCAGTCCCCATATTTTATGCAATTGTTTCCGCTGCATTTTGCCATAAATATCCCAACCTGCCATATCCAATGCACAAACCAAAAAAGAATTCTGAGGAAATAAATGATGCAGGTAATGCCAATAACGATCCGGATCCTGGAAAGAAAATTTCTCCAGAAAAATTCTTTTCGCCTCAAGGTCTTCGATCATTTTTTCAACCGGAATGTTGTAATAACTTATTGCCGGTGCTTCACCATAACCTTTTATACCAAAATATTCCAACTCTACAATTAAAGTAGGCTGGTGCGTTTTAGTGCCTTTGGAAATAGTAAACGGATGTGTAAAAGGAAGACTGTAGGTTTTATAATTTACTGTCATCATAGCTTACTAAAAATTAAATTCTAAATGATTTTATCGGCCGCTGCGTATCACTATACTTTTTAAAGCATGCGTGAAATCTTTATCCTTTATCAACTCTTCCAATGTAAGATGCATGCGGTAGTTCCATACATGATTTGGATCAGACGGGTCATTGATACGTTCTGAATAAATATCTGCAGAGCGGATGGATGGATCCATACCCAAAATATCCTGTATTAAAAATACACTCCATAAAGAGGGAGAAAATAAATGCTGCTCAATAATACCTTTGCTTACCCATGGCTCGCAAAGCTGTGGTGCTTCGCCATGATCGCCCAGTATATTGTTGAAGAAAAACTGGATATGCTGACGCTCATCCTGCCACCATTCCCTAACTGTGCTCATGTCATGCGTAGATGGCGTAGTCACACTCATGTACGGCGCATTGGCAGGATTAGAAAAATTATCTGCCGCATCTTTTGGCATACGCTGCACCTGCAATGAAAGTATATTAAGTTGCTTTAAAACACTCTCCATAAAATCCGGAACCATGCCAAGATCTTCGGCACATAAAAGCATATCTGTCGTGCCTTTCAAAGCATTCAGTTTTTTAATTCCTTCAGCTTCCCACAAAGTATTCTGGTTAACAAAAAAGTACTGATGATATATCGTTTCCAACCGGTATTTAATATCGTCCGGTAAATTTTTATAAGAATCTGTCAGCGACATATTTATTCTGAAGTGAAAAGAATCTTTCTGCTGATCATCTTCTATCAATATAACGTTGGAGAGTAAACGAAGTAATACATCTTCATGCTGTTTCTTTTGTTTATTCTGAACAAAGAAAGCCACTATCTTTTGTTGCGTATTATATTCCGGCTTAAAATTATCGCCTTCCAAAAACTCCTGTCTTATCCAATCTTTATCATCGCCAAAGTATTCGTATAGAATATGCTCGGTAATAAATGGTTTACAGTAGCGGTCTTTATCCAGGTGAATACCATTGTTATTGAATACGTCTGCCGGAACAGGAAAAACCGGTTGAAAGATTCCCAGCGTTCCTTCTACACTTGTAACCGGTATGCTCCATATTCTGAAAAAGCCAAGTACATGATCAATACGGATCGCATCAAAATAATTTCCCAAATGCTCCATACGCTGGCGCCACCATTGGTATCCGTCTGCAGCCATCATTTCCCAGTTATAGGTAGGAAAACTCCAGTTTTGTCCTTTGGTAGAATAATAATCCGGCGGTGCACCAGCCTGCATATTCAAATGAAATAAGTGCGGATACATCCAGGTATCAACGCTGTAGCGGCCAATGCCTATCGGCAGATCGCCTTTGTAAATGATGTTCTTTTTATGAGCATAATCCACCGCATCTTTTAGCTGAAGGTGCAAATGATATTGTATAAAATAATGAAGACAAATTTCTTCATACTGTTCTGTACCGGGACTTGCAAATTCCTGCACTTCATCTTCTTTATAAATACCCAGTTCTTCCCAATTATCAAATTCAGGTGTTCTATTTTTATCACGCAGATAACAAAATACTGCATACGGAACCAGCCAATGACGGTTTATGTTGAAGAATTCTATCCAGCCAAAATCATTTTTAAAATCAGATTTTTCCAGCTCATAAATAAATTTTATCGCTTTCATTTTCAGATCAGAAACTCCTTCGTAATCCAGTGCCGGCTTATCGTTTAGCTCTTCAATTGAGGTATTTATTTCTGCAGGAAATTCTAATGAAGCCGCAGTTGCTAATTTTTGTACATTCAAAAAAAGCGGGTGCAATGCAAATGGTGAAATAGCAGAGTATGGATAGGAATCTTTTTCAGTATAAGTTGCGGTGGTATCATTTACCGGCAGTAACTGTATCATTTTTAACCCTGCAGCATGCGCCCAATCTGCAAGCAGATGCAGATCAGTAAAATCGCCGATGCCCCAACTGTTTTTTGTACGCAGAGAAAATACAGGGACATTTACCCCTGCCCCACGCCAGCCATATTTGGTAAAAGGTGCATTGTGAAAAAGCATTGATATTTTATCATGATGATCATTATCCTGTAATATCCTGTTATTACCTTCTTCAAAATGAACGATCATTTTTTCTTCAAAATCATACAAAGCAAGTTTATATTCCAGCGGAAAATTTTCCTTGGAGAGATTCAACTCAGCAACCCAATGATTTTTTTTCTTCTGAAGAATAACTGGTTTCTCTTTATCCCAATCATTAAAATGGTCACCGGCACCCGTTATACAAATTGCAAAACGATTCTGCATCGTCGGGGCACTTATTTTAAAAATATGCGTGGGATGTTTGGATTCCTTTTCTTTTACTTTATAGGTTTTATCCTTTTTAAATAAAACGTCGAAGGCTTTGGTATCATAAATGGTTTCATAATCAGCTTGCTGAATGATCTGCTCATAGATGTTTACATCCTGCTTTTTATCATATTTTACTGAAACTGCTTTTTTAGAAATGATCTCCTCCGCACTTTCATTATAATTATGAGATACATAACAGCTATAAGTAAATTTATTTTTAATATTGAAAAGTCCGCTGTCAATTATCCCATGCCAGTAATTTTCATCGTAATAGTTGAGATTGAAAATACTTTCCGCTGTTTCTTTCCCTTTTTTTTCATCGTATATAAGGAGATATAGTGCCTGGCCGGGTTTTGTATTGTACTGAATAAAGAAATTAAGGATCATAACCGCAATTTAAGCAGAAACATACAATTGTCATTTGCAGTTATGATTTTTCTTCTCAAAAAAATCACAGTTTATTTCTTCTGCCCTATATTTGCATAAATATTTAGTAAAAATGGAATCAACTGCAAAAAAATCACGTGGTATTTACTGGATCTTATTTCTATTATCGGTAGCGGGTTTCTTCCTGGTGTATTCAGTAGCAGGCGGATATTGCGTAACAATGCTGCCTTTCAATTTCACGCTTTTGGCTTTGGCGCTGGATCTGATGTAATTTTATTACACTTTATTATTATAAAAAATGCCTTGTGAAAACAGGGCATTTTTGTTGTTATTCAACCAAACTATATTTTGATATATAATAAAAGAGCCACTCCAAAAATGGAGTGGCTTAACTTTTAAATTAAATCAAACTTATTTTACTTCTTCAAATTCAGCATCGGTTACATTTTCACCACCTGCAGCTTCTTCTCCGGCTGGTTGTGCCTGGGCACCTTCCTGTGGAGCAGCTCCTTGTTCAGCACCTGCCTGAGTATCTTTGTACATATCTCCGCTAGCGGCTGTCCAGGCTGCATTCAATGCTTCTACTGCAGCATCTATCAGGGCAATATCCTGTGCTTTATGAGCTTCTTTCAGCTTTTCTAAATTGCTTTCAATTGCTCCTTTTTTATCAGCAGGAATTTTCTCCGCATATTCTTTCAGTTGTTTTTCTGTCTGAAATATTAAGCTATCTGCCTGGTTTACTTTTTCAATTTTTTCTTTAGCTATTTTATCTTCTGCTTCATGCGCTTTAGCCTCGTTCTTCATTTTTTCTACTTCTTCCTTGCTTAAGCCGCTGCCACCTTGTATGGTAATCTTTTGTTCTTTTCCTGTGCCCTTATCCTTAGCCGTTACATGAAGGATACCATTTGCATCTATATCAAAAATAACTTCGATCTGCGGTACACCTCTTGGTGCCGGTGGAATACCATCCAGGTTAAAAATACCCAGGTTCTTATTATCCTTCGCCAGCGAACGCTCACCTTGCAATACATTTATCTGTACTCCAGGTTGGTTATCGGCATAGGTAGAGAATACCTGTGATTTTTTAGAAGGAATGGTTGTATTTGATTCGATCAACGGAGTCATGATACCACCGGCAGTTTCAATACCAAGTGTAAGTGGTGTCACGTCCAATAACAATACATCTTTTACTTCTCCGGTTAATACCGCACCTTGTATTGCAGCACCTACAGCAACAACCTCATCCGGGTTTACCCCTTTATTTGGTTTTTTGCCAAAGAACTTTTCTACTATTTCCTGCACTTTTGGAATACGTGTGCTACCACCAACTAAAATAATTTCATCAATTTGTGATGTGCTCATGCCTGCATCTTTCAAAGCAGCTTCACATGGTTTTAAACAACGGTCAAATAATTTATCAGCAAGTGATTCAAATTTTGCCCGTGTCAGCTTTTTCACCAAATGTTTTGGAACACCATCAACAGCTGTAACATAAGGAAGATTAATTTCAGTTTCAGCAGAAGACGATAATTCTACTTTCGCTTTTTCTGAAGCTTCTTTCAAACGCTGCAATGCCATCGGATCTTTACGAAGATCAATAGCTTCTTCCCCTTTGAATTCGTCAGCTAACCAATCCATTATCACTTTATCAAAATCATCACCACCTAAGTGAGTATCACCGTTAGTAGATTTTACTTCAAAAACGCCATCACCCAATTCCAATACAGAGATATCAAATGTACCACCGCCCAGATCGAACACAGCAATTTTCTGGTCTATACCTTTTTTATCAAGACCATAAGCCAATGCAGCAGCAGTTGGTTCGTTCACAATTCTGCGAACTGTCAAACCTGCAATTTCACCCGCTTCTTTTGTAGCCTGGCGTTGTGCATCATTAAAGTATGCAGGCACGGTAATTACCGCTTCTGTTACTTCCTGTCCAAGATAATCTTCAGCAGTTTTTTTCATTTTCTGAAGCACCATCGCACTTATTTCCTGCGGCGTATACAACCTGCCATCTATGTCAATACGAACCGTATTATTGTCACCTTTTACCACTTTATAACTCCAATGACTGGTTTCTTCCGTTACTTCGTCAAATCTGCGGCCCATAAAACGCTTCACACTACTAATGGTATTCTGAGGGTTGGTGATAGCCTGGCGTTTTGCCGGGTCTCCCACTTTGCGCTCACCATTTTTTAAAAAAGCAACAACAGACGGGGTTGTGCGGCGACCTTCGTCGTTTGCAATTACAACCGGCTCATTACCTTCCATTACTGAAACGCAGCTGTTGGTAGTTCCTAAGTCAATTCCTATTATCTTACCCATATTTAACTATTTTATTATTAATTGATAGACCATACACTATTCAATCATTATGCCAATGGAAATAAGATGCAAAAATGGCAGTTATGACATTAACTAACGTTATAAGTGTAGTGTTCCTCTAATAGCAAGCGGTATGCTGGCTCGTTTGTTGCACTGATAAATACAATCATTATTAAATATTATCATCATTATTTTAACTGTTCTAACAAGCTTCAATATTTAAACAATCATCATGAAAAAAATTAGCTACATCATCGTCATTCCTTTTCTTTTTTTTATAAGTCAATCAGCTTACTGCCAAAAATATAAAACGGTATCAGACACTATCAAATTAAATCAGGAATATTTAAAAGTAACTAACGATATCGCAGATATAAATGCAAAATTATTAACCTCACAGGAAAATCTTAAAAAGTATCAATCAAACGCAGAAAATAAAAATAGTGATGCCGAGTCAAGTGCTGCCTCCAGCAGTGATCAGGCCTCCAAGGCTACCAATGGAAGCGTAAAGGATGCCCGGAGAGCTAAAAAAAGAGCGAAGGCCGCATTTACTGACGCCAAACAATCGAGGGATGCAAATGACAAAATGGAAAATGAACAAAAAAGAATGAAAAAGCTAAATAGCGATCTTGTAAAAAAACAGGAACGTCTACAGGCGTTGGATGTAATGCGTGCAGCCATTAATAGCTTGTCGGTTCAACAGTAATATTTCTTACTTCAGTTTTATATATTATTTTTAGGTATGATTGATTTTTTAAAAATATGACTGATGAAGTTTTCGCATTGCATCAGAAGGCAAAACGATTGATAAAGGAAAGCCATGATGAGGAACATGTCATTGCTGAATTAGTAAAAGAAGGGGTTTCACAAAGTTATGCGCAGATGATCATAGAAAACATTTTATCAGAAATAAGAGACAGGAAAGATTTTTTAAAAATGTTTATAATGGCTCTCTTCACAATCAGCGGTGGTTTATTGTTAAATTATATGTCTTATGGTATTGCAGTCAGAAATGGTGCTATATATATGCTCATATTTTGGGGAATTATGGTTTCAGGAATAATCATGCTAATAAAAGCTTTAAGTATGTACAGAAATTTACCTCGCTATTAAGGCTGCCATCAACTTAATTTAGAGAATCCGGTGTGTCCGTTTTTTTAGATCACTAGTTCATCATCTGCAATTAAAAGTCATTTAACTTAATAATACACATTAAGAGTTTTATTTTTGAGATATCATTTGTACTTTTGCGCAAATGACAGTTAAAAATAATCATATCAACTTTTCCGCACAGCCTTGGTTTCCACGGGCCGGTACAGGAAATGCTATGATCTGTTCATTTACGGAGTTTCTTCCATTCTGCTCCAATCTATATTATTTCTCTTCTCTTAAGTCTTACAAGGCTTAATTTTTTCGTTTCAACACGACTTCACATTTAGCTTATTATTTTTTCAATTGATCAATTGATGGTTATAATTATTTATACGATCATGCCGCAATTGATGTAAAGATCATTTACAATAAAATTTATTTTATATGAACTACACAGAAAATTTTGATGGTATTAAAATGGATATACAGACTGTTGATATTACTATTAGTGAACAACTGCAAGAGGATATAAGAGAGATGATAAAAAGATTACAAAGACATATATCAGAAATAAACTGGGTAGATGCCTATTTTAAAATGGAAAGCAAACGATCAACAGACGTACGGATGCTTAGTGTGCGTCTGGGCATTCCCGGTAGGGATGTATTTGCTTCTGAGAGCGGGTATTACTGGCAGGCATTGCTGAAAAATGCAGAAATAAAACTCCGCCGGCAGTTAAGAAGAAAATTGGTACCCAGATAAAGACAATAAGAGGGCCTTTTAAAAATACAAATAAATAAAATCTCTTCCATAATAATTGGAATTTGATATGAGATACAACCACTCAAATATACTTCTCATAAGTTCCTGTAACCCTGCTTTGGTTGCAGGCAAGCAGAAGTATGCGTGTATCTTCTTCCCTTTCTTGAAGAACCTAAACCACCTACGAACACTTACAGACTTCAATAGGTAAGCCCCGATCTGATTACAATGCAGCGGAGATCGGGGTAAATACTTCAGCTATTTTTCTAATACAAATGATCGAAATGAAAGACAGACAAAAAACAGTTTCTCTTAGAGGAACAGTGATAACATTCCTTGTAATACTAAATGCAATTTTTATTAAAGCTGGCTTTACCGGCGATGCAAATTGGTATTGGTTCCTTGTGGTGACTTTACCATTTTTAATATTCGCCGTTGTTAACTCACCAGATAAAAAAACTTCAACACATAATAATAATAATTACTAAAAATAAATAACATGAAAAATTTAAATAACGAGATAATGCTTTCTTATGATGATTACCATTATCTAAATGGCTTGCTGAATGCAGGCTGGGGACAAACAGCGTCTGACAGGCAAAATACCAATGACCTGAAAGCTGAGTTAAGAAAAGCAACCATAGTAAGTGGAGCTAACATGCCGGCTGATGTAGTGAGGTTAAATTCAAAAGTAACCATACAGTCGGAAGATAAAAATGAAGTAATGGAACTAAGCCTGGTTTCACCGGATAAAGCCAATATCAAAGAAAAGAAGATATCTATTCTTGCTCCTATTGGTACAGCTTTGATCGGGTTTCGTAAAGGACAAAAAGTAAAATGGAAAGTACCTGCCGGTAATAAGATCTTTAAAATACTGGAAGTGAATAATCAATTTGCATAATTATGTTTTTAAATAATTTTTTTTGAAAACATTGAAGACGCATTTTTAAAAACTAAAAATAATAATCATGGGAACAGCAATAACAGCATTGGCAATAGTAGGTTTTGTAGTATTGATCATTGGTCTTTTGCGTTTTGTGCATAAGAGAGATCAGCAACTTGAAAATGCAAAGGCAGAAAACCAAACACCCGAGAGTACTATCACTTATTGATAAATTTTCCTTAGCAATATCTTCCTTCGTTTGAAAGGGAGATATTGTTGTGGAAATATATTCCGCAGACCTAACCAACTGCCCTGAAACTAAAATTTTTCTGACTAAAATAACTAAAGAGTATTACAAATACTGTTGCAATTAACTGGCCGGTAAATTCCGGCATGTTCATTTTTTCTACAAATAATTTCAATAGAAAATAATTGATAACGATGTTCATAAAAAAAGAAAGTACATACCTGAAAAGCTGGATATGGCCTTTAAGATTGCTTTCTAAAAAAACAAGGTATTTGCTTAAAATAAAACCAACTGTAATGGAAACCACAGATGATGCAAAAAGCGCAGCATTGTGTGGTTTTAAAACCGTAATTCCAAGGTTTACATTTTCGCCATTAAAATATCGTATGCATATCCAGTAAATAAAAAGCCCAAGCAAAGTATTGCCACCTCCACATGCAGCATACCTGAATGTTTGCAGTGGCATTATTTTTTTAAACGGCGGGTAAAAAAAATCCAGTATTGTAGTTATTCTTTCTTTCATTTTTAAATATTCTCAAAAATAAAGCATTGCAGCTTGCAAAATAAAAAAACCTGTTATCGCTAACAGGTTTTTTACATATGAATCATTTATTAGAGTACGTAACGAATGCCTAAGCCACCCCAGTTTGCATTAAAACCATTATTGTATTTGTTTCCAAATTCAAATGATGGTTGCCAATCCAATGATAAGTTGATAGGTGCATCTTTGAATTTATAATCAAGACCAAGAACACCATCCACACCTGCTGAAGTAGCGCCACCATATTTGTTGCTGTAAAAACCAATATGAGCACCAGGGCCGATATACCATTTCAAACCACCAGCATTATTAATATCGCCGTGTATTTCATACAGACCAGTAATACGGGTACCATAATTGAAAAAATAGCCAAGGCCTTCTAACGCATTCTTATCGCTTACAAAATGCTTTACACTTATAGCACCTGGATAAAATTTTACACCAATTGCCGTCTTATAATCCTGCGATCCTACATTGTCCTGTGCACTTGCACTTCCGATTCCGATCATTAAAATGATCACTGCTGTTACTAGTTGTTTTTTCATCAGTTGTTATTTTGTTTCAAGTTTAAAGTTCACTGCAAGATGTTAAAAATCATGCCAATTTTATGTTAACTATATAATTCTTCCTTCTGTTCTTTTACTCTTTCGTCTGCCAGGTATTCATCGTATGTCATCAGCTTATCTATCATGCCTTTCGGGGTGATCTCAATAATTCTGTTGGCAACCGTTTGCATAAACTGATGATCATGCGTGGTAAATAAAAGTGTGCCCGGCAGCGTGATCATACTATCATTGAATGCAATGATACTTTCCAGGTCTAAATGGTTTGTTGGTTCATCCAGCATCAATAAATTCGGATTCTGTATCATCATTTTGCTCAGCATGCAACGTACTTTTTCACCACCACTCAGTACCGAAGTTTTCTTTAATATCTCATCCCCGCTGAACAACATTTTACCCAAAAAGCCACGTAGAAAATCTTCATCTACATCTTTAGTGCCCGGCGGTACAAACTGGCGCAGCCAATCCATCAGGTTTAAATTATTGCCATCGAAATATTCTGAGTTATCGTTTGGTAAATAAGCGGTGGTAATAGTTGTACCCCAGGTATAAGTACCTGTATCTGCCGGTATGCGGCCATTCAACACTTCAAAAAATGTTGTCAATGCTATTGGGTCACGGCTCAAAAAAGCAATTCGTTGTCCCTTTGCAACATCAAAATTCAGCTTGCTGAAAATATTTTTACCATCTGCTTTTTTAGAAAGATTTTCCACTTTCAAAATATCATTACCGGCTTCTCTTTCCTGCTTAAAAATAATGCCCGGGTACTTACGGTTACTCGCCGTAATATCTTCAAACACCAGTTTATCCAATGCTTTTTTACGACTCGTAGCCTGCTTGCTTTTACTGGCATTGGCGCTAAAGCGTGCAATAAATTCCAACAGGTCTTTTTTCTTTTCCTCTTGTTTTTTATTTTTATCACTCGCCTGCCTTGCTGCCAGTTG
The DNA here is from genome assembly GCA_039918155.1 of Ferruginibacter sp. Taxonomy (GTDB): domain Bacteria; phylum Bacteroidota; class Bacteroidia; order Chitinophagales; family Chitinophagaceae; genus Ferruginibacter. The sequence continues at coordinate 36,312 of JBDSIB010000100.1, forward strand.
AGAGCTTTCGTACCAGAAAGTATAGTTACCCGTGTACACTTTTATTTTACTTTTATCCACGTCTGCCACATGCGTACATACCGCATCTAAAAAGTGACGATCATGGCTCACTACCAATACGATGTTTTCATAATCCGCCAAAAAGTTTTCCAACCAACTGATCGTTTCCACATCCAGGTTATTCGTCGGCTCATCCAGTAATAAAATATCCGGGTTGCCAAATAAAGCCTGCGCCAGCAATACACGAACTTTAAGATTGGCACTTATATCTTTCATCAATTGAAAATGAAATTCATCTTTCACACCCAGTTCACTCAAAAAAGTTGCTGCATCACTTTCTGCCGTATAGCCGCCCATTTCACCAAACTGTTCTTCCAGGTCACCCGCTTTTATGCCATCTGCTTCGCTAAAATCTTCCTTCGCATATATCGCATCACGTTCATGCATAACCGCCCACATTTTTTTGTGGCCCATCATTACCGTATTCAGTACCGTTTCCTCATCAAAAGCAAACTGGTTCTGGTTCAGCACCGCCATACGTTCGCCCGGCGTAATGTCCACGCTGCCCTTGTTCGGCTCTATTTCGCCACTTATTATTTTAAGGAAAGTCGATTTACCGGCACCATTGGCACCAATCACACCATAGCAGTTTCCCTTTACAAAATTGATGTTTACTTCATCAAACAATACCCGTTTGCCATAGGCAAGGGTTACGTTATTTACACTTATCATAGCTTTAAAATGGGCGCAAAGGTACGGTTTTAATGCCTCATTTTTTACTCAAAACAGCAAATTTATAGCCCAATCATTAATATTTCCCGGGGCAGTCAGCTTTTTACAATAATCAGCAGTGGTTGCGGCCATACGCTGTAGCCCTCGTTCCTCGGGGCTGCCGCTGCTGTCCGCCTGCCAGTGGGCAGTAGATCTTTAGTCAACAATTATTCGAAAGTGTTTTTATTGTGGGTGAGATATTGCGGAGAGCGGGTGAAGAGATCAGCCAATTTTATTTGACTTATTTATATTACAACTTTTACACAGTATTTGAAGATTTCGGTATGTAGTTGCTCCGCCTTTAGAAAATGGAATAATATGATCAAACTCCAGATTTTCTTGACTACCACATTGCACACATCTTCCCATATCCCTGTTCCATACTTTGTCCATTACATCCTGAGGTATTGCCTCTCTTTTTCCATCAAGGCTTGAAAATTGAGTAGCTATTAATCCATCTTCGATTAGCTCAGTTAAAGCATCTTTTTGAATTTGCTTTTTCCTTTCTTTTTCTAGAAGTATTTTTTTTACTTTATCTTTTTCATCCTTTATCTTTTGTTGCTCCATTTGCTTTTGTCGAGTAGCAATTCCTAATTCTATTTCCGTTTTATACTCTTCATAAAACTGTTTCTTAGCTATCGAAGGTTCTAAAGGTTTACCATTTAAATAATTGTTTAATTCTTTATCAGTTTTAATTAGAACATCTCTGATTTTACTCCCTTGGCTTGGACCGATAATACCTGCATCTCCCAATTGATCCATTATCCGATTAGCTCTGTTAAATCCAAGTTTCATTCTTCTTTGTAAAAGCTATGAACTACCACTTTGGGAAGATACTATTAGACGGGCTGCATCCTCAAATAAAGAATCCCTATCATTAGTATCGAATTCTTTTTCAACCATACTCCCTTGTTTGAAAAAGTCATTTACAATATCATCAATTAATAAGTTTATATCTTCCACTGACATTTTATATGAGGAAGGAGTTACTAAGGTATCACTGGCTGTTATAAAAGTGTGTTCTAAATTCTTATCAATACTTTCTTTCATTTGCTCATCCGTTTTCTTAATGGATTTGGCATCAGTAATATTAAAAAGCTTTTTTAAAAAGTTCATTTTATTATAATTTTTAATAATTCTTACATCTATAAATCCCTCCGCCTGCGTTAGTCTTCGCTCACATCTTCGCCATCAACTGGTATTCCACCACCTATGAAAGCTAAACTAACAAAGCTGCGTAAAGAAAAGACTATCACAAATTACTTAATCGCCTTTGATTAAAACCCGAAGGTGGCGAAAAATAATTTGCTTATATCTTAGAATACGAATCAATGCAAAAGATTGCGGTTAAGGAAAAAGTTCGTTCCTTTATGGGCAGATGGGCTTTTAATTTCCAACTACCCAACCCCGTTTTGTTAGTGGCAATATAATAACCCGTTCAATTGAAACCGCTATTCTTTAAAACAGTTTATGAATCCGTATCAAATAGTACAAAAAATTATTCTTTCAATATTTTTATTAATTGTTACCAAAATAACGCTCGGTCAATCCTTCTCTTCAAGATGGCAATATTCCTGGGGCGGTGACAGTCAGGACCTGCTTAATGTAATGATCCCGCTACCAGGTAATAAATATTTTTTCGCAGGTACAGCAGCCTCAAATATTTCCTGTACAAAGACCAGTGTATTATATGGTGATGAAGATTTTGCTGCAATGGTTTTTGATGATAACGGTATTAAACTATGGGAAAGATCATATGGAGGAGACAATTGGGATCAGTTGAGATCTGCTATTAAAGTTCAGTCAGGTGGATTTATTATGGCAGGAGAAACACAATCAGGTATTTCCGGCATAAAGACTTCTCCCAATAATGGTGTTTCGGATTTCTGGGTTGTACGGATCGATGATAATGGAAATTTATTATGGGAAAAATCATATGGAAGATCAGATTTTGAATCTGCTCAAAAAATTATTGCTACACCTGATGGAGGATATCTTATAGCAGGTCTTTCCCTATCAAACCAGCCGGGCTATAATTATGGTCGGGGCGATTACGAATTGATGAAAATTGATGCGACAGGAAATTTATTATGGTCAAAATTATATGGGGGTACAGACACTGATGAGCTGTTTGACTTAGTAGCAACTTCTGATGGTAATTACTTTTTATGCGGAACATCTGCCAGCCTAATTAGTGGTAATAAAACAAGTGCTCCCATTGGAGAGGAAGATATCTGGCTGGTTAAAGTAGATCCAAACGGAAATAAAATATGGGATAAATCTTACGGCACAACCGCAGGAGATTTCAGGGGACGGCTTTTATCTTTGCAGGATGGTAACACCATTATTGTAGAATCGTCAATTAATACCGGACGTATCAGAAAAATTGACAACAATGGTAATCAGATTTGGTTACAAACATGCTCGGGTAACGACCAGGATTTTTTTGAGGTGGCAACTGAAGATATCACTAATGGCAATATCTATGTTGCAGGAACATCCCAAACAAACAATGTAGGTTGTAAAACTTCACCTTACAATGGCGGGGGAAACGGTGATATTTGGATCGCTGTTTTTGATCGTTTTGGAAATAAAATAAATGACCTTGATTATGGAGGTAATGATGCTGATATTCCTAATGACATAAAGGTTCTGAATAATGAAATTTGGATCACAGGTTGGTCAGACTCTCCCTTAAGCGGCAACAAAACAACTAATAATTGTGGGCAAACTGCTGATGGCTGGATAATTCGTCTCTCAAAAAATTTCTACATCAATAGTCCCACTCCTACTGTTCTTTGTCAATCGCAGCAAAACAGTAAAGTGTATTTTACAACAACTTCAGATTTTAATCCCGGAAATATTTTTACTGTTCAGTTATCTGATATTAATGGGAGCTTTTCTAATCTGCAAAACATTGGCTCCAAAACAGCGGCGCATTCAGATTCTATTTTAATTACTCTTCCTGCTAATATTTCTACCAGCCCAAACTATAAGATACGTGTAGTTGCCTCCAGCCCCTTAGATACTACCGCTGGTTACCCTTTACGGATTCATAGTTTGCCAATATTTAACCTGGGAAATGACACAGTTCTTTGTACAGGCAGTACTATCAATTTAAATACCGGCCAACAGCCCGCCGATTCAAAATACTTATGGCAAAATAACAGTACTAACAATTTCTTTACACTAAATTCTGCAGGATTATATTGGTGTGAAATTCAAAATTCCTGCGGAACAGTAAGAGATAGTATATTAATATCTCCAAAACAAAAGCCCGTATTTAATATCGGAAATGACAGCAGCTTTTGCAGCGGTGCAAGCATCATTGTTCAAAGTTCAGTGCAATCTCCGGATTATTCATATTTATGGAATACAGGTTCAAAAAATCCATCAATTTCTATTAATAAAAGTGCCCTATACTGGCTTAAAGTTTCTAATGTATGTGGAAGTAATATAGATAGTATAAATACAAAGCTATATAGCTTACCATCGCTAACTCTTAATAAAGACAGTGTAATATGTAGAGGCACTCCCCGTGTTTTAGAAGCAGGTAAAGGTTTTACAAATTATCTGTGGAGCACCGGAGAATCTACCCCTTCAATTACTGTTAATAATACGGGCTTATATTGGGTTAAAATAACAGATAACCATTCTTGCTCAAATAGCGATTCTTTATTAGTTACGCAAATTGTAGACCCGGCAAAAAACTTCATTCCAAAATCAGATTCAATTTGTGCCAGCTATGGTAATTTGACAATATCATCACCAAATATATTTGCTGATTATTTATGGAATAACGGAACGGTTACAAATTCAATTGTTATAAATAAACCAGGCGCTTATTGGTTAACTGTTACAGATAAATATTTATGTAAAAGCACAGATACAATAATTGTTTATGCAAAGAAATGTCTTGAGGGATTCTATATCCCCACAGCATTTACTCCAAATGGAGATGGTTTGAATGACATATTTAAGCCGATTATTGGCGGTAACCTCAGGTCTTATCGCTTCAGTATATATGACAGGTGGGGGAAACTTGTATTTACAACAACTAATTTTAAAACGGGTTGGGATGGACGGTTTAAAAACCTTTTATATGACTCTGGTATTTTTATATGGACTTGTACATTTGAATTGGATGGTTATCAAAATAATTTTAAAAAAGGGACAGTACTTTTAATACGATAATCTTTTTCTTTAATAAAACTGTTCGCCTGCGTTCGTCTTCGCTCACATCTTCGCCATCGTTTGGTATTTCACCAACGATGAATTGCTAAGTTAATAAAGCTACAGTTTTATTGATTATAATTTTGATGATTACGTATACCCCTAATAAGAACAAGAAAGTTATTAAAAAACAGGCTATTCCCACGCAGCTATATTTTAAATAACCCTGTCCATTATCGGAACATATAAAACATTTATAATAGTTTTTGTCATGAACAAAAAAGTATCAGTGCTGCTTATTTTAATAATATTTTGTGTTGCGGCAAAAACGGCATTTGCAGTAGGCATACCTCATCAATTTGCGCAGCAAAAAACATCGATTGAGTTTTCAGACAGTAGTCTCTATTTACTTACTCATCTGTCTATAAAAGAAATTCAATTATTATCTGGCCGCAAATTGACCTTTAAAGAAAAAATTGCTTTAAAAATTTACAAATCAAATCCTGGGTTTTTTAATAGGTTTACAGACTCAACCGACCAAAAAAAACTGGAGAATAAAGCACGCTGGGCAAAACGGTTAGGTATTGGATCATTGATTAGCCTGTTCATTCCCTTTGTAGATATTTTGGCATTGCCGGCTGCAATTATTGCAATTGTTTTTGGAAAAGCAACACAAAATAAAGTGAAGAATAAACGGGATTCAAAACAGGGAATTACTTTTGGAATTATAACCATTGGTGCAATCTTACTGATGGTAACTCTTATAATTATAATATTATCATCGTTTGGTTTCGCATAGTTTAAAAAATACCTTATTAGTTTTATCAGCATAAAATTAAGAGACTTTTCGCCTTGATTGGTTTCCCTGGCGATCTTCCCATATGATGGTTAACTATTTTAATAAAATGTCGATGTTATTTTCTACAACGAAAAGGCAAACAGCTGAATAATTATTCCTCCACAAATTGTTTTGCTGATCAGTTTCTTCTTTCTATCTCCCTTCTTATACCATAGCCAATGTAAAAAACTTTAATAGCTTTTCCATCTGCATCATTTTCGTATTCTATTTGTTGATCAGTGCCATCGGCATAAAAGAATTTTGTAGCGGACTCCGGTATCAGTTTTATTTCTTCATTCCAGCTTTGCAGAAATAAATTGTTATTGTGCAAAACAATTTCTGCGGGAAAAGTGACCATATACGGCGGCCTGGTTAATGGCAGCAGGAATTTACCCGGATAATTTTGTAAAGCGGCAACCTGGGTAATCGCTCTATGTTTATACGGCATAGCTACTGCCTTTTTTAAAGCAATAGCTGCCAACGCATCTGCAATAAATTCTGAATGAGACTGGTTATTTGATAGGATGATTACAGTTACATCCTGCTCCACATATCGTATAAGCATACTGGTGAAACCGGGAAACCAGCCATTATGAAAAAGATAATTTCCCAAATCATTACTTCCAACCCTGATGCCATAGCCAAATTTAACTTTGGGAAAAGTCTTTTTCTCTGCATGTACGCTTTGCATATTTTTTTGCGTTTTTTCAGATAGCAGGCTATGTTTTTTTAAAGCATTATCCCATTTTAGTAAATCTGCTGTGCTAGTAATGATCATTCCTTCGCCATTTATTCCGGTAAAATAAGTACACCAGTTTGGATATACCATCTCTGCCTGCTGGTATATTTTTAAACTATCAGAATAAATAAATCCATTTGCCAGCGAAGCAATATTTTTTCCTTGCCTCGGAAAGTTGGCTACTATGGTGGCTTTCATGCCAAGTGGCTGAAAGATGTACTTCTCAAGATAATGGTTGTACGACATACCCGAAACCTTTTCAATAACAGAGGCCAGTAAATTAAATCCTGTTCCGGAATATTTCAGATCTGTTCCCGGTTCAAACATTAAGGGCGGTTTCTCAGAAGCCAATAACTTTACCAGATCTGTATTGGTAGCTATTTTATCGTGATCAAAATTTTTCTCTATCACATCAAAACCATCAGGCATACCAGATGTATGGGTAAGTAATTGCGCTATGGTAATATTATGGTAAGGAAGCTCGGGAAAAAATTTGCGCAGGCTATCGTCATAATTGAGTTTCCCTTTATCTACCAATAATAAAATACCGACAGCGGTAAATTCTTTCGTAATAGAACCGATATCAAAACGGGAATTTACATCCAGGGATTTTTTATTATCATAATCAGCTACTCCAAATGATCTCTCATAAATAGCTTTTCCATTTTTTGCTACCAGCACATTTCCATTGAAACCATACAGCTCAGCTTGTCCCTGCATGTAGGCACTAAAATCAAGAGTATTGGTTTGAGCAAAGCTGGCAACAGGCAGCAGCAGAATTAGAACGATCTTTTGAAAACGCATGAGAGTAATTTAAAAGTTTATAGAAACAGCACTCTTGCAATAATTCCTTTTCATAAACAAGTTACACTTCTCTACACATTACTCCTAATGATTTAGGATTCAACAATGGAGAAACAACATCGGTGAAAACGAGGCGAAACAACTGAAATGACACTCTTCCAGTTACCGTACATACTAAGTCTCGAACTCTGGAATTTGGAAAGCATGCACAGCACTATCAGCCAGATATCGTATTATAAGGATGCAGGGAATTAACAACAAACGATTTTCTAAAGCAACGCTATACATTCTACCGAAATTAATATACCTGCCGGAAAAGGCATTACCTGCGGTGTGCTGCGTGCCGGCGCATTGTCGCCAAAGAACTCATTATAAACTTTGTTTAACAAAGAAAAGTCGTTACCAGCTACCATAAAAACAGTCGTCTTTACAACCTTACTCATGTCACTTCCTGCTTCTTCTAAAATGATCTTAATATTTTGAAAGCTTTGCCTGGCCTGTTCTTCAAAATCATTGCTTACTACTTTACCAGTGATCAAATCGTAGCCCGGAGTACCGGATAAAAAAATGAATTTGTCGGCGATGACAGCCTGGGGAAATACCAGGCTCATACTTGGTGCTTTGTCGGTACTAAATCTTTTCTTCTCCATTATGGTCGTTTTTAACAGTTAAATAAAGGCTACATATAACTCAGGCATTGTTGTTATACGGTGATTCCCAAATTTAAAAACAATTCTTAATAATAGACATTTTCTAATTGTACATTTTCGAACCAACTATCAGGTTTGTTTATTTTATCAATGTTACACAAATGTGTAATTGACCTGTAACAAATTATTGATGAGTTTTACAGTCAAATTATTTCTTCTAAAATATGGAAGAAATAATCTTTTGATCAATGCTTAAATAAACAACATGAAAAAAATATTCAGTATATCTGCTTTGCTGCTCTATATGCTTGCAGGTAATTCGCAAATATTAAAAACCCCAACCAACCTGCCCGGGAAACCACAATTGCCTGAGCATAAAATACCGGCGTTGACAAAGCCTGATCTGCAGATAACAAACATCAGTTTAATAAGTGACAATGTTAATCCAACTACAAGGCTGCATACCGTCACTGTATCGCTTACTATAAAAAATACAGGGCAACTAAATGCACCAGCATTTTATATAGGGGCAGTTTGCCTGCCTGTGACTACTGATCAAAGTACTATTAGAGACTTCGCCGCATACCATTCTCATGCTGCTATGAATGGAGGAGTCTCCTTAACTGAGGAATATATTTTTGTTGAAAAACCTCTTGCGGTAAAAACAGCAAGCTTTAAATTCTGGGTAAAGGCAGACATCAGCCATACCGTTACAGAATCAAATGAAATAAATAATGATTCACCTCAAATAACCATTAATACCCATTAATATGAAAAATTCAAGAATATTATTATTGTTGCCGGTAATCTTTTTTTGCAGTAGCCTTAAGGCGCAGTTACCGGTAAATATTAAAAAAAACCAGCCGGTTGTAAAGAATATGAATGCAGTGAACATTCTTAATTTTTACCCCGGTAAAAAAATAATAAAAATTGCATCCTCTCTTAAAGCACTGAATATTGATAAGAGTACTATCAATTCTAATAATGCAAAAATTCAATTGATGGATGCCTGCGCTGACAACAGGATAAATTGTGAATCACAGGTATGGAATGTAATTGCTGTGCCGGGTAAACCCAATCAATATTTTATTCAGTTATTATCAAACGGAAAATATCTTACCGTCAATCCATTCAATACTTCGCTGTTGGTGCTTACTAATAGTATTGATAAAAATGGAAGCGCTTTTCAAAGCTGGACGATAGAGTCTGCAAAAGATAATAAGTATATCATCAAAGCTACTGTTCCTGTTTCGGGGAGTACTACTACAAAAGCGCTTACTACTGTCAACAATACCAATGGCAGTAGTGTTGGCATACAGGATGTTTGTGCATCTGCTGATTGCGCCAACCAGGCATGGACATTTTATAATATTGCTGAGCAGCCACATGCCTGCCTTTCCTTTCCAATGCCACCTAAGCCGGTAGCATCCACATGCATTAATTGCGAAGTTGGTGTAACCACAGAAAATTTAATAGCCAAAACAGCAAACATGTGGAGCCCTGGCACTACACTTCGGGTAAGGATTGATGGCGGCTCACCGTTGGTTAGAAGTAAAGTTGTTCGTTATGCAAATGAGTGGACAACCTATGCTAATATTCATTTTAATTTTATTGCCAGCGGCGATGCAGAGGTGATCGTAACCTTTGGCAATGATGGACAATCGTACAGTTTTGTTGGCAAAGATTGCATTGATCCCGGACGCAGGCTTATTGGAAATTTTACGCAGACAGGCACCACACATTTCGGTTGGTTTGATGATGCTACTTCTGAAGATGAATTCAGGCGGGTTATTGTTCACGAGTTTGGCCATGTACTTGGTTTTATGCATGAGCAATCGCACCCGGATGCTGCCATACCATGGGACAGGGATAGAGCTTATGCATATTATGCAGGGCCCCCAAATTATTGGGATCGTGCCCAGGTAGATCGCCAGGTTTTTGAAGTGGCGGACAGGGCTCAAACACAATTCACCAGTTACGACAGAACGTCGATCATGCAATATTCCATAAGCAATGATCTAACCATTGGTGATTTTGAAATTCCAATGAACTGGGCACCTTCAGCAACGGATAAAGTATTCGCAAGATTGATGTATCCTCCGGGCAATATTGCGGGTAATAAATTATCAATAACTGTTAATACGGGTGCTGATGACATAAGGCAAAACAGCAATGTTTTAATTTATTTAAAACTTAACAGCACTGCACTGCCGGAACTTAGAAAGTCATTAAATAATAATGCAAGCTGGGGAAACAACTCTAGCCATACCGTACAAATTGAAATGCCTGCAGGCGTAGCAATAACAGATATACAGGAGTGTAAAATTTTATTTACATCAGGAAAGCAATTTGAATTTGACACACCGGATAACTGGAACTTAAATAGACTGGTGATTGATTGGGTAACTGCCGATGGTTTCAGAACAAACCTGGTGAACAGGTCAGGTACACCTTACATAAGATTTTTTAATACCGGCGAAAGCCTGTTGTTTAGAAGATAATATTTTTACTGATTGAATAATTTAGAACTCATTTATTAGCATGAACATTTAAAAATACGATATGAAAAAAAATATATTGCTGTGTGTTCTTGTGGTTATTGCAGTAACAGTGCAATCACAAACACTTCACCCACTGCCGCCAAAAGGCCAGCCGGGAAAAAACGAATTACCAACACCTCGTATTAAACCGTTGCCTGTAAAGGTCAATAAAGTTGCTTTTGAAGCAGATATCACAAGAGAGAGAGCATCACCGGGGTCGCATCCTGCTTTTGATGCAATAAAATACAATGACGGCAATGGCTTTTCATTGACAGATAATGTATTTACTGTACCCACATCAGGGCTTTATTTTTTCGCTGTAAATCTTTATTGGAATGGATACGGTTGTGCTGTAATAAACAGTGCAATTGCTTCTGTGTCGCTGTTGAAAAATGGTCGGGAGGGGCTGATATCTGTAAGTGACCAGGCTACAAGCAGCAGATTAGGAGGCTTTACTTCTATGCTCAATTTTTCAACAAAACTAAATGCCGGAGATAAGATCTCGGTATTTACAGTAAATAATCTTTGCGATGGAGGTGGTGGCACTTCAGCTATTTTGTTGAAAGGAGTTTTCAGTGGCGTCCTTATTACAGCAGATTAATATTAAAAAAAATAATCTTCAAATTAATATAAAATGAAAAGAAAACTTATTTTATTATTGCTTGTTTATACTTTTTTGTCTGTAAAAGCTATGGCACAGTTACCTGCGATAGCATTTGAAGCTGTTATTAATAACCAGCAAAATAATCCTATATCTCCATTTAGATTTGATGTGGTAAAATATAACCAGGGCAACGCATTTTCTGAAAGGACAAATATGTTTGTGGCGCCAGCTAACGGAGTTTATTTTTTTACAGTAAATTTTTTATGGGATGGTTTTGGTTGCGGCTATAATGGCGGCACCCTAAATGTAGCTGCTGTTAAAAATGCAGGAGAAACATTGTATAGCATCAAGCGTTTTGCAAGCTATCATGAGTGGGGTACTTTTACTACGGCTTTTTCCTTTTCCACTAAATTAAATGCAGGCGATAGGGTGTCACTAACATCCGCTTATACTTTTTGCACAGGTTCTGCAGTGTACACATCGCACGCTCTTCTGCATAAGGGAAGTTTTAGCGGATACAGGGTATATGCTGATCAATAAAAAGTTGAAATGTATTACCCATTCAATTCTTTTTTAAAGCAAATACTGTTCTCCATATTTTTATACTTGCCATAGCTCGGAATAATATGGTAACCACTTTTCTTATACAATGCAATCGCCTCCGGTTGCTTTTTTCCTGTCTCAAGTACCAATGTTGTAATCTCCAATTCTTTACTCCAGTCTTCTAACCCTTTTAAAATGGCAGACGCAATTCCTCGTCCTCTTTTACCTGGTAGCACATACATTCTTTTTACCTCCATTGTATTTTCTGCATACTCCCTTATGGCGCCACAGCCAACATTTTCCTCACCATCATACAATACGATCACCTGTTTTATATTCTCAATTTTATTTAGCTGCGCATAAAACAAATGTTCTTCTCCATCCAGTATCTTTAATTCTTCATCCAATAGTTTTACCAGTGCTTTAAAATCTTCATCTTCGGAGTTGGTTCTTTTTGTTGTGATCATATCTTCTTACTTTTTGCCTTGCAAAATAATATAATAAAAATCATGCTTCATAAATAATAAATCTTTTACCTGAAGCCTAACTTAATCAAATAATTCATTTATGCCAACTGACCAACGCCTTGTCTTTATCTCAGGATTTTTATTTTCGCAGGCTTTAATAAAATCAGAAAAAGAATTAAATGAGTTCGGCAAAATTCTGATAGATTTTATTTCAGAATTATCGGAATAGTATTTGACCACCCAGGAATTTTCGCCTCTTGAAAAACCAAGGAATGACAATTTAATTGAAATGATATTTTCTAAAGGAATATTAATTTCATCTTTTCTCCACTTTTTAATAAAAAACATATCTTCAGAGTAATAGATTGAAGAGCGTGTAAATAGAAAAAACAGAATCAAACCTAAAATTACAATGATTATTAAGTAATGTTTTATAGATTCTCTTCCAGGCCAAAGAAGTATGCCGGTGCAAAAAACTATAACAGTTATAAATATTACTTTTAATAGAATTAAGTCAGAAGATATTTTTATTTTTTTATTCTCTGGCATTTACCTGCTGTTTTTAGTTAATTGTTTCTTGGCCTCGGATGGTCTTCGCTTCGCCTTCGCCGTCATTTGTTATACAGCAACAATACTTAAACAGCATTAGGCTTCATTCTCGTTTTTATTTTTACCAATTCATACCATATCACCGAAACGAATCCTATCACAATACAGGTAAATAATTGGGGAATACTTATCACTTCAAACTGAAAGAAATTGGCCAATACCGGAACAAATAATAAGAGACCGGTAATAAGAATAGTGATGCCAATGATGAGTAAGATCAAATTATTTTTATAGCGTATCGTGGTAAATATGGAATAATAAAACGACCGGTTTACCAGCGTGAGAAAAATATTTGCAGCTATCAATACAGAAAATACCATTGCACGTGTATGTGCTTCACTGAAGGATTGATAAACGGAATATTGATATACAAACAAGGTACCTGCAGTAATGGCTAAACCCTGTATCACACTTGTTGTAAGTTCTTTCCAATTAAAAAAAGATGCCGTAAATGGCCGTGGCTTTTGCAACATACTATTCTCCTCCATGGGTTCATTTTCAAAAATGATAGAACAGGTTGGCCCCATTATTAATTCTAAAAAAATAACATGCACCGGCGATAAAATATTAGGATATATCCAGCCCAAAGCCAATGGAATAAAAACTGTAAGAATGATCGGTATGTGAATCGATATAATGTATTGAATCGCTTTTTTAAGATTTGTATATATCCTTCTGCCCATGGCAACAGCATCTACCATTTTCGATAGATCATCTTCTAATAATATCATCGATGCCGCTTCTTTAGCTATCTCAGTTCCCTTTTTGCCCATAGCAATACCAATATGCGCTGCCTTTAAAGCCGGCCCGTCATTCACGCCATCACCTGTCATTGCCACTACCTGGTTGTTCGTTTTTAATGCAGTAATGATACGCAACTTTGCATCAGGAAACATCCTGGTAAAAATATTTGTCTGCATTACTTTTCCCTGCAATTCACTATCAGATAATTGCATCAGGTCATTACCTGTCAAACTATTTTCCACTCCTTTAAATGCAATTTGTTTGGCAATAGCTGTTGTAGTTGCTGCATTGTCGCCGGTAACTATTTTCACTGCAATACCTGCTTTATAAAAAGAATTTAGAACGCTTTCTATATTTGCTTTCGGCGGATCATAAAATGCTACAATACCTTTAAACTTAAATTTAAATTCCTGTTGCGTTGCCGGAAAATCATTGCCGGGAAAATCAGCTTCACCTACACCCAATACCCTGTAACCTTCAGCAGTAATGGTTTGTATAGCATCCTTAACTTTTTCAATTTCTTCTTTTGAAAGCTCAGATACATTCATCAATGCTTCGGGCGCACCTTTGGCAGCGATGATTCTTTCGCCTGAATTATTTTCAAAAAGATGCGTCATCATGGGTGGCTTTCCACTCAATGGATATTCATGGATCATTTTAAAATCCGGCCGCTCATCTTTTGTTTGCAGATCACCGTAAGCCTTATGCAAGGCTATTTCCATTGGATCAAAAGGGATTGGTTCACTTGCCCACATCGCTATTCTGAGCAATGCTTTTTCATCTTCATTTGCTTCAGCAGGATTTACTATTCTATGTGAAGCCAGCGAAAATAATTTTGCAAGACTCATTTTATTTTCAGTGATCGTCCCGGTTTTATCGGTACAGATAACCGTCGCAGAGCCCAATGTTTCCACGGTTTTCATTTGCTTTACTACTACACCCAACTTCATCAAGCGCCAGGCGCCAATGGCCATGAACGTAGTAAATGCCATCGGGATTTCTTCCGGCAAAATACTCATCGCCAGTGTAAGTGCCTTGAGCAAACTATCCAATACATTATAAGAATGAAAATAATTAATAGTCCATACTACCAGGAAAACAATAGCGCCGGCAATCACCATCTTTTTTACAAAATTGCTGATCTGCATTTCCAGTGGCGTCTTTTCCTCTTTAATGTTTTCCAGGCTTTCACCAATTTTACCCAGCCTGGTTTTATTGCCAATATGCGTAACCGTTACAATGGCTAAGCCACTAGCCACCGTCGTGCCTTTAAAAATTAAATTATCCTCTTTATCCTTGTCTTTAAAAACAGGGAAAGACTCCCCCGTAAGAATAGATTCATTTACCGAAAAATCATTGGAATGAATGATGATACCATCGGCAGTTATCAATGTTCCTTCTTCTACCATCAGGCTATCGCCAACAACCAGATCTTCACTTTTTATTTCCTGCGTCTTCCCATTCCTTATCACTTTACAATTAGGTTGCGAAAAGTCTTTTAATTTCTGAAGTGCATTCCTGCTTCTCGAATCCTGGAATAAGGATATAACAGAAACGACAATGATGGCCGATGAAAGAAAGATACCATCACCGGTTTGTCCGCTTACAAAATAAATAACAGAAGCAACCAATAGTAAAATGATCATTGGTTCTTTCGCCAGGTCTTTTATTACATCTACAAAACTATTCTCGGCTTTATACTGCAGTTTGTTTTGCCCAAACTCCTTCCTGGCAAGCAATACCTGCTCATCTGTCAATCCTTTTATATCAAAATTATTTGCCGTCATTGGTAAAAATGATTTTAGTTTTGGTAATTATTATAATAAATTAAACTGGTTTTCTTCTATTAGTTTATACAGCTTTCTTAATTTCAGTACCTTGAATACCGATCAACTAAAGATGACAAACACAAATTTAAAATACGATAAAATAGTTAGATTATTTATGCGTCAAAAATATTATTTTGATGATGGACTTTCTGTTGAGTTGACCTCGTTCTCTCACAAGCACTCGCTAACAGGTGGTCCCACAAAAGCAACTGCCTACCTCGATCTTACAAAAAAAAGCGTCACTGAAGTAATATTACTTTCCGTACATGGCGTCGATGATAAACCGGAGGTCGAAAAATTTGATTCGTTACAGTGGGATGAATATGAATTTAAACTCACCGGTTTTTATTACGATGAGGCGGTCGAGGTGATTGTTACAAAAACAAAGTAGAGTTAAGAAGGCTAAATAATTTTCTTTTATTTTTAATGAGATAGCCGGGTATGATTGGACAGCTATGCCAGCATGGCTGATAGAAGGCAGCTTTTCAAATTTAAAATATGCTGAAGCATTTAATGCTTTTTGTTTATTACGTCCCGAAGCAATGAATAAAGTAATGCATCCCACTGCGGAAGCTAATCCTATTACAGTAAGAGTGCCAAGTGTACCAAAGGAAACATTGCCTGGTGCCGCAATTGCGAGCGAAGCTGCCCCTATTCCAAGTAAAACCCATGCACCGGTTTTTTGTTCTTTACTTTTTTTCAGGTAATCTTCACGGGTCAAAGGTTGTGAAGGATTGGTCTGCTGACAGAAAGAAGTAACTGCAGATAAGATCAACATTGTGCAAATAATTAATTGTTTCATGATAATTGATTTAAAATTGATAGATATAAGTTCTCGTTAACTTTCATGCGGGTTTTTAATATTTAATTCTTAAAAAACAAATCAGGTTCTCTGCGTTACTGATGACTTAATCCGGCGGAGAAAATAAATACCTGGTCTTGGCGGAGATGCCTTTGATCTTGGGCAATTCTTTTTTTAGCCGTATGTATTCATGCAAAATAATTTTATAAGGATCATTGGTATGAATGTTATGGGTAATCCCGTAAATAGGAGGTTCAATTTCTTTTGCATAAGTACCAAAAAGATGATCGTAAATCAGGGTTATGCCGCCAAGGTTTTTATCAATATATTCCGGATTAATGCCATGATGAACCCGGTGATTAGACGGTGTATTAAAAGTTGTATCCAGTATGCCGAGCTTACCAATCTTTTCTGTATGCACCAAAAAGTTTTGAATAGCTGTGATTGATTCAAAGAACAAAACCATTTCAGGCGGAATGCCAAACAAGCATAGCGGTGACCAAAATAAGAACCTGTAAAAAACATGTAAAAAATTATTGCGAAATCCGGTAGACATATTGAAATATTCAGAAGAGTGATGTGTAACATGAGCAGCCCAAAAGAATCTTGTCCTATGACCAAGCCAATGATAATAATAGTGACAAAATTCACAGCCCATAAATCCAATGATCCATAACCACCAGGTTAGTTCAGGTTTAAAAAACGAAAAGAAATAGAAAACAGAATAAATACTAAAAGCTATTCCTTTCATAAACAAGCCAGTTAGTAAGTAAAACAGGCCAAGTAAAAAATTAGCTTTTATGTCTTTGATCAGTTTTTTATCGGGCCTGTGAATAATTACCAACGTAATTTCAATCGCAAAAACTGTGAGCATTAATATTACTCCAATAGTATTAAATGTAAACATGATTAAGAGTTGAATTCATTTGAATAAAGAATATTATAGGAATTATTATATCGCTGTGTCGAACGCTCAGGTAAAGAACTTTCCAAAATAACCTTTGTGTTTACGCCAGAATTTAATTTTTTCACCGAGCGGTTTGTAATAAACGTTTTGATAAAATCGGGCAATAAAGAAAATACGAGTATGTAACAATTATTAAGTTTTCCCGGCACCATTACCCGTTTCTTTTTAAACAACCCATTTATTGCGATGGGTGCAATTCTTTCCGGGTAAAAACTCGAATTCCGGATAAGCCAATTTCCATTTTTTATTACCGAGCGTACGGACATATTTGTATTCATTGGCCCCGGGCATAAAACGCTTACATACACCCCATCTTTCTTTACTTCTTTGCGTAAACTTCTTGAGAAATAATAAATAAAAGATTTTGTAGCACCATACACCTGTTTTTTAGGCAGAGGAAAAAAAGATGCCAGGCTTCCGACATTCAAAATATAAGAAGGGCTATCTTTTTTCAACATATCGATGAAGAGGTGAGTAATTACTGTTGTTGCAAGTACATTCAGTTTTATCTGTTTCTCAAACAACTGAATATTACCTTCAGCAAACAATCCGGTACTGCCATTCCCTGCATTATTCACCAATATATTTACATGAAGTCCGAGAGCCGATACCTCATTAAAAATTTCATAACAACTTTTTTCTATACAAAGATCTTTTTCAATTGCTCTTACTTGTACATCGTAATTATTTTTTATAAATTTTACAAGATTGTGCAATTCAATACCTGGTAATGCTACCAGTATAAGATTCATTTTTCGCTTTGCACATTCCATTGCAAGCGCTTTACCAAACCCTTCGCTAGCCCCGGTAATCAAGGTGTAAAAGTGATCAGTCATGATGAATGTTTTTTAAAAAATGAATTGTTTTAAGCAATGCTTCATCCAGCGGAGTGATGCTGTAGTTAAGATCCTGCATCGCTTTTCTGCTCGAGAATGTATAATTACTGAAAGCATGATCAACTGACTTTACCGTAAAACGAACTGGCAACCCAAAAACTTTATAAGTCAGTTCCTGCAACCCGGCCCATGTCGTAATGATACCTTTCGGAAGCTTTATAATTTTAGCGCTGCAGTGTGCAAGTGTCCTGATGCGGTGAAAGAAATCATAATAAGAAATATTTATTCCGCCTAAAATATATTTCTCACCGCTAAGGCCTTTTTCCATAGCCAGTATATGTCCATTTACTACATCATCTGCAAATGCAAAGCAAACTTTGTAATTTCCTGGTGACGGAATAAAAGTGATCCCCTTTTTCAGAAATGTATTGATAATAGCATTTGCTGTAAGTGAATGAGAAACATTTCCGGGGCCGTATACTTTTGAGGGAGAAACTATCACAACATTCATTCCTTCTTTTGCATAATTGATAACAAGATCCTCAGCGTTCTTTTTGGAAAGATCGTAATCAATAACAAGATCTTTCAGGCGCAGATCATTTTCTTCAAGAGGCTTATTTAATGTAGGCCCTATTACACCCGAGGTACTTGTGAAAACTATTTTTTCAACGCCTGATATTAATGCAGCATCTAAAACATTCTTTGTTCCTTCTACATTTACATTATAAAAAACAGAAGGGTCTTTCGCCCATGCACCAACCTTGGCCGCAGTATGATATACCTGACTGCACCCCTTCATTGCAGTCATCAAACTCCCTTTATTCAAAATATCACCTTTAAATACAGTGATATTTAGATGCTGCAGAAATTTTTCCGAAGAGGAAGAACGTACAAGGGCATGAACCTCATTACCGCCTTCTGCAAGTTTATTTGCCAGTTTATTACCGAGGTATCCGGAGGCCCCTGTTATTAAAATTTTCATAACTCTCAGTTTTTTCGATATTTATTTTTTTTAAACAACGCATCTCATACGGAACGGTCAATGCTAAATGAAGAAAGATGGCAGGCCATACAGCTCCCTGCCAAATACATAAACAGCAAAGCAGTATACCAAACGGAATGCAGGCAATCACTTCATCTTTTCCATTAACAATGTGCAACAGAGAATAAAAAATCACATTAATAAAAATTGCCAATGCCAGGCCTGAATCATGGATAGAATCATTAAGTAAATATCCCCTGAACCAACTTCGTAAACATAGATAAATACTATGCGGATAATAAAATAGAAAATGATAAATCTGATTCCGGGAAATGCATCTGTCCGGAGGTTTACAGAAGACTTGCTGTATTTTTTTTCTGCAAGCCGTGGAGAAATAAATAATAAAATGATAAATAAAATCAGTGTTACCCATGTTGATGGATTTTCCATGATATTACTATCATAAAGCACAAATGAATTATGATGGCCCAAAAAAGAAGGGACGGAAAAAAGCAGAATGCCTCCAAGATGTAACGCTATTAGCATAGCCGGATTAGAAACGAACCCTTTATCATCAAAGAGGCGTAGCCCATGGTTTGCCTTGCTTAAGAATAACAACATAAAGAAGAAAAAATAACTTATTGAATAGAATAATATTAAATAGACATTGTAGTTCATTGCTGATCAATTTTCCTAATAATTTGCTGCTACTTTATACATAGTTGCCTGATGATGTAAAACTATAAGCTGGAACTTCTTAGTCCTAATCGAATACTACCATTGAGGGAGAAAATATTTGCAGTAATTACAAAAAATAATAAACGGCTTTAGCATTTTAGCAAATACTACTAAAATTGCTATTTGGTGGGAGACAGAGTTTGGGAAAGGAGGTAATTAATTGAATGGATGATTATAGAAAAATTGCAGGTCGGCTATCAATGTAGATAAAGTGGCAATATGATGCAGATCAAATATTTCAAGCATCCACCCAGTATGATGTCAGTATGAATTATAATTAAAAACTCAACAAGTCATTATACATTACAAATCCAATTGACTTAATTTTGCAGCATGCAGATTGTAAAAACGATTCAACAGGCGGCTGTAAAGAGCCTTTCAGAGTTATATAAACAGGAATTTACCGAAAAGGATTTCCAGGTGAACCAAACGAAGCCGGAGTTTGAGGGCGATTATACCGTGGTGCTTTTTTCTTTATTAAAAAAAACCAGCAAAGCGCCCCAGCAGTTAGGCGAAGAGCTGGGCAATGACATGGTAAAAAATAATCCGTCTTTATTCAACGGTTTTAATATCATTAAAGGCTTTTTAAATTTTAATATCGCTGATAGTTTTTGGTTGCAGTTGTTGCAAAATAATTATGCGGATATATGTTATGGTAAGCATCCGATGAATGGCAAAAAGGTGATGGTGGAATATTCATCTCCCAACACCAACAAACCTTTACACCTTGGGCATTTGCGTAATAATTTTTTAGGCTGGAGTGTGGCAGAGATCTTTAAAGCAAACGGTTACGAAGTTTTTAAAAGCTGTATTGTAAATGATCGTGGTATTCACATTTGTAAAAGTATGATTGCCTGGCAACTTTTTGGCAATGGTGCTACGCCACAAAGTACGGGTGCAAAAGGCGATCATTTTGTGGGCGATTATTATGTAAAATTTAATGATGAATATAAGAAGCAAATAAAAGAAATGGTTGCAAGCAGCATACCCGAAGCAGAAGCTGAAAAGCAGGCTCCGCTGATGATTGCCGCACAGGAAATGTTGCAGGATTGGGAATCAGGCAAACCGGAAGTAATGGAATTGTGGAACAAAATGAATGGCTGGGTGTACGAAGGTTTTGAGAAGACCTATAAAAATATCGGCAGTGATTTTGACAAGACTTATTATGAAAGCAACACTTATTTATTAGGTAAAAAAATAGTGCAGGAAGGTTTGCAGAAAGGCGTGTTTGAACAGGAAGCAGACAGCAGTGTATGGATAGACCTTACCAATGATGGGCTGGATAAAAAGATAGTACAGCGTAAAGATGGCACATCGGTTTACATCACCCAGGATATTGGTTTGGCACAACAAAAATATGATGAGTATAAAATAGACCAGAGCATTTATGTAATTGGTGATGAGCAGAATTACCACATGAAAGTGCTTAAGTTAATAGCAGAAAAAATGAAGTTGTCCAATGCAGAAAATATTTTTCATTTAAGTTATGGTATGGTAGAACTGCCTACCGGCAAAATGAAAAGCCGGGAAGGCACGGTGGTAGATGCGGATGATATTGTAACCGAAATGGAAAATGAAGCCGCTGCCAAAACAGAAGCGTTGGGTAAGGTAAAAGATTTTACGCCGGAGGAATTAAAAACGCTGTACCATACCATTGGGTTGGGCGCCTTAAAATTCTTTCTGCTAAGAGTAGATCCTAAAAAAAGAATGGTCTTCAACCCGGAAGAGAGCATCGATTTTCATGGCTTTACCGGTCCGTTCATTCAATTCAATTATGCCCGTATAAAATCGATTTTGAGGAAGTCGGAAATCAATAATACGGTTTCTATCGGCCCTGATTTTTTACCATTGGAAAAACAATTGATCGTAGAATTAGAAAAATTTCCTTCTGTTGTACAGCAAGCCGGCGAAGAGATGAACCCTTCTGCAATTGCGATTTATGTTTTTAATATTGCCAAGGCCTTCAGCTCTTTTTACACCGAGCATTCTATTGCCAATGCAGAAACAGAAAACAAAAAGCAATTGCGTTTACAACTCGCCAGCATGACGGCTAATACAATTAAAAGTGGCATGCAGTTATTGGGTATAGAGGTACCGGAAAGAATGTAAGCTAAGCTTAGCTTAGTCAGTGAGCTAGCTTTCTGTCTTGTTTTTTTCACACTGAGCTTTCTCTCTGTTGGCGTCAAAGGGAGAGCTTTCTGTCTTGTTTTTTGTCCCACTGAGCCTGTCGAAGTGCGACAAAAAATAGGACAGAATGCGGCTGTTATAAAAGTGGAGTCGCATTGACCTTATTGAAATACTGCGAAATGTAAATGATAAAAAGAAAATAATTAATCATGAAAGCAATCGGTTTTAAAACATCCTTACCAATAGACGCAGCAGAAAGTTTTATTGCATTTGAAACAGCTAAACCTTCCCCAAAAGGCAGAGACCTTTTAATAAAAATAAATGCTATCGGCATCAATCCTGTTGATTTTAAAATTAGGCAGAACGCTGCAAAAGATACCACACTCGCCGAACCAAAAGTTATTGGCTGGGATGCCTGCGGCAAAGTAGAAGCGGTAGGTGAAGACGTCACTTTATTCAAAGCCGGTGATGAAGTATATTATGCCGGTGATATTAACCGTAGCGGTTGTAATGCCGAATATCAATTGATAGATGAACGTATTGTTGGCAGTAAACCATCTTCTCTTACGAATGCGGAAGCAGCAGCCATGCCGCTTACCGTATTGACTGCCTGGGAAATATTGTTCGACCGGTTAGGCATAAACGCAGAAAAAGATAAAGGCAAATCGATCTTAATGATTGGCGGCGCAGGTGGCGTTGGTTCTATTGCCATACAACTGGCAAAAAAAGTAGCAGGCTTAAAAGTTATTGCAACAGCTTCCCGTCCGGAAACTATTGAATGGTGTAAAAAATTCGGCGCTGATGTCGTATTGAATCATAAAGATCTTGTAGAAGAGATGAAAAAAGCCGGCCATAAAGAAGTGGATTTTATAGCAGACTTTGTAGATGCGAATGGTTATTGGGATGCCATGGCAGAACTCATAAAACCGCAGGGGCATATTGCTTCTATCACTGGCTCGGCTGTGCCGGTTGCCTTAAATAAATTAAAAACAAAATCCGCTTCTTTCTCCTGGGAGTTCATGTTTACCCGTAGCATGTTTCAAACAGATGACATGATAGAGCAGCGCAATATTTTAAACAAAGTTGCGGCTATGCTTGACAGTGGGGTTCTAAAAACTACGCTCAACAAAACACTTAATGGCCTTACAGTAGAAAATCTTAAAGAAGCACATCGCCTGCAGGAAAGTGGTAAAGCAATTGGTAAAACTGTTATTGTTTATTAATTTGTAACGCAACGTCCCCGGCTGGCGCATATTGCTTTAAGAGAGACGTTGCTGAGAAAAAATTGGCATATATATATATGCTTTTTACCAAACTATCGTTTCAAATTAAAAGCCCTGTTGATCTGCTGATGGGCCATAACTTCCCGGAACGGAAATACCGAGCAGGCGATAATAAACTCCCAGTTGCGCCCTGTGGTGTGTTATTTGATTAAGCCCATGGCGGATAGCGCCATACTTTGACCACTCCTGTAACTTCTGCTGCCCCATGCTGATGCTCCATGTGGGTTCTAAGCCGGGGTCTGTTGCTTTTTCCAACGCTGCCTTTCCGGCTGTATAAGAATCATCAAGCAGTTTAATTAATGCAGCTTTATCTGCCGGCAATTTTTGTGGCGGCATATCTTCAAAATTTAAGTTACTGGTTGCTAAAATTATTTCCGGCCAGCCAAACACTTCGGCAATATGCTTTGCAAGCGGCAACAGCTTCATACTTTTTTCATGAGGTGCATAATCATTTTTTCCTTCGGGAAATACGTTAAAGAATTTTTTTGTAGTGTTGTATTCAGCCGTTAATTCATTTTTTAATTGTTCTATCGTGTTCATAATATAGTTTTAATTGAAGGAATATTTTTTATGTAAGTGTATGTCGATTTTTAAGAAGGTAAAGTTAAGAATTTTTTTTGTCAGCCGGCAACTGATCGGGTGCATCCCAAATTTTCGCAAGCTATAAATCGCTAAATTTCGTTTCCTCGTTTCCGAGCATCGTCTCTCCCTGGATTTGTGTGAGAGCCGGGGACGTTGCGTAATGGCGAATTATTTCAAAAAGATACAATAACTCATAAATAAAAAAATGGCATCCTTTTTTAATAGCCCCCCCGAACAACTACAAACCTCTTCCAAAATATATTACCGGAAAAGTGGTAAATTTTCTATCATAAATTTTATGAAAATTTATAATTTAGTTTTTATAAAATAATGACTTTTAATAAACGCAACGTCCTCGGCTGGCGCACACTGCTTTAAAAGAGACGTTGCTAGGAAAAATTGGCAAAGCAATTGGCAAAACAGTTATGGTTTATTAAGCATCAATTTTAAGCCTTCGGCAAAATTGACGGGCTGATAGCCCAGATCTTTCTTTGCTTTATCAATTATAAACCCGGTAATAGCAGGCCTTTTGGCTGGCTGTGTAAAGGTATCTGCATTTACTTTTTCAATCAATGTTTTATCTAAATTACAATGGTCAGCTACCGCAATCGCCATATCATACGGCGTCATCATTTCTTCGCCGGAAATATGATAAATACCTTTAGCATTTTTCATGATAGCCAATAAAACACCGGCAGCAAGATCATCTACATAAGTTGGCGTACGCCATTGGTCGCTTACTACTTTTATTTTCTGTTGCTTTTCTAAATTATCTTTTACCCAGCTTACAATATTACTGCGGTGGAGTAGCCACTTGTTTCCATACACCAAAATAGTGCGTACAATGCAGGAACCCGGCAGGTTTTCCAGCACTGCTTTTTCTGCAGCAAGTTTGCTGGTACCATAATAATTTACCGGTCCGGTGGCATCAGTTTCTTTGTAAGGGCCATTGAATCCATCAAAAACAAAACAGGTAGAAATATAAATAAAATGTGCGTTTATTTTTTTGGCAGTGCTTATTAAAAAGTTGGTAGCTGTTACATTTATATTCCAACAATTGGTTTGATTCTGTTCACATTCATCTGCCTGCGTCATGGCAGCCGAGTGTACAATGGTATCCGGTTGATATTGTTGTATAAATTCATCAACTGCTTTTTCATCAGTTATATCAAGTGTATGATATTGAAAACGATCATTTACCGGAAATGTAATTCTGTTGTTGCCTTTGCCGGTAGCAATGATGTTGTATGCACCATCATCTATTAATAATTTTATCAAATGCTGTCCGAGTAAGCCATTAGCGCCGGTGATAAGTATTTTCAAGTTCGTTTATTTTAAAATTTAGTATGAGTTGGTGACCAATAATTCCCTGACAATATGATCATCCCAATCATTTTAATAGTGTTGTCATAATAATCATATTGGTCTATATCAAAACTTACAATATAATCCCATAAACTATTCAGCCATTGCTGATTCTTTGCATCAACCATTGCTGCTACTGCAAAAGAACTTATAAAACTCATTGCTTCAAAATATCGTTTTGGCAGATCATCACCTTGTAAACTATACCCGGCAGAAATATTATCAGTAATATTTTTAGTAGTCTCCCTTATCCAGCGGTTGATCTTCTCTACAAATTGTTTTGAACGCTGATCGCCTGTAACAACATAATCCGTTGCAATACGCCAGGGTACCCGGCAGGCATTGAAATTATATTTTCCATCATACTTACTTTCCAAATAATTTGGATGAGCAGGTATTGCATTTGTATTAATATGTTCTATAAAATCCGGTACCAGGCCGGCTTCCGGGCTATACTTTTTTTGCAGATGATCAAACAGCGTATAATTATTATTGATCACATTATTCCAGGCAGCACTGTCTGTAATATTTTTAAATGCTTTAAAATGTACAGGCATAAAATCAGAACAACGCATATCAAAATAATCTTTGCTATCCGCCTCTACTGCATTGCTTAATAGCACAGAGAATGTTTTAGGATTGATTTCTTCTTTCATAATATCTGCAAGCATATCCTTTGCAGCCTGCAAATAATTGATCTCACCATTACTTCTCCATTGTGCATCAGCAAGCAATAGAGAATATGCAATATCCATATCACCATCAGAAGCAGATGTGCCATCTACATTTTTAAAAGAACTGTTTTGTGCCCACGCCATTGAGTAATTACTATTAGCCGCTAAATGAGCTTTGTAATAATGAAACAGGCCATCATATATTTTATGAGCAGCTGTATCGTAGCCTGCCATTAAAGCCACTATCATCATACCATATCCTTGCCCTTCGGAAACACATTTATTTTTACCGGTCTCATTTTCTGTCCAGATATAATATTGTCCATCACCTGCATCATCATTTATATAGCGTTCTTTCCAAACATTATAAAATGAAGTAGTGCTGTCATCCAACTGTTGTTGACTGATATGGTTAGGTTTTATTACCCCGGAAAAATAAGTGCAATGTTGTGGAAAGCCTTTGTGCAGGGGCTGTGCAGTTAATGTTAAAACATTCAGTACAAAGAAAATAAAAATGCTACAATGTTTTACGGCTTTTTTCACATTAGCAATTTAGACATAGATAGCAGAAAATAATGTTAAGGATTGTAGTGAAAATGCTTGGCACACTAAAAATGAGGATGCATATAAAATAATAGTACTAGATATTTTAATGTCAAGTGTTACTTATATACTTGCAACTCGTTCAGAGTTCTTGTTTTTGCCTCCACAGCCGGCAGGCTGCGTACCTGTACCGGCGCTGCTTTTGCTTCTTTCAAGAAATATGCTACGCATTTTTTGAATTCCGACTGCGTCGGAACCGAACCAAAAGAGGCGCCTTATACAGGTACTGATACATTCTCGAAACTTTCCCTGGCTCAATAATTAAACTCGATATTAATTTCAATTATTCTAATTCTATTAAATAATTTAAACGGATCTTTTGTTCAACAATGATTTACTGATGATTGGCTGGGGGATAGAAGCGGAAAGCCTTTTGTGAGGGACGAACAAAAGCTTGCAGCGAATAGCCCCAACTGCCGCTCAATAAGGATATTCTGCTCACAGCCCCTGAATCTTATTTAAAATCCATTCCCAAATTATACATTACAAAACTCCAGATGTCTGCCGCTTCATCAATTTGCTTGGTTGTTGGTTTGCCGGCACCATGGCCAGCTTTGCTGTCAATCCTTATCAGTATTGGGTTTGCACCGGTATTATCTGCCTGCATGGTTGCGGCAAATTTAAAACTATGCGCCGGTACTACTCTGTCATCATGATCGGCAGTGGTAACTAACGTAGCCGGGTAAGTGACGCCTGGTTTAATATTATGCAATGGCGAATAACTATACAGGTTTTTAAAATCTTCTTCTTTGTCGCTGCGGCCATACTCAGTTGCCCAGGCCCAGCCAATGGTAAATAAATGATAACGCAACATATCCATTACGCCTACCTGCGGAATAGCTACTTTAAACAGTTCAGGATGTTGCGTAATACATGCACCCACCAAAAGCCCGCCATTGCTGCCGCCACGTAAGGCTAGCTTTGAAGGATTAGTATATTTTTTATCAATTAAAAACTGTGCTGCGCCAAAAATATCATTGAACACATTTTGTTTGTTTTGCAACATACCGGCTTTGTGCCAGGCTTCGCCATACTCATTGCCGCCTCTTAAATTTACCACTACATACACGCCGCCCTGCTCTAAAAAGAATGCATTGGAAATACTGAAACCCGGCGTCATCGGAATATTAAAACCACCGTAACCATAGATTAATGTCGGATTATTACCATCCAGTTTTATACCTTTTTTGTAAGTAATGAACATGGGTACTTTTGCGCCATCTTTACTGGTGAAAAAAGTCTGCACGGTTTCATAATCATCTGCATTTATTTTTACTTCTGTTTTACGGAACAGTTTACTTTCGCCCGTTTTAATATCATACCTGTAAATAGTTGGAGGAAAGTTGAAAGAAGTATAAGAATAAAATAGTTCTGTATCGTTATCCTCACCATCAAAGCCACCGGCAGTGCCTATTCCGGGTAATTTTATTTCTCTTTCCAGGTTGCCTTTGTAATTGCATTGATACACCCGGCTGGATGCATCCTGCAGGTAAGTCAATAATAATTTATGGCCGGCAGTACCAACTCCTTCCAGTAATTCTTTTCGGGTAGGGATGATCGTTACCCAGTTCTCTTTAGCCGGGTTTTTAGGGTCAACCGAAACTACTTTATAATTAGGCGCATCAGCATTGATACGCACCAATATCCGGTCGCCATCATTATCCACTACGCTTGCTTCAGTATCAAAACCTTTTATCAATTGTGTAAAACCATTTTTACTATTCAGGTCTTTTATTAAGATCTCATCACCACTTGTACCTTCAGAAATACTGAGGATCAAAAAGCGTTCATCTTCTGTAAGATGAGCACTAACAGTCCGGAGCGGATCTTTCTTGTCTTCATAAATAAGTTTATCCGCAGATTGCGTGGTACCAATTTTGTGATAATATACTTTATGATATTCATTTTGTTTGCTCAGTTTACTTTGCTCATCTGGCGTTGGGTAACGGCTGTAATAAAAACCATCGTCTCCCTTCCAGGAAAGCCCACTGAATTTTATCCATTGGATCTTATCAGCCAATAAGGTTTTTGTTTTCACATCCATCACATACGCTTCTGACCAATCGCTGCCGGATTGCGCCAGCATATATGCACAGTATTTCG
This sequence comes from Ferruginibacter sp., assembly GCA_039918155.1. GTDB lineage: Bacteria > Bacteroidota > Bacteroidia > Chitinophagales > Chitinophagaceae > Ferruginibacter. The sequence goes on from JBDSIB010000100.1 coordinate 64,685, forward strand.
CATCCTTAGTAAATGTCGGGGTACCGGGCACAGCCGTCCCATCCTTACTCATGGTGTTTGGATCAATAAAAACTTCCGGCTCTCCGTCTAGCCCTTTTTGGCGATACAGCACAGCCTGGTTTTGCAAACCATCATTTTTATAATAATAGTAATATTCTCCTTTTTTAGATGGCGACGAATATTTCGGGTAGTTCCACATTTCTTCCAAACGGGCATGTACTTTATCCCGGAAGGGAATGGTAGCAAGATAATCCTGCGTTACTTTATTTTCTTCTACCACCCATGCCTTGGTGTCAGTGCTGTTGTCATCTTCCAGCCAGCGGTAAGGGTCCGCCACTTTTGTTCCAAAATAATCATCTGCCTGGTTTATCTTTTTGGTATTAGGGTATTTTATCTGCGCCATACTTAATTGTACTATAAATGCACTTAAAATAAATAGCCGGAATTTTAATTTCATACAAACTATTTTAACGGTGAATAGAGTTTAGAATCATTTGCGTTGATTAAAATATTTATCTAATTGCATGAATAAAGATGCCCGTTGGTATGCTGTACAATGGAGTGACACAACGATGATGCCATGGAAAATAAATGCTGGTATCAAAAATATTTAACTCAAACTGCGTCTAAATGTAAAAATTAATCATCATATAATTTATTAGCAAAACAAAATTGACATATAATAATTACTTTTGGAGCTTATTTGGGTTTAAGATTATTTATTAATATCCTCTAATCCTTTATAAATATCTAATATTAAATAGTTTTTATTGAATATGACACAGAAAGTAACAAAAATCGGCGTCTTATGTAGCGGTGGGGATAGTCCGGGAATGAATGCGGCTATCCGTGCGGTTGTACGTACTGGTATTTATCATGGCATGGAGATGTTTGGAGTAATGCGTGGGTACAGCGGCATGGTAGAAGATGATATTTTTAGAATGGAAGGCCGAAGTGTTGCCAACATTATACAAAGGGGCGGTACTATTTTAAAAACGGCACGCTGTAAAGAATTTTTTACTCCGGAAGGACGAAAGAAGGCGTACGAAAATTTAAAAAAGAGAGGCATCAACGGTCTGGTAGTGTTAGGGGGTGATGGCAGCTTTAGAGGTGCACAGATCTTCAGTAATGAATTTGATATTCCTTGTATCGGTTTACCTGGTACTATTGATAAAGATATTGCAGGTACAGATTTTACCATTGGATTCGATACAGCTGTAAATACTGCTGTAGAAGCTATTGATAAAATTCGTGATACTGCTGATGCGCATGACCGCTTATTCATCATTGAAGTAATGGGCCGTGATGCCGGGTATATTGCCCTGCACAGTGGTATTGCTACAGGTGCAGAAAATATTCTGATACCGGAGAAAAAGACAGACATCAATCACATTATTGCTTCCCTTGCTGAAAAAGAAAAAAGAAAAAAATTAGTGAACCTGATAGTGGTTGCAGAAGGAGAAGAATTTGGCGGTGCAGAAGAATTGGCAAAAGTTGTTAAAGATAAAATGCCATCCCTTGAAACACGGGTTTGCATACTGGGGCATATACAAAGAGGTGGCGCACCCAGTTGCTTTGACAGGGTGATTGCAAGCCGTATGGGCTACCACGCTGTGGAATGCCTGATGGAAGGAAGACACAATGTTTTTGTAGGAATAGTAAACAACCGTATGCATTATATTCCGTTAAATGAAGCAGTAAAAAAGAAGCAACGTATTAGTGAAGAGTGGATGAAAATAGTAAGGATACTGGCTACTTAAAATAAATTGATCATCCAGGTTTTAAAAAATTACCGAACAACGATAAATAAAATATGAGTAAAAATATAAGCAAGTACCTGTATAGTGAAATGGATAAACAGGCAGGTATCTCTCACTCACAAAAGAGAACCAAGATAGTTGCAACAGTAGGCCCGGCCTGCGATACCTACGAAAAATTATTATCACTTGTAAAAGCAGGCGTGAATGTTTTCCGTCTTAATTTCTCCCACGGTACTTACGAGGATAAGCAAGTGGTAATTGAGCATATTCGTAGTATTATTAAAAACGAGCCTTACAATATTGCCATTCTTGCAGATCTGCAGGGGCCGAAGTTAAGAGTAGGTGATCTTGAAAATGGAAAACTGGAGTTAAAGTCGGGTGACCGTTTCGTTTTTACAACAGAAAAAATGGTAGGTACAAAAGATAAAATTTATGTTTCTTATCCAAATCTTGCAAAAGATCTGAAATTAGGGGAGAGAGTATTTTTGGATGATGGGAAAATGGAATTGAAAGTAGAAGAAATTCTAAATGAAAAAGAGATACTTGTAAGTGTAACATTAGGCGGAATTCTAACTCCAAAAAAAGGAGTTAATCTTCCGGATAGTGCATTAACAATGCCATCTCTTACAGAAAAAGACCTGGCTGATTTTGATTTTATAATGGGTCAGAACCTTGATTGGTTGGCACTTTCTTTTGTAAGAAAAGCACAAGATATTATTGAACTTAAAAAACTGATAAAAGCACGCAACAGCAAAATAAAAGTTATCGCAAAAATCGAAATGCCCGAAGCTTTAAAAAATATCAGGGATATTATTATAGAAAGCGATGCCATCATGGTTGCCCGTGGTGATCTTGGTGTAGAAGTTCCGATTGAGCAGGTACCAGTGATACAGAAAGATATTATTCGTAAATGTATGCATAGAGCAAAGCCGGTAATAGTTGCTACGCAGATGATGGAAAGTATGCTGGACCGTACCAAGCCGAACCGTAGTGAGGTGAGTGATGTGGCCAATGCGGTACTTGAAGGTGCAGACGCAGTAATGCTGAGTGGTGAAACTGCAACGGGAAATTATCCTACGCTTGTTGTAGAAACCATGAGCAAGATAATTATGGAAGTGGAAAAAACGGTGTATGATTATGACAGGGATGATATATTGACACCACAGCCACATTCTCCATCTTTTTTAAGTGATGCTATTTGTTACAGTGCCTGCAAGCTTGCAAGAGATTCCCAGGCAAATGCTTTGATAGGAATGACCCAAAGTGGTTACACTGCGTTTATGCTTAGCAGTTACAGGCCTAAATCACCATTATATATTTTCAGTAAAGAAAAAAGCCTGATAAGTCAGTTGAGTCTTAGCTGGGGAGTGCGGGCCATTTATTACGGAGAAGAAGAGAGCCTTGATGACATCATCTTTGACCAGATAAATATTCTGCGGCAAAGAGGTTTTGTAAAAAAAGATGATGTGATCATCAATACCGGCAGTACCCCGGTAGAGCAACATTTACCAACCAATATCATTAAAATTACCAGGCTGGAGGAATAGCGAGGAAAATAAAAAGTAATTAGAAAAAAGGTATATAAAGTAAAATGCACTTTGTATACCTTTTTTTGTTTTAAATATTTTCTCGCCGCCATTTAATTTTTCTACTATATACTTTATTTACCTTTTTATACTCTATATACTTTTTCAACTTTCTCCTATGCCCAGCAACAAATAATTACTGCCGCAATAATATTCCCGATAACTGTATAAAGACCATTTATTAAGTGTAAACCAACAGGACGTTTTTCGTAGAGATAGGATATACTAATTGCGGAAGCACCAAACAAAAGGCCGGTAATAAGGCCGAGTTTTATTCCACTCATATATCCGCTAATATCCAGCCGGGTACGCAAAATGGCAATGCCCAAAGAAGTTAGAAACATAAGTACAAACGAAGAAAACAGAATAACCCCCATTCCTTTATATGCATCCGGGTTTGTTGCATCTACTTTTGTCAAGGCAATCCATTTTTTTGCAAAAAGCATTTTGGAATACCAGATTGCCCCTAAAGCAAAATAGCCCAATGCTCCGCATAGCACTGCGAACCAGTTTATATAATCTAAAAATGACGTGTTCATGCAAATTGATTTTTGGTTAAAAAAGAAAAGTACAGTTTCTTTCAGTCATATACAAGCGAATAAAATATGTAATGTCTCTATTAATGTTTATTAACCATTCATCAATTAGCATCTGAAAAGCCTGGATATTATTGTAAATTCATCCTCCTCATTTTCTTGCAAACTATTTTTTTACTTAAAATCTTATAATGAAAAAAGCAATCTTTTCTTTTGCTGCTGCTTTACTTTCTTTTATTGCAGGCAATGCACAAAATGCTACCCCGATAAAATATATAGATAAAGCAAACATGGATCTCTCCGTAAAACCGGGAGATAATTTTTATGAATATGCAGACGGCAACTGGGTAAAAGCCAATCCTGTTCCTGCTTCAAAAACAAGATGGGGCAGCTTTGATCTGTTAAGAGAACAAAGCAGCCAACGCCTGCAAACATTACTGGAAAACGCAGAAAAAAATCGTGATAAAAACCGTCAGACACAGATCATTGGTGATTTTTACACCAGCGGTATGGATAGCGCCGCTGTAGAAGCAAAAGGGTATTCCCCTATAAAACCGTTGTTGCAGGAAGTTGACAACATCAAAGACATTAATGGGCTTGTAAATGAAATAGCGGTGCTAAGAACGACAGGTGCGGCCAGTCCATTGTTTGGAATGTATGTTAGCCCGGATCGTAAAAATGTTTTAAAATATATTCCTTCGCTGGGTTTCTCGGGTACTTCACTACCGGATAAAGTTTATTATTCAAAAAATGATCCACGTAGTGTGAAGATCAGGGATGCATATAAAGTTTACCTGAACACATTGTTCAGCCTTTGTGGCGAAGATGCAGCGCAGGCTTCTGCCAGCGCAGATGCAGTTTTGAAAATAGAAACAGCTTTAGCTGCAGGCCAGTACAGCCGGGTAGAAATGCGTGATCCTTATAAATCTTACAATAAATACTCCCTTGCAGATCTTTCAAAAATGTCATCCGTGTTTAATTGGAAAGACCTGTTTCAAAAAATGAAAGTAAAAGGCGTGGATTCAGTATTGCTGAACAATCCGTCCTTGTTGAAAACATCTGATAGCCTGCTTACTGCACTTCCTTTGGCCGACTGGAAGAGTTATGTAAAATGGAATATTATAAGAAACAGTGCGGCCTTTCTTAGCAGCCCATTTGTAAATGCAAACTTTGCATTCACCCAGGTACAAACAGGACAAAAAGAACCAACACCCCGCTGGCAGACTATGAGCGGTTTAATAGATCGTTCCCTTGGAGATTTTATCGGTAAACTTTATGTAGAAAAATATTTTAAGCCAGAAGCAAAAGCACGTATGCTTGACCTGGTAAATAACCTGCAATCAACTTTTGCAGACCGTATAAAAAGAGTAGACTGGATGAGTGATGCGACTAAAGCAAAAGCACTGGAAAAACTACATGCTTTCGCAAAAAAAATTGCTTATCCTGACAAGTGGAAAACTTATGATGGCCTTACAGCTTCTAAGAATGATTTTATAGGAAACATCCGGAATGTAAGTGTATGGGGATACGATTATATGGTAGACAAAATGGGTAAACCTGTTGATCGTACAGAAATGGGGATGACACCGCCAACCATCAATGCATCTTACAGTCCGACCAATAATGATCTTACTTTCCCGGCAGGTATATTACAATTTCCTTTCTTTGATTTTGGTGCAGATGATGCTGTAAACTATGGTGGAATTGGCGCTGTAATTGGCCACGAAATGACACATGGTTTTGACGACCAGGGAAGGCAATCCGATGCTGTTGGAAATTTAAGAGACTGGTGGGCACCCGAAGATGGCGAAAAGTTTAAAGTAAAAGCTCAGCAGGTGGTTGATGAATATAATGGTTTTACAGTAAATGATTCCATTCATGTAAATGGCAAACTTACATTGGGAGAAAATCTTGCTGACTTAGGCGGACTCAACATAGCTTACGAAGCCTTTACAAAAACCAAAGAATTTAAAGACAATAAAATGATAGATGGCTTTACACCAAGCCAACGCTTCTTCCTGAGCTGGGCACAGGTTTGGCGTGGAAATATTTTGCCTGATAATGCAGCTCAATTAATTCTTACTGATCCGCATTCACCTGCACAACACAGGGTAAATGGTTCTGTAGTAAATATTGATGCCTGGTATAAAGCATTTGATGTGAAGCCGGGTGATGCAATGTATAAGAAACCTGAAGACAGGATAAGAATTTGGTAATAATTCTTAATTGATAAAATAAAAAAACGTTCAGCAATGAACGTTTTTTTTATGCCTGATCATCTCTTATTGCTGCATAAATCGCAGCAGATTTTTTCTTGCTCCATTCTTTATTTTGCGTTGAAAGAATCTGTTCCAGCCAAGTAGCCAACCGCTGAAACCCAGTGCCTGTATGCTCCAGCGGTGCAGGCTGAACCCATCACTGTGCTCAATAATTTTTCCGTCTGCAAAACGCAAATTTGCTTTTACTTTATTGACAACCTTTCTACCCGTTTTTGAAAATGTATAAGTAGCTGTCCAGTCGCAGGTATAATATTCCTCATCCAATGCCTGTATGTTTCCAAATACAACTGAAAAATCTTTAGCATTTTTACAAAGCATTTCCCACATCGATCTCACTTCATCGCCTCTTAATAATTCAAAGACAGGATCAAAGAAAACAATATCATTGCTGTAACATGCATTCATCTTTTTATAATCCAGTTGTTGAAAGCCTGTGTAGAAGTTACTCATTATTTGTTCATTGGCATCCATAGCTAAGTCAGTTTGTTTCGGTAAATTTAGCATTCTAAAACCAACACATGATGAAGAAACTTATTTTCAGTTCCCTGATCTGTTTTATTGCTATCAGTGTAACCGCACAGAATGCAGACAGCACCTGGTTTGTAAATAATTATACTAAAAAAGAAGTGTACATCACTATGAGAGATGGGGTAAGATTATTTACTTCATTATACATCCCAAACGATAATACGGATAAGCATCCTTTTTTAATGACACGTACCCCGTACTCCTGCGCACCTTACGGTGAAGAAAAATTTACAGCAATGTGGAATAGTTATAAAATGGCTTATGCAAAAGAGCATTATATTTTTGTAACGCAGGATGTACGTGGCCGATATATGAGTGAAGGTGTTTTTGTAGATGTAAGGCCATTTAATAAAAATAAAAAAGGTAAAGAAATAGATGAAGCCAGCGATACTTATGACGCAGTGGATTGGTTGATAAAAAATATTCCTGATAACAATGGTAATCTTGGTGTTACTGGAACATCGTATCCTGGATTTTACAGTACAGAAGCCGCACTCAGTGGGCATCCTGCAGTAAAAGCAGTAAGTCCGCAGGCACCGGTTACAGATTGGTTTATGGGTGATGACTTCCATCACAAGGGTGCTTTTTTTGCCATGGATGGCTTTGCATTTTACCCAACATTTGGTAAACCACATAATGGACCCATGAAAGATTATGGCAAAGGATTTACAACTCCGATAAAAGACAATTATAAATTTTATTTACAGGCCGGTGCTATTAAACATTTAGGTGAAATGATCGGCGACAGTATTAAATTCTGGCACGAACTATATCAACACCCTAACTATGACGCATGGTGGCAGGAAAGAAATGCAAGAGTTGGTTTATACAATGTAAAACCTGCAATGCTGTGGGTGGGTGGTTTGTTTGATGCAGAAGATTGCTATGGCGCCTGGAACTGTTATAAGGCTACTGAAAAACAAAGTCCGCAAACCAACAACCGCATTGTGATGGGTCCCTGGTATCATGGTCAATGGAGCCGGGAAGGAAGTTTTCTGGGGAATGTTCATTTTGGCAGCAATACCTCAGCGTATTTTCAACAAAATATTGAGATACCATTCTTTCAATATTATTTAAATGGCAAAGGCACTGTATCTGATATCAGCGGCGCAAATATTTTCTTTACAGGAGAAAATGACTGGAAGAAATTTGATAAATGGCCGCCGGAAAATGTAGAAACAAAAAATTTATATGTTGGTAATAATAATAGTTTAGGTTTTGAAAGTATAGCTTCAAAATTTAAACCCGAAGATAGGGCCAAGCGACCTTTCGCTTATGATGAATATGCAAGTGACCCTGCTCACCCGGTGCCATACACCGAAGATGTGCACAACCGCCGTACAAGAGAATACATGACAGATGATCAGCGCTTTGCTTCCAGAAGGCCGGATGTACTTACTTACCAAATGCCGGTATTGACAGAAGATATAACGCTTGCGGGCGCTGTAATTGCGGATATTGCCGCAAGTATTTCTACCACTGATGCAGATTTTGTTGTAAAACTGATTGATGTGTTCCCCGATGATTTTGAATACCCGGCTGCAGAGTTAGGTAACGGCAAGGATTACCCGATGGGCGGATATGAGATGTTAGTTCGTGGAGAAATAATGCGTGGAAAGTTCCGTAATAGTTTTGAAAAGCCTGAGCCATTCATTCCTGGAAAAGTTGCACATGTAAAATTTGAAATGCCCGATGTTGCACATACATTTAAAAAAGGGCACCGCATTATGATACAGATACAAAGTACCTGGTTCCCTTTAGTGGATAGAAACCCACAAAAGTTTGTTGATATTTATAAAGCAGATGACAGCGCTTTTCAAAAAGCCAATATCCGTATTTATCATGATGCAGTAAATCAAACAAAATTTATTTTACCAATATTGAAAAATTAATGAAACATTTATTTGCAGGGCTTGCTATTTTTTGTTGCACCTACGTTTCTGCACAAAAGCCTGAAAATTTTGTAAAAGAAAATTTTACTAAAACAGATACGCTCATAAAAATGAGAGATGGTATAAAGTTGTATACCGTTATTTATACTCCAAAAGATGCAATGGAGAAATATCCGATATTGATGGAACGTACGCCCTACTCTGCCGGTCCTTATGGAGAAGAGAATTATCCACGGCGTGTTGGTCCAAACCCAACGCTGATGCATGAAAAATACATTTTTGTATACCAGGATGTAAGGGGAAGATATATGAGTGAAGGAGTGAATCTTGAAATGACGCCTTACATTGAAAATAAAAAGAGTAATAAAGATGTAGATGAAAGCAGTGACACTTATGATACTGTTGATTGGTTGGTGAAGAACACGAAAAATAATAACGGGCGTGTAGGCACCTACGGTATCTCTTATCCGGGATTTTATGCAAGTACAAGTTTACCGGGTGCTCACCCTGCTATAAAAGCGGTGAGCCCACAGGCTCCCGTAACGGATGAATTTATTGGCGATGATGCCAATCACAACGGCGCATTTTTTCTGATGGATAATTTTGAATTCATGAATTATTATGGCAAGCCACGTACAGGGCCGGTAAAAACATATGCTTCAGAGATTTTTAATGCGGATCCAAAAGATTTGTATGATTTCTTTTTAAAATTAGGACCAATTTCCAATACACAATCAGCAAAATACTTTGATCATAAAAGTTATATATGGAATGAATATTTAGAGCATGATACTTATGATGCGTATTGGCAAGCCAGGAATATAAGGCCCCATTTAAAGAACATCAGTATTCCTACACTTGTTGTTGGAGGCTGGTTTGATGCGGAAGACCAGTTTGGTGCATTGAATACTTATTCGTCAATAGAAAAGCAAAGCCCGAAAAATAATAACCGTTTGGTAATGGGCCCATGGACACATGGCGCCTGGGAAAGTGGCGAATGGAAACAATATGCCAGTTATGATTTTGGCAGCAATACGAGTAAGTTTTTCCAGGATACTTTAGAAGCAAGGTTTTTCAATTTTTATTTAAAAGACAAAGGGTCTTTCGATGCAGCAGAAGCGACGGTATATGAAACGGGAAACAATGTTTGGAAATCTTACCCTACCTGGCCGCCGGCAAATGTGAAGTATGTTGATTATTATTTGAATAGTAACCAGCAGTTATTAGCTACTCAAAAAAATGAAAAAAGTTTTGATGAATACATAAGTGATCCCAGTAAGCCTGTTCCTTATACCAATGGCGTCTATGGCCGGAGAAATAACGATTATATGGCAGAAGATCAGCGCTTCGCAGCTACTCGACCTGATGTATTGGTTTATGAAACTCCCGAACTTACAGAGGATATGACATTGACCGGTAAAATAACTGCAGACCTGCAAGTAAGCCTTTCAGGTAGTGATGCAGATTTTGTAGTAAAATTGATTGATGTATTGCCTGAAGATGAGCCTAATTTTAAAGATGCGCCACGAGGCTTTCAAATGGCGGGTTACCAACGCCTGGTAAGAGCTGAAGTAATGCGGGGAAAATTCCGTAACAGCTTTGAAAAACCTGAAGCATTTGAACCGGGTAAAGAAAGCAATGTAAAATTTGAGCTCAACGATGTATCGCATACTTTTAAGAAAGGCCATAAAATAATGGTGCAGGTGCAAAGCAGTTGGTTCCCATTGGTAGATATGAATCCACAGAAATTTATTCGTATTCCTGATGCAGTGAAATCAGATTATCAAAAAGAAACAATCCGTATTTTTCATTCGAGTAAAATAATATTACCCATTTTATCAAAATAGTTTTTAAAAAATAATTATGAAGAAAATAGTTTTTTTAGCAGCATTATTGATTTCTGTAAAATGTTTTTGCCAGGTAAACATTGTACCTATGCCGGCAGAAGTAAAAATGGGAAATGGCGACTTTGTAATTTCTGCTTCCAGCAAAATTATTTTGAAAGGTAGCAATCTTGAGAAAACAGCCAGTTTCTTTAACAGCTATTTAAAGAAGAATTATGGATTCTCTTTAGCCATTGTAAAAAAAAGCGGCGAGGAAGATGCAATCGTTTTTAATTTTGAAAGGCTCGACAATCAATTGAAAAGTGCTTATAATATGGAGATCAGCAAATCTCAAATTAACATCAATGGCGATAATGAAGAAGGTGTGTTTTATGGTATGCAGAGTTTATTGCAATTATTACCGTCGAAAAAAGCTACTCCATTAGCTGTTCCACAATTAAGTATTACAGATCATCCACGCTTTGCATATCGTGGAATGCACCTTGATGTAAGCCGGCATTTCTTTACCGTTGCTGAGGTAAAAAGATACATTGATTATCTAGCCACTTATAAATTCAATACTTTTCATTGGCACTTAACGGATGACCAGGGCTGGCGAATTGAAATAAAAAAATATCCTTTGCTTACAAAAGTTGGTGGTTACCGAAATGGTACTATCATTGGCCGCTACCCCGGCAAAGGAAATGATAGTCTACATTACGGTGGCTATTACACGCAGGACCAAATAAAAGATGTGGTAAAATATGCAACTGACCGATACATAGATGTAATCCCCGAGATCGAAATGCCGGGCCATGCATCTGCTGCCATTGCTGCTTATCCGCAGTTAAGCTGTTTTCCAAATGAGGATACAGAATTCCCAAAAGGTACTACCTGGGCAGGGACGCAAAAGGGCAAGCAGGTGCAACAAACCTGGGGTGTTTTTAATGATGTATTTGCACCAACTAATTATACTTTTAAATTTTTACAGGATGTAATTGATGAAGTGATAAAATTATTTCCCTCAAAATATATACATGTGGGTGGCGATGAGTGCCCGAAAGAAAACTGGAAGCGGTCTGCCTTTTGCCAGCAACTTATAAAAGCCAATAATTTAAAAGATGAACACGGGTTGCAAAGCTATTTTATTCAGCGCATGGAAAAATATATTAACAGCAAAGGCAAAAAAATAATTGGCTGGGATGAAATACTGGAAGGTGGCGTAGCACCCAATGCAACTATAATGAGTTGGCGTGGTGAAGAAGGTGGTATTACGGCTGCAAAAGATAAACATGATGTAATAATGACGCCGGGTGGTTGGTGCTATTTTGATCACAGTCAAAATAAATATGAAGACAGCGTTACCATCGGTGGTTATTTACCATTAGATAAAGTGTATGGCTACGAACCAATACCGGCAGCACTATCAGCAGATGAAGCTAAATATGTTTTAGGCGCACAGGCTAATTTGTGGACAGAATACATCGGCAATGAATCAAAATTACAATACATGGTTTTTCCAAGAATTGCTGCCTTGGCAGAAGTATTATGGTCGCCAAAAGAAAAAAGGAACTGGGCAGATTTTGAAAAGAGATTACCGGCTATTTTTAAAAAATTAGATGAGCAGAATATAAATTACAGCACTGCATATTATAACCTGCAGATAAATATTTTACCAACCCAAAATAATGATGGTGTAATGGCTACTATAGAAAGTAATGTAAAAGGTGCTACTGTAAAATACACCATGGAAGCAGATCAAAAACCGGTTGATTATTCAACTCCGATTTTAATAAAAAAGGGTTCCGTTAACATGTCAGCATTTTCTTTGGTGAATGGTAAAAAAGCAACCACCGTTTATCAAACCATTAATATAAATGATGCAACTGGTAAAAAAATTACGCTTACAAATCAACCATCAAAAAGCTACCCCGGTGATGGTGCTTTTACTTTGGTAGATGGTGTGCAGAATAAAAGTGGGCTACAACGTACCAGTGAGTTGCTGGGCTTTAATGGGCAGGATATAGGGGCTATCGTTGATCTTGGAAAAACAACTTTTATTCATGAGATCAATCTACATGTTTTTCAGCAACCGGAGAGTTGGATCTTGGCACCGCTATCTGTGTCTTTTTACAGCAGCAGCGATAGCACAAATTTTAAACTGCTTGAAACCGTTACCAATACCAGCAAGAATAAAAATATAGTGTACGCTACCAAGCTAACAGAACCTGCAAGATTTGTAAAAATAGTTGCAAAAAATGCAGGTATTATTCCTGCAGGGAATGCCGGCGCTGGTAACCCGGCATGGCTATTTGCAGACGAGATAGAAGTAAAATAAAATCCTTTTAAAAATAGAGCAAACGTTTGCATACACGGAGCCCATAAGCTGTAAGTAAAGCCCAGTAATGGTTTGCCGTACAAGAGAGTGACACAACGATGATGACCAATGAACAAATGCTTGTTACCAAAAAATAAAAAACGTAATTTTATCGCACTCACAATTACATTTTTATATGACAAAGATTGATTTTACTGATTCGTTAGAAAAAATTCCTGTAAAAATATTTGGCACGCCGCAAGATGGCTCTGTATATGTTGCAAATGTAATTGCCACATTAATTAAAGAGAAGAATGCAGCAGGAGAAAAAGCTGTGATAGGCCTTGCAACGGGCTCTACACCAAAAACATTATATGCAGAATTAGTGAGAATGCATAAGGAAGAAGGATTGAGTTTTAAAAATGTGATCACTTTTAACCTGGACCAATATTACCCGATGGATAAAAATGCGCTGCAGAGTTATCATTACTTTATGCGTAAATATTTATTTGAGCAAACGGATATTGATCCCCATAATTATCACCTACCCGATGGTATGATGCCGAAAGAAAAAGTAAAAGAGCATTGTAGAAAATACGAAGAAGATATAGAAGCAGCGGGTGGTTTGGACTTACAGATTCTCGGTATTGGAAACAACGGCCACATCGGTTTTAATGAACCGGGCAGCGGTATTTATACAAAAACAAGATTGATTACTCTTGATAACAGCACCCGTATTGCAAATGCATATGAGTTTGGAAATATGAGCCAGGTACCACGCATGGCGATCACCATGGGCATCAGCACCATCTTAAAATCTAAGAAAATAATATTGATGGCATGGGGAGAAACAAAAGCCCCGGTATTGCAAAAAGCGGTGGAAGAAGATATGACGGAAGACATACCTGCTTCACTTTTGCAAACACATGATGATTGTAGTTTTGTAGTGGATGAAACTGCAGCGTCTATGCTTACCCGCTTTAAATACCCTTGGCTTACCGGTGAGTGTGAGTGGAATGATGCAATGATAAAAAGAGCGGTGGTAAACCTGGCAATGAAATTAAATAAGCCGGTACTAAGCCTGACAAATATTGATTATAATGACAATGGTTTGAACGATCTGCTTACAGAAAAGGGAGATGCATACGAAACCAACCTGCAGGTATTTTATTTATTGAGAGACAGTATAACAGGTTGGCCTGGCGGCAAACCCACCGATAGCAGGGCTTCGCACCCGGAAAGAAATGTTCCTTTTCCAAAAAGATCACTGATATTTTCTCCACACCCGGATGATGATATTATAAGTATGGGCGGGACTTTTATACGCCTGCACAACCAGGGGCATGATGTGCATGTGGCTTATCAAACAAGCGGAAACATTGCTGTAACGGATGAATTTGTAACCCGTTTTATAGATTTTGCAGTAGGATTTCAGAATATGTTTGATATGGATGAAACTAAAAGCAAACATATTTTACAGGAAGCAACGGCATTTTTAAAAGACAAACAAACATCAGAAAAAGATACGGAAGAGATACGTGCCATTAAAGGTTTAATACGTCGCTGCGAAGCAAAAGCAACCTGCAAATACGTTGGACTTACTGATGATCAGATCCATTTTCAAAATCTGCCTTTCTATGAAACCGGCACGATAGAAAAAAATCCGATGGGTGAAGCTGACGTTGATATTACAATGAAATTGCTGGAAGAATTAAAACCACAACAGATATTTTGTGCCGGTGATTTTGCTGATCCACACGGTACGCACAAGGTTTGTTTTGATGTAGTTATAGAAGCTTTGGCAAGATTAAAAAAACAAAACGCAAGTTGGCTGAATGACTGCTGGCTGTGGCTTTACAAAGGTGCCTGGCAGGAATGGGACATCAATGAAATAGAAATGGCAATACCAATGAGCCCCGACCAGGTGATACAAAAACGCAATGGAATTTTTATCCATCAATCACAAAAAGATACGGTTCCCTTCATGGGAAGTGATGACCGGGAATTTTGGCAAAGGGCAGAAGAGCGTAATGCAAATACTGCAGCATTGTATGCACAATTAGGGCTTACAAAATTTGCTGCAATGGAAGCTTTTGTGAGATGGCATTTTTAGAAAAAACATCTGGGCGTTTATACGGGCTATCCACTACTACCCTGCCTACTGTCAGGCAGGTCCGGCACAATACCTGAGCACAAACCTTCACCGGGGTATCCGTTTCAACTTCCCTACCGACAGGCAGGTCCCTAACGCAAATGCAGTCCGTAAAATTTTAGAATTTATTCCTGTTTTCCAGCATGAGTAGATCAGCTACAACTATTGCTGTCACTGCTTCTAATACCACCGGTACTCTTAATGCAATACAAAGATCATGACGGCCTTTTACAGAAAAAGGCTCTACCGTTTGTGTTTCCTTATTAAAAGTCTGTTGTTCTTTGGGCGTAGAGGAAGTTGGTTTTACAACAACTCTAAAAATAAGATCGTTGCCATTAGTAATACCGCCAACAATTCCACCGGCATGATTTGTTTTTGTTTTTCCCTCCGCATTTTCCAATGCATCATTATGTTCAATACCAAACATTTTTGCAGCAGCAAAGCCGGCACCAAATTCAATTCCTTTTATGGCCGGAATAGCAAATACAGCATGGCTTAAAACGGATTCAACTGAATTAAAGAACGGCTCTCCCACTCCTACCGGCAAATTAGTTACTTCACATTCCACAATGCCGCCAACACTATCCTTTGCATCAATGGCTTTTTGTAAACCTTTCTCTACATCAGTTTCTCCTCCTACTTCTTTTATGGTTGCGGTGCAGGTAATTTCTTTGCTGGCAAAGTCAAGTATTTTTTTTGCAACTACACCTGCAGCTACCAGGCAAACGGTAAGCCTGCCGCTGAAATGCCCGCCACCACGGTAATCTTCAAAGCCGCTGAATTTTTTTGATGCTACAAAATCTGCATGTCCGGGCCTTGGTACCGATCTCAGTTTTTCATAATCACTGCTTCGTGTATTATTATTTTCAAAGATAATAGTCAAAGGAGCGCCAGTCGTTTTATCATTAAAAACACCTGATAGAAAAATAGGAAGGTCATCTTCTTTTCTTGGAGTAGTTCCTTTAGTACCGCCCTTGCGTCTTTCAATATCATTCACAAAATCTGCTGCAGATAAAGAAATGCCTGCGGGGCAACCATCAATACTAACCCCAACGGATGGACCATGCGATTCGCCAAAAATACTGACCCTGAAAATTGTTCCGAAACTGTTCAAAATATTTTATTTAAAAATGAATTATTGTTCAATAGTAACGTTTGCGCCTAACTGCTGTAAGTGTTCATAAAAAGTTGGGTACGATTTATTGATTGCTTCTGCATCTTCAATTGTTGAAGGGCCTTCTGCTTTTAATGCTGCAACAGCGCCAGCCATTGCAATCCGGTGATCATGACGTGAATGTAAAGCTGCACCATTTATTTTACCGCCCCCTTCTATTAACATCAGGTCACTCTGCAATTTTATCGTTACGCCCATTTTTGCAAACTCTTCCTGTAAAGTTAAGGCACGGTCGCTTTCTTTATGCGCCAATCTGCTGACGCCCTCAATTACTGTTGTACCTTCACAATAAGCTGCTAACGCAACCAATGGCGGGAAAAGGTCAGGACAATCTGTTGCATCAAAATGAAATGCCTCAAGATTTTTCACATACAGTTCAATTTCTTCTGACTGAATACTGATACCTGCTTTTGCTGATATCAATGCCGTCAAAATAGCCTTATCCGCCTGCACAGAATTTATATCAAGCCCCTTTACTTTTATATTTCCGGCAACAGCACCCGCAACTAATAAAAAAGCAGCACCGCTCCAATCTCCTTCTACTGTATAAGTAATTGTAGATTTATTTTCGGGTTGTGGTTCAATTATAAAACGTTCATAATTCTCATTTTCTATTTTATACCCAAACACTTCCATCATTTGTAAGGTGAGATCGATGTAAGGCTTACTTTTTAAATTTATAACATTAATGATTACCTGCTCTTTGGCAGCTTTACCAAATGCCATTAGTAAACCGGTAAGAAATTGAGAACTTAGTGAGCCATCAATTGTAATTTCTTTGGGCTGTAGTGGCCCTTGTAGTTTCAAAGGAAGTTTTCCTTTATTGGATTCAACTTTTACGTTTAGTTGTGGCAAAACTTCATCAAAAAAATCCATTGGCCTGGTAAGCAAACTACCACTGCCGGTAACATTAATTTCTCCGGCGCTTAATGCTGCAATAGGAACAAACATACGTATGCTTAAGCCACTTTCGCCGCAGTTGATTTCTTTGCTTAAATTATCAGTACCGGGAAAATTATTTGAATCTATTGTAAGGCTGCCGTCTTCATTTTTTTTAATGAATGCTCCAAGGTTTTCTATAATAGATAATGCTGCAATATCATCATTGCTCTTACCGGGGTTGAAAATATTTGTCTGCCCATTATGCAGGAGTGCCGCTGCACAAGCCCGCTGCATGGCACTTTTAGAAGCTGCCGCAAATATTTCGCCTTTTATTTTTGAAGGCTGTATGGTTACTTTCATTTTTATTTTTTTCTTCTCCGCTCTGAAGAGCGGAGCAATTCATTCACAAACTTTGCTGCACTAAACTCTTTAATTGCAATAACCCAATAGGAACAATCTTTGCATCACCGATTTTGTTCAACAAAATAAAATTCATTTTATCTGCATCTCTTTTTTTGTCCATGAGAAGCAGTTCCCAAATTTTATCAGCATCAATTTTTAATTTTATCGGCAGGCCATATTGCTCTAATAAGTTTATCACTTTCTCTTTTTCTACTGAATGAAAATCATTCATTTCTTCGGAAATATTGCAGGCTGCTACCATACCAATGCTCACTGCATGGCCATGGGGCAAATGATACATATTTTCAATTGCATGACCAATGGTGTGGCCAAAGTTGAGCAGCTTACGATCGCCGGTTTCAAACTCATCATTTAAAACAACAGAAGTTTTTATCGCTACATTTTTTTCAATCAATGCTGCAATGGCAGTTTTATCACTTTGAAACTTCGCAATGGTATTTTGTTGTAACAATTCAAAAAGCAATGCATCTTTTATACAAGCGTGTTTTATTATTTCAGCAAATCCGTTCACCCATTCTTCAGTAGGCAAAGTTTCTAAAAAACTATAATCAAACAATAAAGCATCCGGCTGATAAACGGTACCGACCATGTTTTTATATGCGCCAACATCAATACCGTTTTTGCCGCCGATGGCAGCATCTACCAAAGCCAAAATAGAAGTAGGAACTAATGCCAGCCTGGCACCACGCTTGTAAATGGCTGCAACATAACCGGCCATATCTGTAACTACGCCACCGCCGACACCAACAATACAGGATTGTTTATCAGCTTCCAGTTTTAATAATTGCTGAATAATATTATCTACAGTTGCCTGTTGTTTATTTGCCTCACCTGCCGGCACAGTTATTACATTCAAACCTTCAAAACGGGAAGCATGCAAACGATATACATTATCATCGGTGATGATAATTATTTTTTCTTTTGGAAAAATATTTTCGATCTCTTTGAAAGAACAATCAAAAAGATAATCAACTTTTTTTTGTGAAAAAACGAACGTTTCTTTTCTCATAAAATTTATTCTCCTTAAATCTACTATGGTCTGTAATGATGAATAATGGTTTACTGTACAAGGGAGTGACACAACGATGACGCTATGAAAAACAAATGCCTGCTACCAAAAAAATTACCCTTCGTTCATTATTTTATTCTGATGATTGATACTTTCCAAATGCACCGCATCCAAATACTTTGTTATAAAATCATTGCTTAAACCAAGCTTAGCGCCTTTAGCTACTGCTTTTTCTAAAATTTCATTCCAACGATTTGTTTGCAGAATAGTAATATTATTTGCTCTTTTATATTCACCAATTTTATCCGCAATTTTCATACGCTGGCTAATCAAGGTCAGCAATTCATCATCGATGTGGTTTATCTGTTCTCTTAGGGTAGCCAGTGCCGTTAGAAACTCTTGTGCGCTGGTATTTTCGTGACGCCATACTAATGCATCAAGCATTTGACCAAGTGTTTCAGGAGTTATTTGTTGTTTGGCATCGCTCCAGGCATTGTCCGGATCAATATGACTTTCTATAATAAGACCGCCAAAGTCAAGATCAATACTTTTTTGTGCAACAGATTGCAGCATGTGGCGATTACCACAAATGTGCGAAGGATCGCAGATCAACAACATTTCAGGAAAACGTCTTTTCATTTCAATCGGCAAATGCCACATTGGTGCATTACGATATTCAGTATTTCCGTAGGCAGAAAATCCACGATGGATCATGCCAATATTTTTTATACCAACTTTTTGTAAACGTTCAATTGCACCGGTCCACAGATCAAGATCGGGATGCACCGGATTTTTTACCAACACGGGAATATCCACGCCACGCAAAGAATCTGCAACTTCCTGCACACTAAAAGGATTCACAGTTGTTCTTGCACCGATCCACAACACATCCACATCAAACTGCAGCGCATCCTGCACATGCTTTGCTGTGGCCACTTCTACGGTGATTGGCAAGCCCGTTGCTTTTTTTGCCTGCGCCATCCAGGGCAAACCTTTGGTGCCGATACCTTCAAACAAACCAGGCTTGGTACGTGGTTTCCAAATTCCGGCACGAAGCATATCTACTTTACTGGTGGCGGCTAAACGCTGAGCAGTTTCCATTACCTGTTCTTCCGTTTCTGCGCTGCATGGCCCGCTGATAATGAGCGGCCTCTTGTTCCAAACCTGCATGATGTCTTGTTTCATTGTTGTTGTTTCTGTTTGCATTTTTAAAATTAATTTTTTGTTACCAGCATTTATTTTTCATGGCATCACCGTTGTGTCACTCACTTGCACGGCATACCTTTATTCAGCCCTTTCAATCCGAAGTTTATTACTTTATTATACGTTTTATTTTATTTGCATTCTCCATCAGTTCTATTAAATATTCCATATTTTCTTTTTCAAGGCTCGCTTTAAATTTACGTAACTGAGAAATATGTTCATTTAAAACATCCAGCACATTTTCTTTATTCTGCATAAAGATTGGCGCCCACATTGCAGGATTACTTTTTGCCAAACGAACCGTACTTTCAAAACCACCGCCGGCCATTTCAAATATAGCATCTTCTTCTTTTTCTTTTTCCAAAACCGTATTTGCCAAAGCAAAAGAAGTAATGTGTGAAATATGACTTACATACGCCGCATGTGTATCGTGACTGACAGCTTCCATGTAAATAATATGCATTCCTAATTTTCTGTAAATATTTTCTACAACTACAATAGCAGCCTCACTGCTCTTTTCTTTTTCACAGATCACACAGGCCCTTCCTTCAAAAGCGCCTCTCACAGCGGCTTCCGGGCCACTGTATTCTGTACCCCACATTGGGTGTGTTGCCACCAGTTGCCTACGCATTGGGTGCTTCGAAACTGCATCACACAACACCGCTTTTGTAGAACCGGCATCAACAATGATCTGTTTATCATTAACCATATCTAAAACCTGTAACGTAACCGGCACAGTCGCATCAACGGGAATGGCAATATAAATAAGATCACTTTGTTTTACTGCATCTTCCAACAGCATTGCTTCATCGATGATATTTAATTCAATAGCCTTCTGTAAACTGTTTTGATTTCTGCCAACGCCGATTACTTTTTTGGCAAAGCCTTTATCTTTCAATGCCAATGCCATTGAGCCACCAATTAAACCAACGCCGATAATTGTTACTACCAGGGCCGCCTCTAAATCTACGCCTGCAGCGGAGACTTGCGAAGTATTTAATTCTTCGATGTTACTTTTTGAGTTATTTTCCATTAACCTTTTATTCTTTTTATTGCTTCTTCAATTTTTTGTTCAGTGCTGCAAAGGCTTACCCTTACATAACTATTTCCCTGGCTGCCGAAAATACCACCAGGCGTAATAAACACATTTGCATTTTGTAAAACCTCATCACTTAATACATACCCATCTTTATATTTGGAAGGTATTGATGCCCACACAAACATACCAGCCTGGGTTTTGCTAAAATTGCAATTCAGTAATTCTAATAATTCAAAAACTTTTTGCCGGCGTTTTTTATATACTTCGTTTACTTGTTTGTACCAATCTCCATCTAAAGACAAAGCTTTAGCTGCTGCTAATTGCATCGGTAAAAACATGCCGCTATCCATATTGCTTTTAAATTTCAACACTTCATTTATTCTTTCTTTTGCACCGCACAACATACCTATACGCCAACCCGCCATATTATGACTTTTACTTAAAGAATTTAATTCAAGCGCCACATCCATTGCACCGGGAACGCTGAGTAAACTCATGGGCTCTTCATTTAAAATGAAGCTATAAGGATTATCATGAACCAATAAAATGTTATACTTTTTTGCAAATGCTATTACCGCTTCAAAAGTATCTTTTGATGGTAATTGCCCTGTTGGCATCTGCGGATAATTGATAAACATCAGTTTCACAGTAGACAGATCCTGCTTTTCTATTTCCTCAAAATCCGGCATCCAGTTATTTTCTGCGGTTAGTTCATAGTCCACAGGAAGGCCGCCGGCAAGTGTTACAGCTGAATGATAGGTAGGATAACCGGGATTCGGGATCAACGCTATATCGCCTTCATCCAGATATGTCATGCAGATGTGCATGATGCCTTCTTTACTGCCGATCAAAGGAAGTATTTCAGTGTTGGCATCTAAAGAAACATTGTACCATTTTTTGTACCAATCACTCATTGCATTTCGTAAGATCGGGCTTCCTTTATAATTCTGGTAGGCATGTACGTTGGGTTTTACACTTTCTTCATTTAGCACTTTTATTACATCAGGGTGTGGTGGTAAGTCAGGGCTACCAATACCAAGATTGATAACATCTTTACCCGCCTTATTCATATCATCAATCTCTCTTAATTTTTGAGAGAAATAATATTCATTAATAGTTTCTAATCTTTTTGCGGTCTGCATACTTTTGATTTTATTAAGCGAATTAGAACGAACCTGCCTATCGGCAGACAGGTTACACGAATTTTTTAAGAAACAGATTCGTGTAATTCATCCAACTATTTTTTAATTAATGTTATCATTTTCAATTCGTGTAATTGTTTTTTAATTCGTGACATCGAATCTTATTTAGTTATTCCTTTTTTATACACCCCATACACTTTAAAGTGATTGGTAAGCGGCAATACATTCTTTACCAGTTTATGAAACTGCTCTACTTCATCAAATTCCATATCTGCATGAAAAGAATACAACCAATCACTGCCAGGAATTGGGAAAGATTGTAGCTTACTTAAATTGATTCCGGCATCTGCAATTTTCGTCAACACTTTTGCCAGGCTGCCTTTTGAATGATCTGTATTAAAATTTACGGAAGCTTTATTAGCGCCAACTACTTCAGCGGCATCTTCTTCTCTTTCTAAAACAAGAAAACGGGTATAGTTATTTTTTTGTGTGTGAATATTTGGAGCAATCATTTCTAACCCGAACAGATCTGCGGCAAGTTTGCCGGCGATAGCAGCAATATGTTTGCTTTTGTGCTGATGTACATGTTTTGCACTAAGGGCTGTGTCTTCTGTTTCTACCAGCTTCCAGTTGTATTTATCTAAAAAATCGAGGCACTGCTGAATGGCCATTGGGTGTGAGTGAACTTCTTTAATGTCTTCCAGTTTTACCCCTGGATTTACCAAAAGATTTTGTTTGATATGCAGAAAAATTTCGCCGGTAATTTTAAGATTTGATTTTTGCAGTAAAGCATAATTTGGAAGAATACTGCCTGCAATAGAATTTTCGATGGCCATGAGTGCGCCATCGGTTTCGTTTTTATCGGCAGCCTTTTTTATAAGTTCTCTAAAGCTGCCACAGCACACTGCTACTACCTGTTTACCAAAAAAATACCTGGCTGCTGCCTGGTGAAAACTTCCTTCAAAACCCTGGATGGCGATTTTTTTGTTCATTGATCTTAAAAATTAAACAAAAAAATCCCGGCCTTTTGAGCCGGGATTCCTGTTATGTAAACTGATTTTTATTTTTTTTGTCTCAGCGTGTACATACATTACCCGGCTTGCTTCTAAAATAATAGAAACAGAAAGATTGCAGGTTGTATGTATTTGTATTTGTCATTGTTGAAAACAAAATTATAAAGAATGAGTTGAAATAAAAAATAAAATATTTTTTTTATCATTAGTTATTGACTCAACACCTTGGATATCATTTATTTGTCCAAATAGCAATTGGACTTTTTAAGCATCGTTGGTTTTGCCTCCACCGCCGGCAGGCTGCGTACCTGTACCGGCGCTGCTTTTGCTTCTTTCAAAAAATATGCTACGCATTTTTTAAATTCCGACTGCGTTGGAACTGAACCAAAAGAGGCGCCTTATACAGGTACTAATAAATTTTCGAAGATTGCCTGAATTCAACAATCGAATTCTATATTGGTTTGCATTTAATCCGCCTCGTTCTATACTTTATATGGTAAAATTCTCAATAAATTAAACTAAAAAGATTCTTTTAGAGGTTCTGGATTGGTGAAAAAAGGTATGCCGTACAAGAGAGTGACACAACGATGATGACTATTGGTATACGGCTGGAAACATACATAAAAAAGCCATCCCGATGGATATCGGGACGGCTATACGATTGCTTGCCTGTAAAATCTTTATGATGAACGACCGACAAGAAAGCCATTCACTAAGAAAATAATTTAGTTTTTCTTAACTGTATCTACAGATGTAGTCATCTTTGTAGTTGTATCTTTTACTACCATTGTAGTATCAGGAGCAGTCTGAGTTGTCATAACTGTTGTGTCAGAAGTTTTAGTTTCTTCAGTTTTTTTAGAAGAATCGTTACATGCTGTAAAAGAGATTGCGATGATTGCAATTGCTAATAATTTTTTCATTGTTGTTTGTTTGTTTAATTTAAAATTATAATTTGATATTAATACCGGGATTGAAAAAAGGTAACCCAACTTTTTTTAAATAATTTTTTTTCGTTGCTTTGGGTTACTAAATCATTAAACAAGTATTAATAAACACACAGGTGAATACACTAGAACAAGAAAAAATCTTACTGGAAGGGCTTGCGAATGAAGATAAAGCGTCGATAGAACGGATATACAGAGAGCATTTCCCTATGATTCAATCACTTGTGTTGAATAACTCGGGCACGGTAGATGATGCGGCAGATGTATTTCAGGAGGCGATGATCGTATTATTTGAGAAGGCAAAAGCAGGTACTTTAGAGCTTCATTGCCAGTTAAAAACTTTTATTTATTCGATCTGCAGGCGGCTTTGGCTAAAAAAACTGCAGCATTTACAAAGGTTTACTTCTCAGAATGATAGTTTGGAAGAGACAATACCGGTGGAAGAAGAGGTGGAAACGCATGAAAAGAGGCAGAATGACTTCTCAATAATGGAAAGTGCCATGATGAAAATTGGTGAGCCATGCAAAAGTCTGTTAGAAGCCTATTACCTGCAAAAGAAGCAGATGCAGGAAATAGCCCAGAATTTTGGGTATACGAATGCCGATAATGCGAAAACCCAGAAATATAAATGCCTGGTTAGATTAAAAAAATTATTCTTTGCTCAATATAAAAATGTAGAATAGATGGAAGATACTTTACTTATAGATGCCGTGGAACGGTTTGTGAAAGGCGAAATGTCGGCTGAAGAGAAGACTTATTTTGAAGAAATAAGAAAAAACAATCCGGACCTGGACCAGGCCGTTGTAGAGCAAATGTTTTTTTTGAACGAATTAGATAAATACAGGGATACTAAAAACTTCAGGCATAGTCTGCATGAAGTAGAATCTAAATTAGTTGAAGAAGGATTTATTTCTAAAGCACCGTTGAAAGGAAAAGCTAAAGTGGTACAACTTTGGGCTAAGTACAAACGCACTGTGGGAGTTGCTGCCTGCATCGCAGGATTGGTTTCAATATTTATTGCTGGTATTACATCTGCGGTTACTACCAATAAGGTGAATAACATTAAGCCATTGGTAGAAAAGCTTAGTGAACAGGAAAGGAAAACGGATCAGATAGAACATAAACTAGATAAATTAACCGAAGCTAGTAATGCTGCTGCTACCGTTCCGCCGGTAGTATTAAAGCCAAGGGTCAATATCAATTCAAAATTCAGGGCAACAGGTTTTTTACTGGATGTAAACAATAATTACATTGTTACCAATGCTCATGTAATTGATGAGGCAAAACATAAATTAATAGTTGAAAATAATAAAGGTGAGCAATTTTCTGCAACAACCGTTTATGTAAATAAAGCAAATGACATTGCTATTATACAAGTAGACGCTGATGAAGATTTTAAAAAATTACCTGCATTGCCATTTACTATCAGAAAAAGAAATGCGGAACTTGGAGAGCAGGTATTTATGCTTGGTTATCCTAAACAGGAAATTGTATATGGCGAAGGATATGTGAGTGCAAAAAATGGTTACCAGATGGATACTGTTTATTGCCAGTTGAGTACCACAGCTAATGAAGGTAATAGTGGATCTCCTGTTGTTACAAAAAATGGAGAATTGATTGGTATTATTACAAGTACGGAAACAAATGCTGATGGTGTAGTATTCGCTATTAAGTCTGCGAACATTTACCGTGCACTGGATGAAGTGAAAAAAATGAAAAATTATAGCAACATAAAGATATCTTCTTCTCCTGCATTACGTGGCTTAGACAGAGAAACGCAGATAAAGAAAATGGAAGATTATGTTTTTATGATAAAAGGTAATTAAAGACACTTTAAGCAAAAAGTAGAATACAAAAAAATCGCTTCAACTGTGAAGCGCTTTTTTATTTACAGGAATCTGTTTATCATTGAAAACTATTCGCCCCATAATGAAACCGGGTATGCACCATCATTAATAAGTTTATCCAGGCTGGCTTTTACATCAGGCGCATCTTCTTTATATGTAACACCAAACCATTGTGCCGATGTAGGAATAACTTTTATTTTCCCGCCCGCTTTTTTTATAAAGTATTCACCAATGATCGGGATAAAAAACTCTGCTTTTATGTTTTCAAAATTATCTTTCGGAAAATCATTAAAAAGCTTTTTAATGACACCAAACACTGTTGGGTGAAAACACCAGAAATTCATTGAAACACTTGTATCATCACTAACCTGTACCAATTGGCCATCCGCATTTTCATACACCACTACTCCATCTGTATTTCTATAAATTTTTGTACGTTCATTTATATCCACCAGGTTATTGCTTGCATCCGTATCGCAAACTCCACGACTAACAGTGCCATTATCGCTCAACGTATTTTTTAAAATATACCCAATGATCGAATAAGTTTTTTCATCGCATTTATTGCTTAGAAAATTAACTGCTTTTGCAAAACCATCGTAGCCATAAAAATCATCTGCATTTATAACAGCGAATGGTTCAGTTATAGTGTCAGCAGCGCAAAGCATCGCATGGCCGGTACCCCATGGTTTTGTTCTATTCGCAGGCATGTATTGTGGATCTACAAAAGAATCAAGTTCCTGGTAAACGTACTCAACTTCGATTTTTCCTTTAAGCTTTGCATCAAAATTTGCTTTAAAGTTTTCTGCAAAATCTTTTCTTATCACAAAAACAATTTTACCAAAACCGGCTTTTATTGCATCATAAATAGAATAATCCATAATTGTTTCGCCTGATGGGCCAAAACCTTCTGTTTGTTTCATACTGCCATAGCGGCTGGCCATTCCTGCTGCCAATATCAAAAGTGTAGGTTGCTGCATATCTGATGTGTGTAAATTGAAATTAATAATACATTTTTGCAGGGCAAAATTAAAGCAAACAGCCAGAATATGACGCAAATGCTTTTCAACATAGAAAATATAACATTTGAAAGGATTGATATTACTCAAACTAATATTCAACTGCTGGTTGCAAGGCTGGATAAAATTCATCCCATTGTTTCCGGCAATAAATTATTCAAGCTGCATTATTTTTTGCAGGAGGCTTTAGCAACTTCGCATAAGACTATTCTCACATTTGGTGGCGCATATTCCAACCATCTTGTTGCCACTGCTTTTGCATGTAAAGAGCTGCATTTAAAAAGCATTGGAATAGTAAGAGGAGAAAAGCGGGAAATCTTATCTGGCACATTACAGCAATGCATTGATTTTGGTATGCAGTTGCAGTTTATATCGAGAGATGAATATAAAAATGCGGATGATGAAAATTTTAATGCTCAATTAAAAAATAATTATGGAGATTTTATTTTAGTGCCGGAAGGTGGTTATACGGCGAAAGGAGCTACAGGTGCCGCATTGATAATGCAACTTTTAAAAAATAAAAATGCAACCCATATTGTAACTGCTACAGGCACAGCCACTACCCTTGCAGGCTTGTTATTAAAGGCAGAGAAAGATCAGCAAATAATTTCTGTCCCCGTTATAAAAAACATGCATGATATAGAAGACCGGCTCTTATTTCTAACCGGAAAAAATAACTTCGACTGCCTGCAAATATTTGATGGGTATCATTTCGGCGGATATGCCAAAAAAACGCCTGAATTAATAAATTTTATAAACGATTTCTATAAAGAATATGCTGTACCTACAGATTTTGTTTACACTGCTAAAATGATGTTTGGCGTAATGGAAAAAATAAATAATGGTTATTTTCCCGCAGGAAGTACCATTATTTGTCTGCATACCGGTGGGTTACAAGGCAACCTTTCCTTACCACCCGGCACTTTAATTTATTGATTCTTAACAGGTAATTATATTCTGCACAATAAATCTTTAATAATTGCTTTATTATATTTGCAAACCAACATGGCGATATTCTCAAAAAAATATACATTCTTTTTTATTTCGATGCTGCTCGCATGTGCAACAAAAGCACAGGAAATTTTACCTGGCATTACAGTTAAAAATGTAAGTGGTAAAATTATAGTTAGCTGGCAGAATCAATATAATATTCCTGCTGCCAATATCAATATTCAGCGCTCTTATGATAGCCTGAAAAATTTCACAACCATCGGAACTGTTTTAAATCCGCAAAACAAAGAGAATGGCTATGCTGATGAAAACCCGCCTTACAATAAAATGTATTACCGGCTTTTTATAGCTTTTGAAGGCGGCTCTTACATTATCACAAAACCTGCAAGGCCGGTAAAAGAAAATTTATCCGCAGTAGAAACAGACAGCACAAAAATTACCCGTTATCCATGGCAGGTGGATCCGTTGGCAGATTCTTCCATAAATGTTCCGCCAACAAATCCAAACATCCCGGTTATTGTAAAGCCTGTAATTACTTACCCGAGCAGAAGAGTATATACTTCCAGAGATAACAGCGTCGTGCTGCATTTGCCAGGTGCGTCACAAAAAAAATATCTCATCAAATTTTTTGATGAGAACGATAACATGATCTTTGAACTCACCAAATTAAAAGAAGAATATCTTATTGTAGAAAAAGTAAATTTTGGTCGTTCCGGCTGGTATCATTTTGAATTGTATGATGGCGCTGAGTTGGTAGAAAAAAACAGATTTTTTGTTCCCAAAGATGTTAAGGTAAATAACAAGTAAAATATTTGCCACGAATAAAATTTAAACACAGATAACACGGATTACCACTAAAAAAAATAATCTGCGAATCTGCGGCAAAAAATCATTCGTGCATTCGTGGCTAACCTATCAACTCCACATCAAACACTTTTTCAAAATTCCTTTTCAATTTTTCTTTCACTTCTTCATAATCCAGTTTGTGGCCAAGCTCTTTTTCAATTGAAGTAACCTGCTTATTTTGTATACCGCAGGGAATAATATTATTAAAATAACCAAGGTCTGTATTTACGTTCAGTGCAAAGCCATGCATCGTTATCCAGCGACTGCAACGTACACCAATTGCACAAATTTTCCTTTCTTTGCCAATCACGCCGGGCTCAATCCACACTCCTGTTTCACCACTACTACGTTCGCCTTTTATCCCATATTCTGCAATGGTTAAAATAATCGTTTCCTCCAGGTTGCGGAGGTATTTCCCAATGTCAGTATAAAATTTTTCCAGGTCTAATATCGGGTAGCCAACAATCTGTTGCAAGCCATGAAAAGTAATATCACCACCCCGGTTCGTATTAAAAAAAGAAATACCATTTTCTTTCAATTCCTCTTCACTCATCAGCACATTATCCATGCTGCCACTTTTGCCCAAAGTATACACCGGCTCATGCTCACATATTAAAAAATAATTTTGTGTAGCCAATTCTTTTGGGTTGTAATCCGCATTTTCTTTTCTTGCCACCGATTTCAATGAAACATTGGCCTGCAGCAGGTTTTCCTGGTAATCCCAGGCCGTTTTATAATCAACAATTCCCAAATCTTTATATTTCACCGCCTGCATATCCGTATCAATGTTTTACTTTGCAAAGTTAAGTAAATTGAATGGCGAAACATTAAAGCATACATTCGCTGTGCTGCATGGAGTTTTATTTTTATGGACCCAGCAGCATACAATAATCAACTGCATTGGCGTCGCACTCTTGTACATTAGTTCTATGTTGAACAATTATTGAAAGCCTGAAAGATTAAAGAAAATTTATAATGAACGAACCAGAAAAAAATACAGAAGAAGAATTATCAGAGTCAGAAGAATTGTACGAAAAGCTTTCCATCGTAATTGATAAAGGCCAGGAACCTCTTCGCATTGATAAGTTTTTAATGCACCGCATTGAAGGTGCCACCCGAAATAAAATTCAACAGGCAATAGAAGATGAATTGGTATTGGTAAATGAAAAGCCAATTAAAAATAATTATAAAATTAAAGCCGGTGATAAAATAATTATTTACGATAGCAATTCTCCTGAGTCATCAGAAATTATTCCCCAAAACATTCCACTCAATATTGTTTATGAAGATGATGATATCCTCATCATCAATAAACCGGTTGGCATGGTTGTTCATCCCGGCAGCGGCAATCCTGATAATACTTTAATAAATGCGGTAGCCTGGCATTTAAAAAATAATTGTCCTGAAATTGATGAAAGCGAATTGCCCCGTTTTGGTTTGGTACATCGCATTGATAAAAATACCAGCGGCCTTTTGGTGATGGCAAAAAAGCAAAAAGTAATGAGTGATCTTGCCAAACAATTTTTCAATCATACGGTTCACCGCAGATACGTTGCATTGGTGTGGGGAAATTTCGAAGAACAGCAAGGGACCATCACCGGGCATGTCGGAAGGCATCAGCGTTTTAGAAAATTATTTACTACTTATCCTGAAGGAGAATATGGTAAAGATGCCATCACGCATTATAAAGTGCTGGAAAACTTTAATT
>JBDSIB010000101.1:0-21188 GCA_039918155.1 Ferruginibacter sp.
AACTAACAGCATCAAAACTATCGTCTGCAAAGGGTAGTTCGCTAACATCACATACTTTAAAATCAACATTGCTGATCTTCTTTTCAGAAGCATGTTCACCGGCAAAGTTCAGCATCTCATCTGCCAAGTCAGTCATAATAACTTTTCCGTCAGTAAGCATAGCAGCAATGCTAAAGCCCGGTTCGCCAGCGCCTGAAGCTATATCTAAAATGATTTCTGAGCCTGCTGGTTGTAGTAAGCTTATAATTCCATCCGATGCTGGCTGCATGTGATCGTTAAGAGATTCATGCCATTTGCTCCATCCGGAAGAAAATTTATTCCAGGATGCCTTTTGTTTGTTACTGATGTCCTGAAATTGTTGTTCCATGATATTTAGTTTAAATGAAAATGAACAATTTTATTTTTTTCAGGAGGCCGCATTCCCATCCGCATACATTGTTATCAATTCCTGCATGGTATCTTTCAGGTCGCCGGATGCTTCATCAAACAAACTGTCTTTTGTTTTTTTAGATGCTTTATTATCCGAAGATTTTTTGATGTTTGCCCTTATGGGGTCGAGCGCTTCAAAAAACGGTGCTGTATGTTTTTCGTAAAAATCATTCTCGCCTTCAATCGCCATCAGCAATGTTTCATATTCATCAATGATATTGTAAATTGCTTTTACATTATCTGTGGTATGCCGCCGTGGTATCTGATCAAATAATTCGTTGATTTTTGTAGCCGTTGTATTCATAATATCTTTTGCTGTAGAAACAAAATTAAGGGTTTTGGGGCGGTCAGCATTTTACAATAATCAGCAGTAGTTGTGGCCATACGCTGTACCTCCGCTGCGCTGCGGTGCCGCTCCTGTCCGCCCGCTTTTCAGCAATAAACCTTTTTTGAACAATTGGCCTCGAAGTGTTTTAACTGGAATTTCCGCCAGCCATTGGGCAGCAAATCTTTTTTGAACAACTAACCTCGAAATATTTTATTTCAGTTGGTCTTCAGTTCAATCTTTTCGCCTCCCTTCCTTTTCAATAAAAAAAGACTTGCCGCCGCCTGTGTCTTTCGACCAGCGGCTTATTATACCTTATTGAATATAATCTTTATTATCGTTAGGTACTTTGTTTTGTAAATTCATCATGCTGTCAATTTTCAAAGTAAGAATCTTTGCTCCATTGGAATTTAAATGATCTCCATCTCCAAAAAATTTATTTTCTAAATCCAATGAGTGAAAGTCCCAAAATGAAATACGATTATCTAAGTGAGAAATTGTCGAGTAATAATTTAAAATAAATTTATGAGGAACTCTCTTCAAATAATTGTTACTAATTGGAGTGTTAATAATTATTAATTTGACATTATTCTTTATGCATAGTTCAACTATTTTACTAAAATACAATTTTTGGTAGTTTGAAAATTCCTGTAGCTTTCCATTTTCCTGATAATAATGCCTTCTTATTGCTGTAATTACTGTGCTATCATTAAGATTACTATTATCGCTTTTGTAATACGTTCCTATAAAAGGATAGTCTTCATAAAATTTAGAATCCTTAATAATCGAAATAGCCATTTTACCATACATATTAATTCCTGATTTAAATATACCAGATGCGTTTCTATGCATTATACTTGCCATAGATTCAAAATCGAGTATAGGGAAATACCTTGCATACATAGACTGTGCACGGTCGCCTTCAAAAAGAATATTATCATATCCATCAAAAGAATGAAAAGAGCATCCTAATATAACTGTTTTTATTTGTTGATTATTTCTAAGTAAATGATTTAGGACATTAAAAGTATATAAAAAATGTTCCGAGCTGTTGGAAATATTAACAGCGTTTTTTAAAATACTATCATTTATGCCACACTCAGTATGTGAATCACCACAAACTAGAATAGAAATATTTTTTTTGAATTTCAGGGTATCAATTCTTTGTTTGTAAATTAGCCAACTTCCGAAAATAATAAAAGAGGGGATTAAAATAAAAAACAGAATATTTTTAATAAATTTCTTCATCTCTAAAATTGAAAATAAATAAATTGTTGTTCTTTGCCACCAAACCAAAATATTGAAACAATTATAATGTAATACATTGCCCACCTAATTGGCTTATACCATCTTAATCCTATATAAGCTATTGCATATTGGTGTTCTCTACCCATCCATTCAATAATAAAAAATATAGTAGTAAGAAAAATAATAGGCATTGATTTTTCAATTCCAGTGAAATGTGGTTTTGCTAAAAGTGAACTTGAAAATATTTTGGATATATAACTTAATGCATGTGAAACATTATTTGCTCGAAAAAAAATCCAGGCAAATACAGTTAATCCAAAAGTAATAACAATTGAGAAAAACTCTTTTAAAGAGGGCAGGTACTTGCCTTTTGCTACAATATCAAGGTTGTTTCTATGAGTATTAAAAATTATTGAAGGCATTATAAATAATGCATTTAAAAAGCCCCAAACAATAAAAGTCCAATTTGCTCCATGCCAAAAGCCACTTACTATAAAAATGATAAATGTGTTACGAATTTTCATAAACATTCCGCCTCTACTGCCACCCAAGGGAATGTAGAGATAATCTTTAAACCAAGAGGAAAGTGAAATGTGCCATCGCCTCCAAAATTCTGCAATGTCACGTGAGAAATATGGGAAGGCGAAGTTTCTTAAAAGGTCTATTCCAAATAAACGTGCAGTACCTATTGCAATATCAGAGTATCCTGAAAAATCACAATAGATCTGAATAGTAAAAAACAATGCACCTAAAACGTGAGTACTTCCAGAAAAGTCAGCAGAATTATTGAAAATTGTATTTGCATATTCTGCACAATTATCTGCGATGACAATCTTTTTAAATAAGCCCCATAAGATTTGCCGTAAACCATCAACAGCCTTTGAATAATCAAATTCCCTTTTTTTTAGAATTTGTGGTAAAAGATGTGTAGCTCTTTCTATTGGTCCCGCTACCAGCAATGGGAAAAAACTTACAAAAACTGAATAATCTATAAAATTTCTTTCTGGTTTTATTCTGTTTTTATAAAGGTCAATAACATATGATAGACCATGAAACGTGTAAAAAGAAATTCCTACCGGTAAAACCACTTGTATGGACCCTAAATTTGCTTTAAATCCTAATAGAGACAGGCCTTCCGCAAATGAATCTGCAAAAAAATTATAGTATTTAAATACTCCAAGAAAACCTAAATTGATACCTATGCTTAGCCATAACCAAAATATTTTATTTCTTTGGTTGGTTGCTTGATGGATTTTAATTCCTGTAAAATAGTCTAAGAAAGTTGAGAAGATAAGTAAAAACATAAACCTCCAATCCCAGCATGCATAAAAAAAATAACTGGAAACGAGAAGTAAAATATTTTGAAGTCTTATTTTCCCTTTTGTAGCAAACCAGTAAAGTAAAAAAACAATGGGTAAGAATATTGCAAAGCTAATTGAATTAAAAAGCATATTTCCTGTTTGTTTCTTAAGTGGTTAATATTAGAAATTCTTTGACTTAACTGTCTGTTTTCTTAGAAAAAATAATTTTGTTGAATAATAGACTAACTATACAACTAATTTTGGTGATTTAAATGTGTTATTTCAGAAAAAAAATTTAAACAAATTTATAATGTTTGTCTTGTTTTAATACTCTTTTTTTTTAATCAATCGTATTCGGGTACTAATTTTTTGCCTTGATTGTCATTCGTTTCAATCACCGTATCCATCTTCGGCATCGTTGTTTGTTTTCACCTACGATAAATAACCGCAGTAGAAGAAACACCAGCTCCAATAAAGATACCCGCTCTCCGTAGTATCTCATCTATACTTAAAATACTTTCGAATGATTGTTTGGTAAAGAACTAATGCCGAATGCTATCCTGAGTTTGTAACTCAGCATTTGATCCTAAAAGCTTTGCTCATTAAAGCATTTGTTCATCAAAGCTTTTATAAAAATAACTATTTTAAGCAAGCCGCATTTTTTACCAAAATGATAATCCCTGGCATTGCTGTGCAAATATTCTTCTTTCGCCGTCGTTGGTGTTCAATTTTTATAAAGTCCCGCCGCTGTGTGGCTTTTAACCAACGGTGAATAACAAATTGCAATATTTTGTTCTAATTTATTTTAAAGATTCCTGCACACGCAGAAATTATAATTAATAAAATGGTAGCTTTATTTACTTAGCTATTCAACGTGGGTTTAAACACCAAAGCAGGCGAAGATGAGTGAGAACAATGATGCGAAGACCGAAAGAAGCAAAGACTGGTCTATGCTCAAATGCCGAGGAATATTATTTCATCATCTTACTTTTATGAAACCGGAATTGATAATCCGATTGCTATCGGATTTTGAATGGCGTCGCATCATAGGTAGCTATGCGTCGTGGGCCTGTGTGTCTGGAAGACCAGACGGGGCGTTTGTAAGTTTTTTTGAAAACCAACAAGGGCAAGAAAACTCTACACAAATGGCCTTTCACTTAGCAAAGTTTACATGCCCGTTGATGTCATATCCTAGTGGTATGTGAATGTATTCGTGCCAGTCCTCTATGCCTGCGGCATCTTTTTCAATGTATTCGTAAGTATTAAAATTATTCGACGAAAGCGAGCGGTAAAGCAGGTCCTCCCAAAGTACCGGCCCCTTTAGCGGATTGGCTGTATTATCGTAGCCACTAAAAAATTCTTCCGTAGTACTGGTTAAATAATTTGTACGTCTATAAGTGTATGACCCCGTAATTTTAGTAAGATTGCCACTACTATTGTAAGCGTATTGGTTTATCTGGCTGTAGTTGTGATTGAACTGTTCGGTATGCTCCAGTTTTTTAGCGCCATCATAATAATAGTAAATGGTATCATTACCATAATTGCCATCATAATAGTAAGTAATTTTCTTTGTGACCAATCCACCTGTAAAACTAATCACTCGTATATGGGGATAAAGCAGTGTAAAGTCGGGATTAGGGATAACACCTGTGCTTAATGTAACAGTATTACTTCCAGCATACACAAGGGTATCATAGATCAATGGAGTATAGTAGCTTGCTGTGAAACCAGAAATTACTCCCCCGGTACGCCTAATCACCCTTCCAGTGTTATCGTATAAAAAATAAGACATAAAACCTGAAGCCCCGCCAGGTCCACCTACTGGGTTTGCTTCGGCATGTTGTTCTTGACTGATAAGATATTTTTTTAGTATGCTGTCTGCATGAAAACTATCTGTTTTTATATCTGGAGAAATCTCACCTTGTTTTTTGCAACTGGTAAACAATATCATTGAAAAAAAGATAAACAGAAATGTGGTACGCATGGGGAATTTTTTTGCTATCCAAATATAATAGATATTTTTGGGGCAGGCTAGATAATAAATTATTCTGCTGGCAATCCCAAACTGAAAAAACTTACTCCTCTGTTACAAACCGCCGCAGCCGGTCTTCCGAGCCGCTGAACCACGATCCCAAACAAGGTATTATAATATAGGTCGACGGGTCTGGAGACCGAGTCTCGGCACTTACAGGTTGAAGTAAGGCTAAATAAAAGATTATAGAATAACCGAAGATGAAAATAAAATTGATGTAAAAACCATCCACCCACTTTAAAACCTTCCCTCTTTGCCCATAAAAGATATACTGCTGAAGAGCGGCGTGATGCGAAGGGGTAGCCTTGCGTAGCAGGGCCGTAGCAAAGCGGAGCCTGTAGCAGCACGAACAAATGCCGATTGTTGTATACCGTTGAGCGCCATAATTTTTTACAAAAAGAAACTGTATTTTTTCTCTGCTATTCCTAATCCGACCACTAATCCTTCTTTCTCATCACACAATAAAATAAATTAATATCTTGTAAACTGAAATCAATTAATTGAAACTTACATTTTATGAGAAAATTATTTATTCTTCTTTCCATCATTTGTTTACAGCAAACAACCATGGCGCAGGATGCGAGCCCGTACTTTGCAGCTACACCGACACTAACGCCGGATGGACAAACGCTTATATACAGTTACGATGGTGACTTATGGAAGGCTTCTGTAAATGGCGGTGTGTCCACAAGGATAACGGCTATGCAGGGCAATACGACCAACCCACGGGTATCGCCGGATGGCAAATGGCTGGCCTTTAGCAACGCACAGTTTGGCAATGCGGATGTATATGTAATGCCTTTGCAGGGCGGTGACATTAAGCGCCTGACCTTTCATGCGGCAAACGATATTGTAGAATCGTGGACCTGGGATAGTAAGAATATTTTTATTACTTCCAGCAGATACAGCCGGATGTCAACTTATAAAATAAGCATAAACGGCGGTACGCCTGCGCATGTTTTCAGCAAAGATTATTTTGATTATACTCATAATGCTTTTGAGAACCCTGTTACAGGCGAAATATTTTTTGGCAACACCTGGGAGAGTTTCAATTTTACAAATCGCATCGGTTACAAAGGCCCGTTTAACCCGGATATACAATCGTACAATCCGGCAACAAAAAAATATACCAAATACACCGATTGGATAGGGAAGGATATGTGGGCAACGGTTGATAAAAAAGGAAATGTATATTTTGTTTCTGATGAAGCTAACGGGCAATACAACCTGTACAGCTTTGCAAATGGTAAAAAAACGCAGCTCACAAATTTTACTACTTCTATTATGCACCCGTATGTAGATGCGGATGGAGATAAGGTGGTGTTTGAAAAAGATTTTCAATTATATGCATATGATGTAGCAGCAAAGAAGGCTGCAAAAATTCCATTGCAGGTGTATAAAAATAATACGCTGGGTACTTTGCAAAGTTTTAATGTAAAAGGGAAAGTAACTGCATTTAATGTTTCCGGTGATGGAGAAAAGTTAGCATTTGTATCGAGAGGGAAATTATTTGTATCGGATAAGAAAGGAAAATTTGTGCGCCAGCTAACCACGCTGCCGCAGGAAATAGTAAAAGATGTGTACTGGCTGAGCGATAATAAAACCTTGCTATATGGACAAACCTATAAAGGCTTTGAAAATTTGTTTACACAGGATGCAGAAGGCAATGATGCGGAGAAACAAATTACCAATACGCCGAAGAATAGCCGTGCGCTTGCTTTTAACAGGGATAGATCGAAAGCAGTTTACCTATGCGGTGCAGATGAAGTAAGATTGCTGGATATAAAAGCCATGAAAACATCTACCATGGTGAAAGATGAAATATGGGGCCTGCAGAATTCTGCGCCTTCTTTTTCGCCGGATGATAGCTATGTGATGTACACGGCTTACCGGAATTTTGAGCAGGATATATTTTTGTACAGGATTGCTGATGCACAGGGATTTAATATAACCAACACCGGCGTATCAGAAATAAGTCCGCTATGGTCGCCTGATGGTAAATACATTTATTTTTCTTCTGACAGAAAACATCCGAATTATCCACGTGGGCCGCAGGAGATAAAACTATTCCGCAGGCCATTGCAGAAAATAACGGAGCCTTACAAGTCAGATATGTTTGACTCTTTGTTTACACACAAAAAGCCTGAAATAGAAAAGCCAGATACGAGTACGAAAGAAAAAAAGAAAGCCTACGCTAAAAAACAAAAAGATAAAAAAGAAACAGAAACAGCAAAAAATACCATGGCACCAAAGCCATTTGTAAAAATTGATTTTAATGATATGATGGGCAGGGTAGAGCAGATAGGCCCTGACTTTGGTAACCAGGAATGTTTGACAACTATTCAAAAAGATAAAAAGACTTACCTGTATTTTATATCCAATCACCAGGATGGAAAGATGTCTCTATGGAAGATGACATTTGAGCCATTTGAAGAAACAAAAACTGAGCAGGTAAAAGGTGCTGATGGGCAAGACATCGACATAGAAGGGTATAAAAATCATTATTACATTCTGAATAAAGGCGTTATTAATGAACTGGATGTAGATAAGAATGGCCTTGATAAAGTAGATATGGATTACGCTTTCAACATTAATATGAATGATGAGTTTAACCAGATGTTTTACGAAGCCTGGGGAGCGCTGGAGGAAAATTATTACAATGGTAAATTTAATGGCGTAGACTGGCAGGCTATCCGTGACCGTTATGCAACTTTTTTACCAAACCTGCAAACCCGTAATGACTTTCGTGTATTGCTGAATAATATGATGGGCGAATTGAATACTTCGCATTATGGTTTTTCTACTTCGGGTGCTGAAGAAAAAACTTTTTATAAAACGACCACGGCGGCCAACGGAATTGTATTTGATGAAACGAACCCTTACAAAGTAGATCATGTGGTAAAAA
The DNA here is from genome assembly GCA_039918155.1 of Ferruginibacter sp. Classification (GTDB taxonomy): domain Bacteria; phylum Bacteroidota; class Bacteroidia; order Chitinophagales; family Chitinophagaceae; genus Ferruginibacter. Next base: position 8,241 of record JBDSIB010000101.1, read on the forward strand.
ACGGTTGTGCAGATATTTCTGATGCCCCAATACGGAGCGGAGATGAGTTGATAAGTGTGGATGGTAAACCCGTTTCGGCTACACAAAACCGTGAGTACTACTTTATGCGGTCTGATATGCCGGATGAAATGGTATTAGGCTTTCGGAGGGGCGGTAAAGAATTTACAGTAAAGATTCACCCCGAGACATATAATGCAATGGGCGGGCAGTTGTATGATGAATGGGTAGATGCTAACCGTAAAAAAGTGGATGATCTTAGCAACAAACAAATCGGCTATGTGTACATGAAAGATATGACCGATCCTTCTCTGAATAAATTTTTGCTGGATATGGTATCAGATTCCGTTTCTCAACGTAAGGCATTGATATTGGATCTTCGTTATAACACAGGCGGAAATGTACATGATGCAGTTTTACAATTCTTATCTCAAAAGCCTTATTTGCAATGGCAATACAGAGATGGCAGGATGAGCCCACAGCCTAACTTTGCGCCTGCGGCGAAACCAATTGTTTTGCTGATAAACGAACAGACCTTAAGTGATGGCGAAATGACGGCAGAAGGGTTTAAGGAATTGAAACTTGGTAAAATTATCGGTGCAGAAACATATCATTGGATCATTTTTACTTCTGGCCAGGGATTGGTGGATGGTTCGTTTGTGAGATTACCATCATGGGGATGTTTTTCTTTAGATGGCAGAAACCTGGAACAAACGGGTGTGAAACCGGATATTAATGTAAAGACAACTTTTGAAGACAGGATGCAGGGAAATGATCCGCAGATAAAAGCTGCGGTTGATGAGATTATGAAGGAGTTGAAATGATAGAAATTTTTCTTGCACAAATTAATGCGAACCTGTCTGCCGATTGGTAGATTACACGAATTGATAAATGCGTTCTTAGAATACAGAAAGTGAAGTTGTATTTTGAGAACGCATTTTTATGAGCGATTTGCTTAGAATAGCTTTTTGTTATGTTGATGTCACACTGAGCCTGTCGAAGTGTTGACGAAACATGACAAAAAGCGGTTAAATGACAGTGAATAGTTTTATTACCTAAAAGCCTTAACTATAAATCTTAAAGATGTTACTTGACTTGCTGAATAAAATTACTGAAGGTTATTCTGAAGGAACCTACCAACATAAAAAATACAGCATAACAAAAACTATTTTTAATAATGGTAAATCAATAAAGATCTATGCAAAAGAATTGCAGGGAAATGATTTTATAAGTCTTAATTATTACATTACTTCTCAGAGTGAATTATTAAAGCCTTGTGAAATGAGTGAAACCAAAGTGATCGATTTTTTGAAAGGAGTGAAATTGCTGTGACGGCTTTAAATTAATTGCAATGTTAGAAACTTATTTTTTTTATTTATTTACGAAAAATTAGTAAACTTTGTCCGTACCAAAACTTTATTCAATGAAAACTGTACTCGTATTTTTATTTTTATGCTTCGCCACGCAGTCTTTAAAAGCACAGGATTATAAATATATTTATTACCTGGATCAGCACATGGTTACCACAACCAAAAAAGATGCAGCTATAATAGGGAAGGGCTACATGGAAAACGGAAACCTGCACCTGGATTGTTATTTAGCCAGTAATTCTCTTCTCTTTTTAAAAATGAGCTTTTCTGATTCTTCTTTGCGGACTTATAATGGGGCCTATACCAGTTATAATAAAGACGGCGGACTGCTGGAATCCGGCATATACAAAAATGGGTTGCTGGAAGGTGCTAAAGAAAAATGGAGTGAAAAAGGCGATATGACCGACTCACTTATTTATCATAATGGTAAAGTTTTTACAGAATACCATTTTGGATACCGGGATAAACAGCGTTACTATTTCCAGGTTATCGATAGCCTGGCAGATACTCTTTACTCGAGAGCCGTCGATGAAAAGAATAATTTAGTTGACGAAGTGAAATTCAAAGGGCAAAAAGGCGTAATGATAAAATATAAAGATGGCGTTGCTACAAGAGATTCTTTGTTTACCCGTGAAGAAAGAGAGGCATCATTTCCTGGCGGTCAGGAAGCCTGGGCTAAATTTTTACAAGAAAACCTGGATGCTAATGTTCCGGTACGCAAAAAGGCAAAGGTGGGAAAATACCAGGTAGTCGTAAGATTTATTGTAAATAAAGACGGTGAAATTTCCGATATATCGGCTGAGACAAATCTTGGTCATGGAATGGAACAGGAAGTGATCCGGCTCATAAAAATTTCTCCTAAATGGATACCTGCGGTTCAGTATGGAAGAAAGGTAAATGCTTATAGAAGGCAGCCTGTTACATTTGTAGTAACTAATGGATAATAAATTGTTCCGGCACGGAATATCTATTCATCCTTGTAAAACTGCTCTGTAATTTCTTTTACGATCATCCCAAACTTGCGGACGATGCTTCTGATGATTAGCGTTTTTCCGTCTGGCATCAGGTACATATCCTGCGTCATCTTCACATGCTTTACCAATCCCTTGTCAGCAATTTTTAATCTAAATGTCCAGGTAAAATAATTTCCGTAGAGTTTACCCTGTGCAGTGCCGCTGATATCACTTCCTGTTCCTTCTACATTATGTGCATCCGTTTGCTTTAAACTAAAACTGCGGTGGTTATGCTTTCCACCTTCAGGATACAGGTCTTGTTCGATGGTCAAAATACCGTTCTCAAAATGGCCGGAAGTATTTGTCGTAATACGTGTAGCAGGCTTACCATTCCTGGCTTCCAGTACGCCTGCAGAATGTGTTTTGCCACCAAAAAATCCCACCGGGTCTAGAGTTGGTTTTGTCTTATCAAAGCTCTCAGGCTTTAGGGTAGAACAGCTTGCTAAAAAAAGGAGTGCAAGGATACTTGGAACGTATAAATATTTCATGTCAATTGTAATTCATTAATCATGCCATTAGAAACGAAAAATGCCTGTCCCCGGTTCTTCTCAAAATGTTTGTAATATTTTAGCCAAAGTATTCAGGATTTGATATTTTTACATTATTGTAAGATGAAACCGCAATAATTATCCTAAATGGCTAAAATCCTGATAGTAGACGATTCAACTGAATTGCTTGATCTGTTCTCTATTTTACTTACTTCTAAAGGCAACCATGTAAGAACAGCGCCCAATATTCAAAAAGCAGAGGAACAATTACTTTGGATAAAGTTTGATGTGGTATTAATAGATGTACATCTTGGCAACGAGGATGGCAGACATCTTTCTTATGTAGTCTCTATGGATCATAATATTCCTGTTATACTTATCTCGGGTGATGGTGAATTATTAAAAGACCATACAAAATACGGCGCCAGTGCTATTTTGGAAAAACCCTTCGACCTTGAGATCATCAATAAAACCATTCAACAGGTTTTAAAAAAATAGGACCTCCTTTTCTTTTTTATAAAATGCTGTCATTCTTGTCAGCAATATTTTATTTTAACATACCTCTTACAGCAGAGTCTGCTCTACAAATCATTTAGCAATACTAACGTTATCATTCCGTGACATCATTTGGCATAGATGGACGGATAATTGTATTCCTGTTTACAGATGCAATTGTGCTAAGTAAAAGTAAATATTTTTAAAACCGGCATAGCAGTATAAAGCATGCCACAAAAAAAATTAGTATGAAAAAAGTAATGATTTTGGCTCTTGGCCTTTTCGCCAGCGCCGGTGTATTTGCCCAAAAAATGGATTCTAAAATGGATCATAAAATGGACAAGAAAATGGAAATGAAAAAAGATGCCGTGATGATGCAGGATGGCAAAATGATGGTGATGAAAGATGGTAAGACCATGATGATGGAGCAGGACATGACAATGACCAATGGCACAATGGTAATGACTGATGGTAGTGTAAAAATGAAAAATGGCAAAACTATGAAGATGAAAAATGGCCAAAGTATGATGATGGACGGTAAGATGGGAAAAATGAAGCCCCATATGAAACACAAAATGTAATTTTTATCGTATGTAAAAGAGCCACCTGCAAAGATGGCTTTTTTTGAGTCATGTTTAGACTGTGCTGCCTTGAAGCACAAAGAGTATCTTTTAAAACATTTTTAAAACAATTAATATGGAAAAGTTCGCATTATTGGCAAGGGTAGAAGCAAAGCCCGGCAAAGAAAATGAAGTATTGGAATTTTTAAGATCAGCATTACCACTTGCAGAAGCAGAGCCAGATACAGTAAGATGGTATGCGTTGCAATTAGGCCCCTCTACTTTTGGGATATTTGATACTTTCGAAACAGAAGATGGCCGCCAGGCTCACTTATCTGGTAAAATAGCAGCGGCTTTAATGGCAAATGCAGATGCATTGCTTTCTAAACCTCCTGTAATTGAGATGGTATCTTTGTTGGCAATAAAATAATGTTGTCGTGAATTTTTATTACACGAATTAATGCGAATTACACGAATTAATGTTAACCAAAGATGGGCAGACAGGTTACAAGATCCGAGAGTATCGTATTGATCGATATTTCTTATAATTCGTGTAATTGTTTTTAAAATTCGTGTAACTAAAGTATTTAAAAACAAAATGTTATCCTTCTGTGATAAATTTCCGGTCAATTATTTCTCTCTTTGACTAAAGGAGAAAATTTATTTCTTCTTACTGATTAAACTTTGGAACAATGAAGAATATATTGATGATCGAAGATGATCCGAATATTGTAGAGCTGGTTGTGATCCATCTTAAAGATATTCATTGCGAGTGCACCACTTTTAATAATGGCGAAGAAGGTCTAAAATATGCATTGAATCATCCTTTTGATCTGATCATTCTGGATATTAATCTTCCCGGAAAAAATGGAATAGAGATATGCAAAACCTTAAGGGCAGAAAAGATCACCACACCCATTATGATGCTGACGGCAAAGTCTGAAGAAATTGATAAAGTGATCGGGCTTGAAACCGGGGCAGATGATTACCTTACCAAACCGTTCAGCATACGTGAATTTATAGCGAGGGTAAAAGCAATATTGCGGAGAACAGAATTGACCAAATCTCCGGAAGATGCAGATAACCAGGTGATCAGTTTTGATGACATGGTAGTGGATCCACAAAAAAGAAAAGTAATGATTGGTTCCCAAAAAGTAGAACTTACTCCAAAGGAATTTGATCTGCTGTATCTTTTTATAAGTAACCCCGGCAAAAGTTACACAAGAGAAAAATTGCTAAATGTTGTATGGGGGTATGAATTTAGTGGATATGAGCATACCGTAAATTCTCACATCAACCGGCTGCGGGCAAAGATTGAAAAAGACCTGGCAAAGCCGGAATATATTTTAACTACCTGGGGCATTGGTTACCGTTTTACAGATGAAATAAAATCAGCAAATGAAAAACCGGTTCAATAGTCTGTTCTGGCGCATTTCAGCCATATTCTTTTTGGTGCTTGTTTCTGTAGGCATTGCATTTGTGTACATAAGTTTTCACTACTCCGGACTATACTTTGAAGAAGTAAATCAGCGGCTCAATAAAAATACTGCTGCAGATATTGCGGCACATTCCACACCATTTACAGATCAAAAAGTGAACGAGAAGGCAATGGAACAAATGTTCGATCATGTGATGTCTATCAATCCAAGCCTGGAAGTATACCTATTAGATAATGATGGAAAAATACTTTCCTTCTATGCACCGAAGAAGAAAGTTGTTTTAAATAAAATTGATCTTACGCCTGTAAATAAATTTATTGCAACCGGGGGAAATGAATATGTTACCGGCAATGATCCACATCATTCCGGCAGATCAAAAATATTTTCTGTTGCCCCTGTAATGAGCAATGGTATTCAATCAGGATATATTTATGTAGTACTTGCCAGCGAAGAGTATGATGCTATTTCGCAAAGCCTTGCGAAGAATTATTTATGGCAGGTAGGTTTAAGAGCCATCATTATTATTTTACTGGTAGCGCTTTTGGTTGGGCTTGTCATTATTCGTTTTATCACCATGAATTTCTCCCGCATACTGGAAGTGATGCAGAAATTTCGCCAGGGCGATATTAATGCAAGGGTAGAAGTACAATCTGTAGGAGATGTAAAACAGGTGGGCGAAATTTTTAACGAAATGGCAGATATCCTTACCTTAAATATTGAAAAGTTGAAAGAGGTGGAAGTCTTGCGTCGGGAGCTTGTTGCAAATGTTTCTCATGATCTGCGTACACCCATTGCTGTTATACAAGGCTATATTGAAACTTTACAAATGAAAGAGGCCTCCATTTCTGTAGAGGACCGTAACCGCTACCTGGAAATAATTTCTAAGAGTACCGGTAAACTGGAAAAACTGGTTTCCGAATTATTTGAACTTTCAAAACTGGATGCCAACCAGGTAAAACCGGCAATGGAACCGTTCTTTATCAGTGAACTTGTTAATGATATCAGCAATAAATACCAGTTGTTGGCAACAGAAAAGAGCATCAATATTTCAACGCATCTTGCAAAAGATCTGCCATTGGTATATGCAGATGTAGCACTGATAGAAAGGGTAATGCAGAACCTTATTGATAATGCGATGAAGTTTACCAATAAGGGTGGAAATATTAATATTCAGACTGCTAAAAGCGGAGACAATATAGAGATAACTGTGAGTGACACAGGTATTGGAATTCCGGAGGAAGAAAGAGAACAAATATTTGGAAGATATTATAAAGCAAATAATTTTACTGATCTCAAAAATAGCACCGGCCTGGGTTTAGCCATTATAAAGAAAATTCTTGACCTTCATCACTCTTCTTTAAAGCTGGTATCAAAAGTAAATTCCGGCAGCTCTTTTATTTTCAACCTTCCTGTTTACAAAGGGAATAGTTAGTTAAGGCTTTTAAATCATTTTTAAGCTCTTTATTTTACTGTTTTTTAACAGTTCTATTCAAAATAAAATGTTTCTGTGACGCTTTTGTGATGCTTTGAAAATAGCTTTGTATTCTAAATTAAAACACAATGAAAATCTTTCAAATTATAGCAGTTTTCGGCTTCGTTTTTCTTTCAGCAAGTTGTTCAAATGCTCAGACAAAAAAATACCCTGATCCTGTAATGGTAACAGCAAAAACTACTTACCCTATGCAGCTTACAGATGCTCAATGGAAAGCTAAATTAACACCGGCTCAATATTATATTTTGCGTCAGCAGGGTACAGAAAGGGCATTCTCCGGAAAGTACAATCACTTTTATCAAAAGGGTACTTATTATTCTGCCGCAACCTTACAACCTCTTTTCACTTCCGATACAAAATTTGATTCCGGTACAGGCTGGCCAAGTTTTTATGCGCCCATCAATCCTGATGCAGTTCGCATTGTAGTGGATAAAAGTGGCGGAGATACCAGGATGGAAGTAGTAGACAGTAAATCAGGATCACATTTAGGTCATGTATTTGATGATGGCCCGGCACCAACAGGCAAAAGATATTGCATGGATTCTGATGCATTTATTTTTGTTCCGGCAGGTGGAGCAGCTCCAACAAAATCAAATTAAAAAATTATAAAAATGAAATTATTATCTCTTTTAATAACAGCTTTTCTTTTCAGCTCATGTGTAGAATCGCAATCACAAAAAATGAATTTTCCGGTAGGTACTACCAAGCCAATGGCAAATGAAGCAATGGCCAATTTTTCAGAAGGCTGTTTCTGGCATGCAGAAATTGTGTTTCAAAGCCTGGCAGGAGTGAGAGATGCAGTCTCTGGCTATGCAGGGGGCACTGCTACAAATCCGTCTTATGAAGACGTAGCAACCGGCAATACCGGCCATGCAGAAACAGTACAGGTGTATTATGATCCTTCTAAAATTTCTTATGAAACTTTAGTGAAGGCTTTTTTTGCAAGCCTGGATCCTACGGAATTAAACCGCCAGGGAAATGATGCAGGAACAGAATACAGGTCAATTGTTTTTTATCGTACACAAAAAGAAAAAGACATTGTTGATGCGGAGATCAAAAGGATAACAGATGCAAAAGTATATAGCAGGCCAATTGTAACACAGGTAGTTCCTTTTACAAAATTTTATAAAGCAGAAGACTATCACCAGGAGTATATTCACAATAATCCGTCAAGCGGTTATGTGCAGGCAGTATCTATTCCTGACTATCTGAACTTTCGTAAAAAATTTAAAGGAAATTTTAAATAATTATTTATGAAAAAAATGTTGCTGTTTGCTATTTCAGGTGTATTAATCATATCTGCAGTTGCATTTAAATGCAGTGAGAAAGAGGTAAAGATGGATGATAATAAAAGTATTTCGGTAGGGCAGTTTGAGCCGGTTGCAGTAATTGAGCTCTTCACTTCACAAGGTTGCTCCAGTTGTCCCCCTGCAGATCATTTGCTGGCGCAAACCATTAATGAAGCAAAGAAAAAAGGAACTAAAATATTTGCATTGTCTTTTCATGTAGATTATTGGAACAGGCTTGGCTGGGCAGATCCCTTCAGCACAAAAGAATATTCTGAACGCCAAAGTGAGTATGCTTCTCAAATGCAGCATGGCTCAGTTTACACACCGCAAATGGTAGTAAATGGCAGTACAGAATTTGTTGGGTCTGATGGAAGCCGTTTACAAAAAGCCTTAAGTGCTTCTTTAAATACAAAAACAGAAGCCGGGTTTAAAACGCTTACAGCAACTCTGCAGAATAATGAAGCCCCCAAAGTAAAATTTTCCCTGGAAGGAGATTATAAAGGTTGCAAAATAAATTTTGCATTGGTAGCATTGTCAGAAACAACTTCTATAAAAAGAGGAGAGAATGGCGGCATTACTTTAACAAATGAAAATGTTGTGCGCCAGTTTATTTCAAAAACTGCAATGCCCGATGGGGAAATAAATTTTAGTGAAAAGCCATTACCCGTAAATGGTAACGTTGCTATAATTGCCTATTTACAAAGAAGCAGTGATATGAAAATTATCGGCGCTTCTATGGCCACCTTACTGTAGCATGAAAAAATAAATAGCAATCGTTATTTATTTGCATCTGTTTAAATTTGAAACTTAAAAGAGCTACCTGATATTGGTAGTTTTTTTAAGTTTTGTTGCTGCTGTAAAGTATAATGTATTTAATATTGAAGTGACAATCATTGCATGCAAATTTATTTTAGATGTTGATATCCGCAGCAACCAATAAAAAATAACGGCCGCAGGCTTTCATTTATTCCTCGCCACCCAACTTCTTTATTATATCTGCTCTTTTAAAATAAAGTATTCCGCCTTCTTTTATCGGTACTAATATTTTCTTTTCTATCCAACGCATTAAAGTTCGGTAGCTTATTCTAAAAAAAAGGATGATTTCACCACTTGTAAGTAAGTCTTTATCCGGTAATTGCTTGTAGGGTTTTTTGCCTAAGCTCATAGCTGTACGGTTTAGGGTTTATATAAAAAGAATACTTTGCTATTTTGGAATAAATATTTTCTTCTATCCATCCGTAAAATCTTTTGCCAATTTCTTAAAAGTTTATCAAATTTCAGTTAACTATTTATTAACATATGTTAATTTCTTTAATTATATAAAGTAAAAAAGATGGCTCACAGCAGAGGCCATCTTTGGTTAGTAAAACGCACATAAAGAAATACAACAAGTACTCCTTAAAAACTGCAACACTATTGTGCTACCTGGCTGGCAAGCGGTGTAAATGCCACCTGGCTGCCCGAGCCTACTGCGCCAACACGTATCCAGTATTTTTTGCCTGCGCTAAGGTTGTTAAATGTGTTGCTTGCCTTAATAACAGCGTGGCTGTCCCATACGCTGGTAGCAGTAAGTGGGTCGGGTGTTATCTGGTACAGGTAGCTGTATGCACCTTTTACTCTTTTAAGGCTCGCCACCAGTTGGCCTGTGGTAATACCATTGGTAATGGTAATTGTTCCTGGCTCTTCCAGGGGGTTGCTTTGCCGTGTCTTTTGCATATCGTACCCGCTGCTGGCAAGCATTACTGCGTTGCCATTGGCCACCAACATTACATACATGCCCAGTTGGGTAAGTATGGCTTCCAGCTCACTACGGTACTGGTTTTTTCTGCCACTTTTACCCTGTCTTTAGTAGCGGCTGCTACCAGCGCTGTACTGTAGTTAGTAATGCCCGTTTGCAGTTCGGTAAGCGACGGCACCGGGGAAGGGAAATTTGCATTGCCCGTTAGGCCTTGCAAAATACTTTCTGCTTTTGTTTCCTGGCTATCATCTGTATACCTGGAGAAAGCAAGGTTCAATTTACTGGTCTTCATTGTTAATGAATTTATTTGTTAAACAAAATTGTTTCCGTAAGTAACTACTGCTTATTTCATTTTATTGTAAATAAAAAAAAGCGTGTCATACATTGTCATAGTCTGTCATACATTGTCACAATCGTTTCTTAGGTAACAAGGATTTTTTTATCGTAAATGTTAGACGTTGCTTCTGAAACAATGGCTCTTGCTTCTGAAACAATGGCTTCTGCTTCTGAAACAAAGGCTCCTGCTTCTGAAACGATGGCTGCTGCTTCTGAAACAATGGCTCCTGCTTATGAAACAATGGCTTCTGCTTATGAAACAAAAGGGCTTGCTTCTGAAACAATGGTTCCTGCTTATGAACTATAGGCCATTTTGTTATGTATAAGGGGTGTTTTAAAAAAAAGAAAACTTAGTAAAAACAGTGGAGTAGTATGCTAAAAATTATGCTGCCGCAAAATACAGTGCTATGCAAAATAATTTTTATATTTAAGCATGAAAACGATTACGCTGAAAGCCCTGCAGCACCGCCAACAGGAATGTATCGGAATCTATTTTGAAAAAGATGGGCCTTTACAATCATTGATACAAAAGGAGGCGCTTGCAAAGTTTAGCAAAACAAATATGTGCTGGTACCTGCCATTATTAGAAAATAATTATGACAGACTGGTAAAAGTATTGAAGGGCAAAGCGGTATTAATAACGGATGAGCTAAAGCAATATTTATTGGATAAGAAAAAGGGAATTGTTGTTGCTCCTAAGATGGCTGCTCCAATACCTCTAAAGGGAGAAAATAAGAATTATATAAAAGCCCCTGTAAAAATAAAGGTACAAAGTGTAGTACATAAATTATGTATAGAAAATGAAGAGGCACTGGTGAAGTTTAAACAAATGCTGACCTTAAAAAGCTATAGCCCCTCTACCATACGTACCTATACCAATGAGTTTAGCCAGTTTTTAAATACTATAAAAAAACAACCTGCCAGTACATTTACATCTGCACGTATAAAAGACTACATGCAATACTGCTTTACAAAACTAAAGTTGAGTGAAAACACCTTACACTCAAAAATAAATGCGTTGAAATTTTATTATGAGCAGGTACTTGGTAATGAAAAGATCTTTTGGGAAGTACCCAGGCCAAAGAAGCCCCTTATACTTCCTAAACTGATAAGCAAAGAGCGGATAGCCGACCTTATAAATGCTATTGAAAATGTAAAGCATAAAACAATTATTATGCTTACGTATGCCTGCGGCCTAAGGGTTAGTGAAGTAGTATCTTTAAAAGTGAAGCATATAGATGGACAACGGCGAACCATTTTTATTGAAAGAGCAAAGGGTAAAAAAGACAGGGTGCTGAGCCTTAACCCAAACATGCTGATAATGCTGCGGGAATACTATAAAGAATACCAACCCAAAGAATATTTATTTGAAGGCCAGTTTGAAAAGGAACATTTGAGTGCACGAAGCATGCAACAGGTAATACAGAAAGCAAAACAAAAGGCTGGTATAATACAGGATGGGAGTATGCACATGCTGCGCCATAGCTTTGCAACCCATTTACTGGATAAGGGTATAGATGTTGTGTTTATTCAAAAACTGCTTGGGCATAGTAATATAAAAACCACCTTACGCTATCTGCATGTAACTAATAAAGACCTGGTACATATACTAAGCCCTTTGGAGGATATAGAAGCATTATTAAAGAAGTAGTATAGTTGTATTGCCGCAACTATATTATTTTTAATATGTACTTCGCAAAAGTGGGTTAAAGTACTGATAATGAACAAAACAATTTTTTTTTAAAAAGGAAATTGGATATTCGTATATTCGGCAATACAAACGTTATGTGTAATTTTTCAGACCAGCTATCATGGACAAAAAAAATGAATTTTTAGAGCGTATAAAACAAGCTGAATTTGAAAACCTTGACAAACTTTCTCAATATCAAACTTTAGTAATTGAGCCAACCTCAAAATATTTTGATTCAAATGAACAAATTGAAAACATTGAATCAAAAACTTTTAGAGAAAGTATTTTATATAAAGTGCTAATAAGTTTTTTTGCATTTGGAATATTAGCAATTACTATTCAACAACATATTTTTTCACAAAAAATAACGACCGACAAATTACTATCAGGTTATGCTATCTCTATCCTTTTAATAACACTTGTGGTTAAGCAAGTTTATTTTGGAAAGCCAACAATTAAAATAATAATTATAGACAAATCAGGTTTAACAATAGACGGTAAAGTATTTTTGTGGAATAAGATTTATGAAACTGCTATACTTACAGAAGGAAGTAAATATGCAAGTAAATATTTGATTGTTGCGTTTGATGATTTAACGACTTACGAGAAATATGAACTAAATCAATTCATTTCTTTTGACTTGAAAGGATTTAGCGTAAAGCTTTCTAATTATATTGAATCGTTTAAACGCAGTGACAAATAAAACTACACATAACAAAAGTATTTGCAAAAGCAGGGCTGGACGTTGTTAACTTCGGCTGTAGTTCGCTATCAGCTTCAGTTTCGGCTGGACGTTAGTAATTTGGCTTTTAGTTCTTATCTTCAAATTCAGTTTTTCAATCAGCATTTGTTCCGGGCTGGACGTTCAATGAATCCCCTGCCTTCGCAAATACTCGAACGTAAGCTGCTATGCTATGACCGACTACGAACTAAACAATATTGACCGAGAAGACATCGAAGACTTAATTCTAAAAGTTGAAAAGTCATTCAATATTAAATTCGTTGGAAACGAGTTAGTAGGACTGTCGACATTGGGCGAAT
>JBDSIB010000102.1:0-17598 GCA_039918155.1 Ferruginibacter sp.
TGGCACTAAGTGTTAGCAATAAAGTTTTAAAAGACGGCGGCGTAAATGAACCCTGGAAAATGACCAGGCTCAGGTGGCTCAACTCCACGATGGCGCAGCAAAATTCAGTAATAGCGCCATATACAGCACTTGTTGTAAAAGATAAAACGGTGAGTTTGCTGGGCAGAAAAGTAGTTGTGAACAATAATGGTTTCCCTAAGCAAATACAAACTTTCTTCACGCCCGAAATGACCGGTTATTCAAGTGTGCCCAACGATTTATTAACCGAGCCCATTCATTTTCTTTTTACAAAAATGCCTGATGGAAAAGATATGGTTCTTAAAGATCGCGGTTTACAGTTTACAAAAAAGGATGCGGGCACTGTTCAATGGAAAGCAACAAGCGGTAATGATACATTGGAAATGGAGGTATCTGCGTCAATAGAGTTTGACGGCTTTATGGCATACACAGTGAAAGTAATTGCTTTGCAGGACATAGACTTTAAGGAAATCACGATGCACATTCCTTTTAAAAAAGATGCCACAAAATATATGATGGGCCTTGGCCAAAAAGGTGGTTACCGCCCGGAAAATTTTGAATGGAAATGGGATGTAGCAAATAAGAACCAGGATGGCGCGTGGATAGGAAATGTAAATGCAGGCCTGCAATATTCTCTTCGCGATGAAAGATATGTGCGGCCATTGAATACAAATTTTTATTTACAAAAGCCTTTACTGTTGCCATCTTCGTGGGGTAATGGTGATAAGGGAGGAATAACAATTGCAGAAAAAGCCAAATCAATTCTTGCCAATAATTACAGCGGCGAGCGGCACATGAAAAAGGGTGATGTGCTATATTATAATTTCAATTTGCTCATTACTCCTTTTCATACCATCAACACAGATTTTCAATGGGCTACCCGTTTTTATCATGCTTACAAACCTATTGATACCATCAAATCGACTGGCGCTTCCGTTATAAATATTCATCACGCAACAGCTATCAATCCATACATTAATTATCCTTTCATCGCGTGGAATTTAATGAAGTCTTACATTGATTCAGCACATAAGGCAGGATTGAAAGTAAAAATTTATAATACTATCAGGGAACTTTCTAACCACGCTTATGAAACATTTGCCTTAAGAAGTTTGGGGCATGAAATATATTCGCCGGGCAAAGGCGGCGGCTTCAGTTGGTTGCAGGAACACCTTGACAGCGACTACATCGCAGCGTGGTTTGTGCCTCAGTTAAAAGATGCGGCAATTATTAATAGTGGATTGAATCGCTGGCATAATTATTATGTTGAAGGCATGAACTGGCTTACACAAAATGTAGGCATTGATGGCATTTATCTTGATGATGTTGCCTTTGACAGAACGACTATGAAGCGCATAAAACGAGTGCTTACAAAAGATGGACATCCGGGAATCATTGATCTGCACTCAGCCAATCAATACAATAAAAATGATGGCTTCAACAATAGCGCAAATTTATACATGGAGCATTTTCCATACCTCAATCGTTTATGGTTTGGTGAATATTTTGATTACGAAAAAAATGGTCCTGATTTTTTCCTGACAGAAGTAAGTGGTATTCCATTTGGCCTGATGGGAGAGATGTTGCAGGATGGTGGGAATGCCTGGCGTGGAATGATCTATGGCATGACGAACCGTATGCCATGGAGCGATAATGCAGACCCACGGCCTATTTGGAAGGTATGGAATGATTTCGGAATGACGGGTTCAAAAATGATTGGCTATTGGGTTGATGGCTGCCCGGTAAAAACTGATAATGAAAAAGTATTGGCAACTGTTTATAAAAAAGACGGATCTGCACTTATCTCCATCGCCAGCTGGGCTGATGCAGATGTTGATGTACAATTACTCATTGATTGGAAAAAATTAGGACTTGATCCTTCCAAAGCAACTATTACTGCACCTGAGATTAAAAACTTTCAACCGGCAAAAACGTTTGGAATGAATGAAAAAATAAGGGTCGGAAAAGGCAAAGGCTGGTTGTTGATCATAAAATAAGGCTTCATATATAACATGGCTGCACTAATTATTTATTCTGCATCAGAAATGTTTTTCCACGATTAGTAATGCTATACATGCAATGAGCTATTAACCAAACTAGTTGTAATATGCTTAATAAAATAATTATTACTTTCTGTTTTCTTTTATTTTCTGCTTTAGTTATTGCACAGCACACTGCAATAATTCCTGCACCCAAAAGTCTTGTGGAGAAAGAAGGTTTTTTTGAGTTGAGTAATGATGTCGTTATTTCTTATTCAGGAGAAGAATTACATCATCTTGCAGATTATGCAACTGCATTTATTAAGGAGTTTAGTGGCTTGAGTTTAAGAAACAGAAATAATTTAAAAAAAGGATTTGCAAAAAAAATATCGCTAAGCATTATATCTTCTGTAAAAACAAACAAGGAAGGGTATTTCCTGGAAGTTTCGACATCTGGTATTAATATCAAAGCAAATGCACCGGCTGGCTTGTTTTACGGTATTCAGACCTTATTACAGTTACTGGCTGTTCAGGGCACTCATCAAATACTGTGTGTATCCATCATTGATGAGCCCAGGTTTCCCTGGAGAGGAATGCTGTTTGACAATTGCAGGCATATGTACTCTGTTGAATTTATAAAAAAATTTATTGATCAGTTGGCTTATCACAAGCTAAATAAATTCCACTGGCACTTAACAGATGATCAGGGCTGGCGCATAGAAATAAAAAAATATCCCCGCCTGCAAGAGGTAGCTGCTTACAGAAACGGTACCCAGTTTATTGATGGGCGTAAAGGAGTGGACAGCATCCGATACGGCGGGTTTTATACCCAGCAGCAAATAAAAGATGTAGTTGCGTATGCGGCTTCCCGTTACATAGAAGTAATTCCGGAAATAGAAATGCCTGGCCATTCTGTTGCGGCTATTACCGCATACCCATACCTGGCCTGCAGTACAGCTTCATTTGGTACAGGCAAGCCTTTCGAGGTAAGAAAAGTATGGGGCGTATCAAAAGATCTTTATTGTGCCGGAAACGATTCCGTATTTACTTTTTTGCAGAATGTTCTTACAGAAGTTATGCAGTTATTTCCTTCGCAATATATTCATATTGGTGGCGATGAAGCACCACATGATGCCTGGAAGGAATGCCTAAAATGTCAGAAGCGAATGAAGGACATTGGCTTGAAAAATGAAGATGAATTACAAAGCTGGTTTATACGGAGGATAGAAAAATTTATCAACTTAAAGGGTAAAAAAATAATTGGCTGGGAAGAGATCATGAATGGCGGAATGACAAAAAGCGCTACCATACAATCCTGGCTTGGCGTAGAAAGTGGCCTGCAGGCTGCAAAGAATGGCAATGATGCCATCATGTCGCCGTATTCGCATTTATATTTTGATGGCTACCAGGGCGACGAAAAAATCGAACCATTAGCTATCGGGTACTGGACACCGTTAGATACCGTCTATTCATTTGAGCCGGTACACCCCGCATTGACGAAGGAAGAAGCTAAACATATTTTAGGTGGCCAGGGAAATCTCTGGACAGAGTTTATCGCTACAGAAGATTATTTTGAATACATGGTTTTTCCAAGAATAGCAGCCCTGAGCGAAATAGACTGGACGCAGAAAGACAAACGCAACTTTGATGATTTTAAAAAAAGGCTTCAAACGCAGTATCAGCGCTATGCTAGGCAGGGTGTGCATTTCCGCATTCCGCCGCCGCAAATTCAAACAAATTATCTTTCAGCCGATAGTGCATTGGCTGTTACTTTAAGCGACCCCACGGCAAAAGGGATCATCAGGTATAGCATTGGAGAAAATGAGCTGTCGGAAAATTCACCTGTTTATTCTGTTCCGATTAAATTACTGCACAAGCAAAAAATCCGCTTTGCATTATTTTATATAGATGGCAGAAAAAGTTCAACTGATTATTATCCTAAATAAGTAAAATATAAAATGTTTTAATTAAATTTTTAAATGGTTCGTTTAAACAAATATTGGGCTTTATATTTTATTTTTTTGGGCTGCTGCATGGGTGTATCGGCACAAAAGATTTTTTTTGGTCCAGTAAAGTCCATTGCCGAACGGAGAGTTCCGTGGTTGTCCCCAATGCTTAGGTTTGATTCTATTACCCGGCAGCAGGGTAAGGATATTTTTATACTACAGACAGTAAATAATAAAGTTGTTATAAAAGCCTCCGGTGTAAATGCTGCAGCCAAAGGCCTCGGATACTATTTAAAAAATTATTGCCATCGCTCTATGTCATTTATGGGCGATAACCTTTCTCTGGTTATGAAAGCACCGGTGATAGATAAGCCGGTTAAAATTGTTGCAGATGCTACCATTCGCTATGCATTAAATTATTGTACAGAGAGTTATACGATGAGTTTTTATAAGTGGAATGACTGGCAACATGTTTTGGATTATATGGCTTTGAATGGTGTGAATCTCATGCTTGCTCCTATAGGTACAGAAGCAGTCTGGCAAAACACTTTACAAAAAATAGGATTCAGCCAGGAGGAGATTTTAAAATTTATTCCCGGGCCTGCTTACACGGCATGGTGGTTAATGGGAAATCTTGAAGGTTGGGGCGGCGCTGTTACCCAAGGTATGATTGATCAACAGGTTGTCTTGCAAAAAAATATTTTGTTACGGATGCAACAATTAGGTATACAGCCCGTGCTTCATGGATTTTACGGTATGGTGCCTAATGCAATTGCAGAAAAAAGATTTTCGATATTGCCACAAGGGAAATGGGCCGGAGGATTTATCCGCACTGCAATTTTAAACAGAGGCAAAGACTTTAAAACTATTTCGGGTATTTATTACAGCGAATTAAAAAAATTATATGGTGATGATATAAAATATTTTGCCGGGGATCCTTTTCATGAAGGTGGCAACAGCAAAGGGGTTGATGTGAAAGAATATGGCGAATGGATACAACAGGCCATGCAAAAAGATTTCCCCGCAAGTACCTGGGTATTACAAGGCTGGCAGAAAAACCCATCCACAGAATTATTATCCGGCCTGGATAAATCGAAAGTATTGGTGCAGGAATTGTTTGGTGAAAATACCCGCAATTGGTACGATCGTAACGGTTACGAGGGTACGCCGTTTATCTGGTGTACCGTTACGAACTTTGGAGAGAAGTCCGGCCTCTACGGAAAACTTCAACGCTTTGCAGATGAAGTATATGCTGCCGATACCAGCCGCTATGCATCTCTTATGAAAGGTGTAGGTATAATGCCCGAGGGGCTTCACAATAATCCCGTGGTATATGATTTTATTTTAGACCTTGGATGGCATAAAGAACACGTAGACGCAGGTAAATGGCTTCCAACTTTTGTAGAATCCAGGTATGGGGTTGATAATATAAAGATTCAAAATGCGTGGCAGATTTTTTTACAGACGATTTACGCAAGCTTTGATAGGAACCAGGAAGGGCCGGGGGAATCTGTATTCTGCGCCAGGCCGTCGATGGATATCGAAAGTGCTTCTTCATGGGGAACAACAGCACGAAATTACGATACAGAAAAATTCAAAGAAGCTGTTAAACAATTTGTTTCTGCCGCAGGCGAAATAAAAAATACTGCGCCCTATGAAATTGATAAGACAGACCTGGTGCGGCAAGTACTTTCTAATAAAGGAGAAACAGTCTACGCAAAAATGATTACTGCTTTTAAAGATCGTAATGTCGATTTATTTAAAGAACTATCATCTCAGTTTTTATCCTTAATTCAATTGCAGGATTCGTTACTGCAGAGCAATGACCATTTTCAATTGTACCGCTGGCTGAAACAGGCAGATGATTTTGGTAATTCTCTCCAGGTGAAATTGCTTGCTCTTAAAAATGCAAAAATGCAAATTACTTATTGGGGACCTGAAAATGCGAACACAGATCTACATGATTATGCCAATAAAGAATGGGGAGGATTGATGAGAAGCTTTTATTTACCCCGATGGCAAATGTTTGTTAAAGAATCCCTGGCTGAATTGAATGGAAATGTTCGTGTTACTCCTGATTATTTTTCGTTTGAAAGGGACTGGTGCAACAGTAATAAGCTGTATCCGCCAATAGCCGTTTCTTCTGCTCAAAAACAGGAAATAATTAATAAAATATTAAGCTTGTAAAAAGTGAAGATCAAAATATGAAATATCAAAAAATCAAAATAAGTTCCCTAGCTATTCGGAGTCTTAATTTTTTTAAATCGGGGTTGATAATAAATAATACATACTTATATGCTTAAAATCATTTTACTTGTCGGCGTTTTTTGTATTAATAATAATGTACTGGCGCAGGCACATCAAAACCTTTCCATGCCCTCGGCAAAATTCAGTAAAGGCGATAATAAGCAATGGGCTTCCCCTGAGTTTAATGACAGCCAATGGAAAAATATTTCAACAACAGCCAATTGGGAATCCCAATCATACAACAGTTATGATGGCTTTGCGTGGTGCCGTATTCATGTAACAATACCTTCTTCACTTAAACAGAAATCATTTTTAAAAGATTCTCTTCGGATATTTCTTGGTAAAATTGATGATGCATCTGAAGTGTTTTTAAATGGGGAGCTGGTTGTAAAATCAGGATCATTTCCTTCTGATGCAGGTGGATATGTTTCGGCATATTATCAGCCTGTAGAATTTCACGTATCTGCAAATGCGGCATTCTTACATTGGGATAAAGACAATATAATTTCTATAAGGGTTTATGATGGTGGTGGTAACGGTGGTATGTATGGGCCTATGCCTTTCATCAATATGATGGATCTTATTGATGCTGTTACAATGGAGACAGATGAAGATCCATTCTTATTTTTAAATAATAATAAAGTTTCTAAAAGTATTTCTATCGACAATCATTCCGATAAAGAAATTGATGGAAGCCTTTCTGTAAGAGCAGTACAGCAGAGTACCGGTAAAGAATTATATCAAAAGAAACAAGCGGTTAGGCTTGCTTCTTTCGCTTCACAGAAAATCGGTGCAAGTTTTATTTCCGGCGAAGCCGTAACATTATTTTACACTTTTACAGAAAGCAAAACAAAAAAGACGATTGAGAAAAAAAATGTTGTGCCTTATATTCTTACGTCTAAAGAATCTTCCGAACCGAAAATAAACGGCGCAAAAGTATTTGGTGTACGGCCGGGTTCTCCTTTTTTATTCCGCATTCCTGCTACGGGAGAATCGCCAAAAATATTTAGTATAAAAGATCTGCCAGATGGACTCAGCGTAGATGAAAATACCGGCATCATTACGGGCACATTGAAAAACCGTGGCGAATATAAAATGGAATTTATCGTAAAAAATAAATCAGGCGAAGCCAAAAGAGACTTTACAATAAAAGTGGGCGATCTGCTTGCGCTAACACCGCCAATGGGCTGGAACAGTTGGAATTGCTGGGGTTTAAGCGTTAGCGATGCAAAAGTAAAAAGCTCTGTTGATGCATTGATCGATAAAGGTTTGATCAATCATGGTTGGACGTATATAAATATTGATGATGGCTGGGAAGCAGCACAACGTTCTCCATCTGGCGAAATAATTCCGAATGAGAAATTTCCTGATATGAAAGCCTTCACAGATTATTTGCATGGCAAAGGATTGAAGGCTGGAATTTATTCTTCTCCCGGCGATCAAACCTGTGGTGGATATCTCGGAAGTCTTCATCATGAAATGCAGGATGCAACGAGTTATGCAAATTGGGGAATAGATTATTTAAAATATGATCTATGTTCTTATGAAAAGGAGTTGTCTAAAAATCCAACATTAGAAGAATATCAAAGACCATATAAATTAATGGAAAAGGCGCTGCGATCACAACCCAGAGATATTGTGTACAGCCTTTGTGAGTATGGTCTTAAAGATGTTTGGAAATGGGGTCACGAAGTGGATGGTAATCTTTGGCGGACAACGGGCGATATAAATGATTCCTGGGAAAGTCTTTATGGCATTGGTTTTCGGCAGGATGTGCCTGCGCCTTATGCAAAGCCGGGTCGCTGGAATGATCCCGACATGCTTACCATTGGTAAAGTTGGTTGGGGTGAACATTTGCATGAAACACATTTAACACCGGACGAACAATACACGCATATAAGTTTGTGGAGTTTGTTATCTGCGCCGCTGCTACTTGGTTGTGATCTTAGCCGACTGGATGATTTTACATTGAACCTTATAACGAATGACGAAGTGATCGCAATAGATCAGGATCCGTTGGGAAAAGCAGCGCATAAAGCTTTTGTAAATAAGGATTACCAGGTTTGGGTTAAAGATCTGGAAGATGGCAGCAAAGCGATTGGCATTTTTAATGTCAGCGATCATTATTCAAGCATAAAAATAAACCTGGCAACTGTTTCCGGCAGCGGTAAAAGTTTTGATGTGAGAGATCTATGGCGACAAAAAGACCTGGGTGTTTTCAACAGCGAATTCACGACTAACGTTCAATCGCATGGCGTAACCTTCATTAAAATAAAAATGCGTTAAGCAAAATTTTAAGCATACTATTAAAAATGTTATCATGAAAAAATTGCTTACGGTTTGGTTTTTCGCTTTTAGTTTTTGTGCAGTTGCTCAAAAAAAAACAAGCGTAAAAGAGTACAATAAAATTTTTACTACTTATCCGTTCTCTGATCCCAACCCTGTAGCAGATGGTAACTCTTTGTTTTTTCCTTATTTCCGGTACGATGGTTTTACAGATAAGCCAATACAAAAGGAATGGAAAGTTGTAGAGATTGAAAATGACTTTATCAAAATCATGATACTGCCTGAGATCGGTGGAAAAATCTGGTCAGCAGTTGAAAAATCTACCGGAGAAAATTTTATTTATTATAACCATGTTGTAAAGTTTAGAGACATTGCAATGCGTGGCCCCTGGACCAGTGGCGGCATAGAAGCTAATTACGGTATCATCGGTCATACTCCCGCTTGCGCTACACCGGTTGATTATAAAATAATACATGAATATGATGGGAGTGTGAGTTGTGTAATCGGGGTACTTGATCTATTGACAAGAACTCCGTGGCGACTGATAATTAATCTGCCAAAAGACAAGGCATACATTACAACCACTTCTTTCTGGTTCAATGCTTCAGGCATAGCACAACCTTATTACACCTGGATGAATACAGGAATAAAAGTGAAAGGAAACCTGCAATATATTTATCCCGGTACACATTTCTTAGGGCATGAAGGTGAATATGGAGATTGGCCCATAAATAAAAAAAATGGTAAGGATGTTTCCTGGTATGAGAACAATAATTTTGGCGGCTACAAATCTTATCATGTGTTTGGAAAGTATACCAATTTTTTTGGCGCTTACTGGCATGAGGATGATTTTGGAATGGGCCGTTATTCAACACATGATGATAAGCCCGGGAAAAAAATATGGATCTGGGGTTTATCCCAACAGGGGATGCTTTGGGAAAAAGAATTGACAGATACAGATGGGCAATACACAGAAGTACAAAGTGGAAGGCTGTTTAACCAAACAGCAGAGAAAAGTACTTTCACACCCTTCAAACACAGAGCGTTTGCGCCTTATGAAACTGATAAATGGACAGAATACTGGTTCCCGGTAAAACAAACAAAAGGTTTTGTAAAAGCAAATAATTACGGAGCACTGAATGTGAAAAAGGAAAATGGCTGGCTTAAAATATATTTTTCTCCGTTACAGAATATGGATGATGAATTAAAGATCACATCGGGGCAAAAAATTATCTACAGTAAAAATATTTCGCTGAAACCAATGCAGTTGTTCAGTGATTCTGTAAAAATAAATAGTGAAGCTGAAAATGTGCTAGTAAGCATCGGCGGCGATAAATTAGTTTATAATTCTTCGCCAGCCGAGGGGGTTATAAACCGTCCATTGGATTCGTCGACTGACTTTGACTGGAGCTCCGTACAGGGACTTTATATAGAAGGAAAAGAAAACCTGGATGAACGCAATTATGCGGCCGCAGAAATAAAAATGAAAGAATGTTTGACAAAGGATAATAATTATCTACCTGCGTTGAATGGTATGGCAATATTAATGCTTCATAAGCTGGAATATGATCAGGCACTGGCTTTTGCAAAAAAAGCGTTGAGCATTGATACCTATGATCCGGATGCAAATTATTATTACGGCATCATCAATAATCTGCTTAAAAACGTCACCGATGCAAAAGATGGTTTTGATATTGCTTCGCAGAATGTAGGGTATAAATCTGCAGCTTTCAGCAGGCTGGCAAAATTATACCTCGTGCAAAAAGACAATGACAAGGCCATTGCCTATGCACAAAAAAGTCTTTTTTACAATACGCTTAATTTAGAATGTATGCAGGTGCTGGCAGTTGCATACCGGTATAAAAATAATAGTGAGAAGGCTAAAGCATTATTAGAGAAAATGCTGGACATTGATCCGCTGAATCATTTTGCTTTGATGGAGCAATCGCTTTGGCAGAATGACGAGAACGCTAAAAAAATATTTATTAATTCTGTAAAAAGTGAATTACCGGAGCAACAGTTCCTGGAATTAGCCGCCTGGTATTTTACCGCAGCCGATGCTTCAACTGCTTTAAAAGTGCTGGAAGGTTCTCCGCAAACTTCTGAAGTATTGTATTGGCTTTCTTATTTAAAAAGTGATCCTTCACTCGCTGCAAAAGCATTGCAAAATCAGGATGTGCTCTTTCTGCCACCTTTCAGGGAAGAGACACTCACGGTGTTGGATACACGTAATTCAGCAGATTGGAAAGCTAAATATTATGCCGGTCTCATTTACTGGGGGCACAATAATATTGCAAAAGCAAAAGAGTTATTACTTTCCTGTGGCAATGAACCAGCGAACGCTGCTTTTTATGCGTCAAGAGCGAAATTATTTACCGCAGATACAGCACAGTATTATAGCGATGTACAGCATGCTAGGCAATTGAATAACAATGAATGGCGCTATGGTAAAATGCTGATTGACTATTGCATGAGCCATCATGATATACAAAGAGCGCTTGCCACTTCAAAGATATATGCCGGCAAATTTCCGCAAAACTATATCATAGGAATGTTGTACATAAAAGCCTTGCAGGCAAATGCTGACTACAGCAAAGCAGCAAAATTACTTGATAAAATAAATATTCTTCCTTACGAAGGTTCTACAGACGGAAGACTTTTGTATAAAGAAAATCATCTCTTAACGGCAGTAGACCTCATGAAAAAAAATAATTACAAAGCTGCCATAAAAGAAATTGAGAGAGCGAAGCAGTGGCCGGAACATCTCGGTGTCGGTAAGCCTTACCAGGATCAGATAGATGACCGTTTGGAAAACTGGATGCTGTATAGATCTTATTCAGCGCTTGGTAATTCTTTGGCTGCAAATGAATCGCTGCAACACATTATACAATTTGTACCAACTGTAGATAATACCGTTATGAATTTTTTACCTGCCAACCATTTGGTAACTGCGTGGGCTATAGAAAAAACAGGAAGCGTTGATAAAGCCAAAGAATGGTTACAACAGGAAGCTGCAAAATATCCCGGCAATAATAGTATTCAGTGGGCGTCACAGATATATAATAAAAATACAGTTACGGCTGCGCCGGATACAAAAGATGCAACGCAGGCCATCATTGAAGCGCTGATGGCGCTTCAAAAAATTAGAACAGATCATCATCATTAGGCAGAATTTAATCTTATGCTAAAAATATTTTTCTCTATATTATTTTGTTTATCTCTCAATGCTGTTGTTTCCCAAAGTATTTCAGAAAATAGTCTTGTATTTACTAAACTGGCCAGCCGGTGGGATGAAGCGATGCCTTTAGGCAATGGCTGGCTGGGAGAATTGGTTTGGCAAAATAAGAACAATGTCCGCATTTCCCTGGACAGGATTGACCTCTGGGATGACCGGCCCATGCCTGAAATTGATCAATTAAAATTTAAGTGGGTAGTTCAGCAGGTGCAAAAAAATAAGTATGATACGGTTCAGAAACTCGGCGATGATCCCTATGATAAATACCCGGCACCTTCAAAAATTCCTGCCGCAGCACTAGAGTTTAATTGTAGCAGTTTTGGAAAAGTTATTTTCAATGAACTGGATATTCAAAAAGCAATCTGCAAAGTAAAATTTGAAAATGGGGCATCGTTAACCACTTTTGTACATGCAACCCAAGAAATAGGTTATTTTGAATTTGATAATTTACCCAACTCACGTGAAGGGATAAACGAAGATGCGCTTATTCCTGAATTAATAGCGCCGCCATATAATACTACTTTCGCCGGTCTCGATGACAATAGTCATTCCGGCGAAGGTTTACAAACATTACACTATAAGGAGGGCAATATTTTAAAAACTTCACATAGTGTCCGGTATCATCAGCCTACCTGGGGTGGAAATTATTATGAAGTACTGGTTAACTGGAAACGAATTTCGGCTACCAGTATTATTGGAGAATGGACCATCAGTATAAATAAAAAGGCGATCCTTCCTTCTATTAATAGAATAAATAGCAGTAAATCCGTCCTTGCATCGCATCTTCTCTGGTGGCGTAATTTCTGGAACCGATCTTCTGTAAACATACCAGATAGTCAACTTCAAAAGCAATACTATCTTGAAATGTATAAGTTGGGCTGCGTAGCACGAAACAACACACCGCCAATTTCATTGCAGGCCATCTGGACAGCAGATAATGGCAATCTGCCACCATGGAAAGGCGATATTCATAATGACTTGAATACAGAATTAAGTTACTGGCCTTTGTACACTGCAAATCATTTGGAGGAAGCAGCATCTTTTACAAATTGGTTATGGAAAGTAAAAGATCAAAATAAAAAATGGACCAAAAACTATTTTGGAATTGATGGCCTGAACGTACCTGGTGTAACTACTATCAGTGGAAAAGAAATGGGAGGCTGGATACAATATTCAATGAGCTTAACTACTGCAGCCTGGCTTTCGCACCATTTTTACCAGCAATGGAAATACAGCATGGACAAAAAATTTCTCCTGGAAAAATGCAAGCCTTATTTTGATGAAGTAAATGAATATTTTCAAAAAATATTGATCCTGGATCCAGAAACAAAAAAATACAAGCTGCCACTAAGTTCAAGTCCTGAAATAAATGACAATGATATTACTGCGTGGTTTCACCAATGGACTAACTACGATTTGTCGCTGGTAAAATCTTTTTATAATGAGTATGCAGAAATAATAAAAACAGTTTCAGGTAAACAAACCCTGCAGGTAGAGCGAATGCAAAATTTATTGCCGGCTCTAAATACCGACAGCAGCGGCCTTACCATTTCACCCGGCTTTCCATTGGAATATTCTCACCGGCACATGTCGCCCTACATGGGCATTTACCCGTTAGATCTTTTAAGTGTTGATAATGCCGGGGATAACATAATTATTGATAAGTCACTTCAACATATTCAGCAAGAAGGTACACGAGCATGGTGTGGTTATTCTTTCAGTTGGATGGCAAATATATACGCAAGAACAAAACACGCAGACAGTGCTGAAAAAATGTTGACGATCTTTGCTTCCAATTTCTGTTCTTCCAATAGCTTTCATTTAAATGGCGATCAAAAGGGTGGGCAGTATTCGGGGTTTACATATCGTCCATTTACATTAGAAGGTAATTTTGCATTTGCCCAGGGCATCCAGGAAATGCTCTTGCAAAGCCACGGTGATGTAATACAAATTTTTCCGGCGGTGCCGAAAAGCTGGAAAAATATTTCCTTTACAAACCTGCGGGCAGAAGGTGCATTTCTCATCTCTGCAAAGCAGGAAAATGGAGTGCCGACAGAAGTGAAAATTGAAGCGGAGAAAGGTGGCTTGTTGCAGTTAAAACAACCTTTTAAGACTTTTTATTTTGATGCTAAAAACAAAAAATATTTGATGAAGAACGATATATTATTAATTGAGATGAAACGGGGTGAAGAGATCATTCTTAAAAATGGGTTTGAATAATTTTAAATACTGGTCATCTGTGGGGCTTTGATTACAATACAAAAAAGAGTGAAACTTAAAGCCGCAAAAATTGTTGAACGGGGAATCATACTCTAACAAACTGATTATATTCAACTGAGTGTTAGCAGGTGTTTACTGGTTTCTATCCTAAAGCAATCGAGATGAAAAAATAATGATATAGTAAAATTTTAAAACGTTTAGTGAATAAAAAAATATAAGATGAAAAATTTAAGTGTAATAACATTGTCCCTCTTTCTGTGTATGCAGGTTTATGCACAGAGTGTAAATGAAAAAATATATCCTTCATCAACGGAGGATGTAACACCGTTACATAAAAGCAGTTTCAACAATAGCGGAGAATGTAAGGAACGAAAGCAAGGCGGTAATACACAAAAGATAAATGGATACCAGGTATTTAATGGTTCGATGGATGGTAACCGGCAGGTAGATCCTCAAATAGCTGTGGGCGGTGGTTATGTATTGGAAGGCACCAATGGCGGCTTGCTAATTTATGATAAGAAAGGAAATTTTGTGCAGGGCGTTTCTCAAAAATGTTTCAACAATGGTATTGATCCCAAACTGGCTTTTGATATTCACAACAGAGTTTTTTTATTTGATTTGTGGTGGTATTATGATAAGGCCAAAACCAAACCGGTAAATATTTCTGTATCTGAAACCAGCGACCCAACAGGCGCATGGAATACCTATCCCGTTTCCCGAACTGCTGAAGTTGATGGCGGTGGAATTGGGTATAGTAAAAAATGGATTGGGTATTCCTATCCCGGTGGCGAAGAAAACACTTTTATAATGCGTATGGCCGATGCCATTGCCGGAAAACCCGCTACTATATATCATTTTAAAGGAAGTTTGGGGCACCCTTGTTTTATGCAGGATAAAATTGACGACTTGTATTTCTTCGATATTGAGCGGGGAGATTTCGTTATAAGAAAAGTAACTGAAGATGCAGATGGTAAACCTTATTGTGTGGTTGTTGCCCGTGAGCCACATCACCTCAATTATATTGATTATCCTCCACAATCGCCACAAAAAGGGACAGCGCAAAAAGTTTCCAGCGGCGACCGGAATCCAAAGAATATTGTTTTTCAAAGTGGTGATATTTGGTTTTCGCAAGCCATCAATTATAAAGGTCATTCTGCTGTGCAGTGGCACCAGGTGGATGCTTCTACTGGGAAAATTATTCAAACTGGTTTGATTAAAAATGATACCAGTAATTATATTCAAACCACTATTGCTGTCAATAAAAAAAATGATGTCTTAATCGGCTTCCAGGAAGTAAATGAAAATTCATTTATCAGTCCACGGTTCGCTTATAGAAAAGCAAAAGATAAACCAGGCACTGTTAGAAAGATCATAAGTGTAGGTGAGGGTAGAGGAGCTACTGACGGTACATCCTGGGGCGACTATAGCGGAAGTGCAATTGATGGCGATAATCTTCTTGATCTTTGGACTATACAGAGTGTTGCAAGTGATAAAGGGAAAGGCGAAACTGTAATCGTAAGACTTCCTTCAAAAAAATAAAATATTTTAGTTTGGTAAGCCAGGGATTCAAAACATACCTCTTGCAGCAAACACAATTTTTCTATTTATTACAAACCTGGTTATGCATTCCGCAGCCTGAATATATTTAAAATGATAAAAAAATATTTACTTGTACTGGCAACTTTTTTTTGTATCGGAAAAACAACCGTTGCACAAAATACTCAAAACATTATTATCATAACTACAGATGGTTTTCGCTGGCAGGAGGCATTTGGCGGAATGGATTCTGCGATTGCGAATCAAAAAAAATACAACCAGGGTGATAGTAATTTAATTTATAAAAAATATTGGGCTGCAAATGCAGAAGAAAGACGTAAAAAATTATTGCCTTTTTTGTGGACGGAAATTGCAAAGAATGGGCAGGTTTATGGCAACCGTAATTTCGGTAACAATGTAAATAATTTTAATCCATATTGGTTTTCCTATCCCGGTTACAGTGAAATATTTTGCGGCTACGTGGATACGTTAGTCAACTCCAATGGCTATAAAAATAATCCAAATACCAATGTATTGGAATTCATAAATCAGCAACCTGCTTATAAAGGAAAAGTAGCTGCATTCGGAGCCTGGGATGCATTTGATCGGATTTTAAATGAACCCCGTAGCGACTTTCCGGTTGTTTCTGCATTTGATAATTGTGGCGGGGCAAATCCTACTTCAAATGAAAAACTGATCAATGTAATGCTGAAAGATTCTTATCGTCCTTTTGGTGATGCGGAATGCCTGGATGTTTTTACACACTATGAAGCTTTGGAGAAATTAAAAACACAAAAGCCAAAGGTCCTTTATATCGCTTATGGTGAAACGGACGAATGGGCACATGAAGGGCATTATCGTGATTACCTGAATGCTGCTCGTCAATTTGATAAATGGGTACGTGATATCTGGACGTATTTGCAGCAGGATCCCCAGTATAAAAACAAAACAACTCTACTGATTACTGTTGACCACGGACGTGGTGATAAAATAAAAGATGAATGGACAGACCATGGTAGTGATGTAGCAGGAGCTGATCAGATTTGGTTTGCGGTAATGGGCCCTGATACAAAACCTAACGGTGAAATGAAAAATGAAGTGCAGCTTTATCAAAAACAATTCGCTCAAACCATTGCTTCTTTTTTAGGTTTAAAATTTACAGCAACTCATCCTGTTGCAGCCGCAATTGATAGTGTAAAAAAATAATTATTCCCGTTTAAACATTTATTAAAAAGTTTCTTATGACAAAAAAAGTATTTTTCCTGGCGCTTATCCTATTTGCAAGCTTTAGCAGCATAGCGCAACCAAAGCATAGCTTTGAAATTAAAGGCGGCAATTTTGTGTACGACGGAAAAGCAGTGCAGATACATTCCGGTGAAATGCATTTTGCCCGTGTGCCGAAAGCATATTGGCGCCAAAGATTGCAGATGCTAAAAGCTATGGGGCTAAATACAGTTTGTACTTACGTATTTTGGAATTACCAGGAAACTGCACCGGGTGTGTGGGATTTTAAGACAGAGAACAGGGATCTGAGAACATTTATTAAAATTGCCGGCGAAGAAGGTATGATGGTGATTCTACGGCCGGGCCCATACGCATGTGCGGAGTGGGAGTTTGGCGGCTACCCGTGGTGGTTACAACAGGAAAAATCGTTAGTGATACGGGCAAACAATAAACCCTTTTTAGATTCGTGCAATGTGTACATTACCAAATTGGCTGAGCAGGTAAAAGACCTGCAGGTTACGCATGGCGGCCCGATCATTATGATACAGGCAGAGAATGAATTTGGATCTTACGTGGTGCAACGACCGGATATTTCCCTGGAAGATCACAAAGCTTATAGTGCTGCTATAAAAAATGAATTAGTTGCCGCAGGTTTTGACGTTCCGTTTTTTACCAGTGATGGTGCTTCTCTTTTTAAAGGAGGAACCATCGCAGGCGCACTACCTACTGCAAACGGAGAGGATAATGTTGAAAATTTAAAGAAGGTGGTTGATGAATATCACAATGGGGTAGGACCATACATGGTAGCAGAGTTTTATCCCGGCTGGTTTGATCAGTGGGGAGAACCGCATCAGAAAGTACCCGTAGAAGATGTCGTTAATCAGACGGAAAAATATTTAAAAGCCGG
>JBDSIB010000103.1:0-3386 GCA_039918155.1 Ferruginibacter sp.
CTTTGGTAGATCCATACTCTTGAATCAGCACTAAAATCTTCCGGTAAATGTTGTTGAATATCGAGGTCCATACTGCAAAAATACAAAAAACAACTGTGAGTATTTTTTCCTTTAAATGAAAAGTAAACAAAATCTAAAACCTTCCCACAATTTTAAAATTAAGCAAACGTGGTGTAAGCCTGTTTGGGATTGCATACGTAGTATTTGAAAAATCTTTTATGAGCTGGTAGGAGATCGTGTTGTCTCTGTCTATCAGATTAAATACCTCTAAACTTGCCCATATATTTTCAAAAGCTTTAAAAGGGCTATGACTTCTCCTGGTAGATTTTTCACTAAGCAGTAATGCGCTAAACCCAATATCGACCCTGATGTATGGATCAATGATGAGTGCATTTCGGTAACGTACACTGCCCGGAATATTGTAACTCATATTGCTACCATACAGCATGTTCAGATGTACTTTAAAATTTTTATTCGTTGGCAGGTAATCTTCTAAAAATAATCCAACAGTTATCAGCCTGTCTGTTGGGCGACGAAGCCATCCTACGTTATTTCTTACACTATCAGTTACTGTTTTATCTGTAGTGCCGGCATTTATAATTTCGCCTGCGGCATTTTTATAATCGAAATAATAATCATTGTCTAAGTTTTCCCTCGTCCGCATCAAACCTATGCTCAGCCAGCTTTCAGCATCTTTTACCAATTCTCCAAACAGGCGAAATTCGATGCCGGTCGCATAAGCTTTGGCATTATTATTTCCGAGATACTGAACTTTTACATTGTCAATATCATACGGTACCACATCCTTCATTGATTTGTAATAAGCTTCAGTGGTAAAACGGAATGGGCGATCTTCAGGGCCTTTAAAATTATAATCCATACCTGCAACAAACTGTAAACTTTTCTGTGCTTTTATTGCAGTGTTGATCGTTCCATCAGGGGCACGTAATTCTCTGTAGAATGGTGGCTGATCGTAAACTCCCGCCGCAGCTTTAAACACAAAATCTTTTTTCCATTTCGGTTTCCAGCTAAGTTGTGCCCTTGGGCTTATTAAAAATTCTTTGTTTAAACTATTGTAATTAAAACGTACACCGCCCTGCAGACTGATGTCATTTTTAGTTTTACTTAAATGAATATTATCCTGGATGTAACCACTATATTTCTGTATTGAAAGATCAGCATTGCTATTTTGTGCATTGTACAATTGCAGCGGACCGGGATTATTTGGTAAAGAATATCCGGCAGAATCACGGTATTCAAACTGCGCCAGCTTATCTTTTATTTTTGTTTGCTCAATGCTGGTTCCCCATTGTATAAAATGATTGCCTTTGTCAAAACTTCCTTTGTGGCTTGCGTTCCATACTTCTATGTTCAGTTCATTTCTTGCATAGTTTTGATAATAACCTGCACCCAGCGAATTTGTAATTTGACCGAAAGTGGCGCTGTTGTTATCAAAATCACGCTCGCCAAAAAGATAAGTTCCGGCAATGTCGTAATTCTCATTTTCTTTATCATTAAAATGGCTCAGCATCCATTTTAATTTCAATTTTTTTGAGATGCTGTTTACAAGTGTTGCACCCACCAGGCTACTGCTATAACTATCTTTTTCCTGTCCTTCAAAATATACATCTAACCCAAGGTTAGCGGTGAATAGTGGCGAAAAAACCGAAGCTGTCTTTTTCACAGACTCCGGATAAAAATGAAAACGGGAAGTAGAAACAATACCCAACATTTCCAATTGCCAGTGCTCATTTAATTTGTATGTGATGTAAGCCTGTGCATCTGAGGCAGAAGGAATATAGGAACCCACAGTTGGTTGACTGCTGAGTACATTGTTATTGCTTTTATTGCGTACACCGGCAAGGTAAGTTACAGCGCCATTCTTAGCAGAGCCTTCAATATTAAACCCCTGTTCCAGTAAACTTACATAAGCGCTGCCTGCAAAAGTTGTTGGCTTTTTATATTGTATATCCAGCACACTGCTCATTTTGTCGCCATACTTTGCCTGGAAGCCACCGGTATAAAAATTTACATTTTTTGTAAGCTCTGGGTTTATCAGGCTTAAGCCTTCCTGCTGCCCGCTGCTAACCAGGTAAGGGCGGTATATTTCAAAATCATTGATGTACACCAGGTTTTCATCGTAGCTGCCGCCACGTACATTGTACTGTGATGTCAGTTCATTATTACTTCCTACCAGCGTTTTTATCAGCGCTTCTACGCCACCGGTAGTGCTGGGCATTGTAATGGCATTTTTAGGATTTATTTTTACCAATCCCGTTTCCCTGCGTTCTTTATCATCTTTGATGGTAACGGTTTCCAGCGTTTTTCCGCTTTTAAGCAACCGTATGGTTACATTTTCATTTTCATCAGGACTCAGGTAGAAATTTTTCTGAAAGGAAGTAAAACCGGTATGTGAAAAAACCAATGCGAAAGATTTATTTGCCGGAACTTTTAAAGTAAATGTGCCGCTATCTGTGGAGCTGATACCGTTTGTTTTTCCTAATACTACAATGGAAACATTACTGATCCCGTTTTCATTTTCATCAATAATATGACCGGTAACGGATGCGTATTTATTTTGCGCTGTAGCGGTAAATGCAATAAGGCTTAGTAGTAAAGCAGTCAGCAGTCTCATATAAGGATGAAGGTAATACAAATTATGATTTGGGAAAGGAGTGCGATGAATTAATAAAATTTTGCAGAAATGCTATCAATCATTTCTCTCAACCTGTTGATCTGAGAATTTAAATAACAGACTTATGCCTCTTACGAGCAAGACAATTACAAATCCTGCAAGAACGCCATAACCATTCATTTTTACATCCTCCATGTCAAAACGGCCATGCCATTTTACATGAAAATATTTATTGGTGAGTTGCTGCCCATACTCCATGGCATATCCAAAAATGAATAAAAGGATCGTAATTATGATCAAACGGTTTTTAATAAGTAAATTAAGAAAAAGGCAAGCACCGATAAAGAATGTAAAATGTAAAAATTTATCATGTCCCTGTAGCGGCCGTGGAATTTTTATTAAAAACCCAATGATCGAACAAATAAGTAAGAATATTATAACCACTAATTTGATGATGGTATTATTTTTAGCCATATTAACTTTCTAAAACTGATTTACATCTTTAGTTCAAATGAAAATTAAATATACTTTAAAATAGTATCCGCATGGCTGTTCAATATTTATTATAACTTTTGCAATATTAGAAAGCCCGTTTTTAAAAAACGGGCTTTCTGATTAATAACTATAATGTTGATTGGCTCTTAAACCTTCCTTCCCTTCATCGTTCTTTTCTTCACTTCATATTTATTTATCGCAGATTTCTTTATCATCAGTTTTGGCCTTGCGCCGGCAAACCGCATAAAATATACCT
>JBDSIB010000104.1:0-21441 GCA_039918155.1 Ferruginibacter sp.
GATAAGATGAGTATAAATATCGCAGACAGGCCTGCTTTGATATTAATAGATATACAAAAGGGATTTGATGACACAGCATATTGGGGAGGACAAAGAAATAATTTGAATGCGGAAGAAAATGCAGCAATATTTTTGAAGATATGGAGAGAAAATAAGCTGCCGGTTTTTCATATTAAACATTGTTCCACTGATCCGAAATCTTTACTTCATGAAATGTATATAGGGAATGAATTTAAAGAGCTGGTAAGACCCATGGATGGCGAGCCTGTAATAAAAAAGAATGTGAATAGTGCCTTTATCGGCACTAACTTAAAAGAACAGTTAGATAATTTAAAGATTACAAAACTGGTAATTGCAGGGTTAACTACAGATCATTGTGTATCAACCACAACAAGAATGGCAGGCAATTTTGGTTTTGATGTATTCCTTGTTGCAGATGCTACCGCTACTTTTAATAAAAAGGGATTGGAAGGTCAGAATTATTCTGCTGCATTAATGCATGTGACAGCATTGGCAAGTTTAAATAAAGAATTTGCCGAAATAGTTACAACAGCATTTTTGATACAAAGGATAAAAAAATGATGAATCAATTGATTAAGAAATTACCATCAAAGACCATCCTTACACGAACAGATCATTGTACAATTTAGCTCCCGAAACCACTGAATATTTTTCAAGATCAGTAATACCTTCGGCAGCCAATACAGCTTCATCTATAAAAGTATTACCGGTACACTCAGCAGAAGATTTGCTTAAAATATAATACGCAGCATCTGCGACAATATCGGTTGTACGACTCATGTTTATCAACATATCCCCACCTAATAAATTTTGCACTGCAGCCGTAGCAATGGTAGTACGTGGCCATAATGCATTGCAGGCAATATTATCTTTTTTCAATTCCGCAGCCAGCCCTAACATTATCATGCTCATATTGTATTTGCTTAGCGTGTAGGCTATATGGTTAGCAAACCATTTCATGTCCATATTTATCGGGGGCGATAAAGTAAGTATATGAGCATTACTGCTCTTTTTCAAATGAGGAATGCATGCTTTGCACATAAAAAAAGTTCCTCTAACATTTATATCATGCATCAGGTCAAACCGCTTTGGCTCTGTTTTTTCTGTGGATGTTAATGAAATAGCAGAAGCATTATTGATCAGCATATCAATACCACCAAACCTTTCTACGGCTTTATCTACAGCTTGCTGTATCTGGTTTTCATCCCGTATATCGCATTGTACTGCAAGCGCTTTACCACCGGCTTTTTCTATTTCTTCTGCTGCAGAATAAATAGTACCACCAAGCTTGGGATTTTCTTCTACAGATTTTGCAGCAACAATAATATTGGCGCCTTCTTTTGCCAACCGCAATGCAATGGCTTTACCAATACCACGGGATGCACCGGTAATGAAGATCGTTTTATTTTGAAAAGACATAAGCAGAAAATTTAAGAGTCAATGCCTGCCTGCCGACGGCAGGGTCAATGGTCAATGGTCAATGGTCAATGGTCAATGGTCAATGGTCAATGGTCAATGGTCAATGGTCAATGGTCAATAATTTTTAAGAATTGCAAGTTAATTACAAACTATCCCGTTTTCACTATTGACCATTGCCTATTGACATGTATTTAAACCAACACCGCTTCGTGGGTGACATTTGTATTTAATAATTTAGAGATCGGACAGTTTGCTTTTGCATCAGCCACTGCAGTATCAAATTGTTCTTGAGTAATGCCCGGTACTTTTGCTTTTAAGGATAGATGGCTTTCAGTAATGGCGCCATCACCCAGGGTAATATCACATCTTGTTTCAAGGCTTTCCGGGGTAAAACCTGCGGCATTTAATACAAAACTTAATTTCATGTTGAAGCATCCCGCATGGGCTGCAGCAACTAATTCTTCAGGGTTTGTACCCACACCATTTTCAAAACGGCTGCTGTAAGAATATTGTGTTTTATCAAGCGTAGTGCTTTGTGTACTTAAGTGGCCTTTGCCTTCTTTGCCTGTGCCTTCCCATACGGCTGTTGCGTGCCTTTTCATAATTTATATTTTTTTAGATGAACGAAATTTTGTTTCCAGTTTTTGTGGTATCATAAATAAACCGAGGACCACAAAATAAATTGCATAAGCAATATACACAGAATAAATTGCTGCAAGAATTGCTACTGCATTTAATACAATAGCAATAATATTTTTGTTCAATCCATCATTGATGGAGTCTGCTGTTAATTCTTCATTTACAA
This sequence comes from Ferruginibacter sp., assembly GCA_039918155.1. Taxonomy (GTDB): domain Bacteria; phylum Bacteroidota; class Bacteroidia; order Chitinophagales; family Chitinophagaceae; genus Ferruginibacter. The sequence continues at coordinate 2,246 of JBDSIB010000104.1, forward strand.
GTTTAGCCGTTACATAAGAATAGCGCCTTACCAAAAATGCTGCAAAAGAACTCATCATTAGTACTACCCCAAGGCTCATTGCAGCGAGGGCAACCCTTGGATGGTCACCTATCATTGCAATAGGAAATGGCAGCATCGTTATCCAGAACAGCAAATTAATATTATACCACAGTAGTTTACCATTGGCTTCTTTTATTGAATGATAAAGTTGGTGATGATTTACCCAAAACACCGAAACAAATGCAAAACTGAAAATAAACCCAATAAGGTTAGGCGTTATCTTAAGGAACTCGTGAAAGTTCTGCTGAATACCTGCATCTACAGTAAACTTTGGTACTTTAAACTGAAATGCAAGTAAAGTGATCACTATTGCAAATACACCATCGCTGAATGCCTCGATCCTTGTAGTAGAAATAAAAAAATTCTTTCCAGCCATTGTGTGCAATTACTTATTTAAAAACAGCTTGGTATAAGCGGCTTCATCATAACCTGTCAATATTGTGCCATTTATTTCTATTACCGGCCTTTTTATAATACTTGTTTGCTGCTGCATCAGTTTTATGGCCGCTGCCTGCGTTGTAATAGTTGACTGTGTTGAAGGATCAATGTTTCTCCAGGTACTGCTTTTTTTATTCAGCAGCAGTTGCCAATTGGTCAATTTACACCAATCTTTTAGTTTTGCGCCCGTTATCCCTACTGTTTTGTAATTATGAAAGATAAATTCTATTTTATGTGCTTTGAACCAGTCCAGTGTTTTCTTTATGGTATCGCAATTAGGTATTCCGTAAATGTTTATCATAATTAAAAAGCTGGCATTACAGGTTTATTGTTCATTATCTTTTCTATTTTTTCCATTACCTCAGGGGTTAATGATGGTAATACATCTAATGCTTTCAGATTTTCGGTCAACTGTGTTTTTTTTGTTGCTCCCAATATAGCAGTGCTTACATTAGGGTTTTTAATACACCATCCAATGCTAAGTGCAGCTGTGCTTACTTTTAGTTTTGCTGCAAGCTCTGCCAGTTTTTTTACCTTCTTTAATTTATCATCCATCAGCCAACGATCTTTCAGCCAGTCAAAACCTTCCAGGCCAAAGCGGCTTCCTTTGGGTATACCGTCATTATATTTTCCACTCAGCAGGCCCGAGCCCAAAGGGCTGAAAATAGTAGTGCCCAGCCCCACAGTGCGGTATATATCTGCAAATTCTTTTTCTACTTTTTCCCTCTCAAATAAATTGTATTGAGGTTGCTCCATTGTTGGGCCTATAAGGTGCAGTTGTGTAGCCACCCGGTGTGCCTCCATTATTTCTGCAGCACTCCACTCACTTGTGCCCCAATATAAAATTTTGCCTTGTTGAATCAGTATGTTCATGGCCCAAACCGTTTCTTCAATAGGCGTATTTTTATCAGGCCGGTGGCAGTAGTAAAGGTCCAGGTAATCTACCTGTAACCGTTGCAGGGCTTCATTGCATGCTTCTGTTAAATGTTTGCGGCTGCAACCTGTTTGATTGGGCTTATCACTTTTTCCACGCCAGCCGTAAAATGCTTTGGATGATACTATGAACGAAGTTCGGTCCCACTTTTTCTTTTTCAAAACACGGCCCATCATTTTCTCGCTTTCTCCCAGCGCATATACTTCAGCGTTATCAAAAAAGTTTACGCCATTATCATAGGCAATCCCCATTAACTCTTCCGCAACTTTATCATTTATCTGTTTGCTGAAACTTACCCAGCTGCCAAAGGAGAGAGCACTTACCTGCAGGCCTGATTTACCAAGACGACGATATTCCATATTATTATTTTTTTGGAACGTGAAGTTACGATGTGAAGAGTAAAAAAGATAACCGTTTAAAGAACGGTAACGGTATAAGTTACAAAGTACTATTGCGGAAACTGGGACGCCGGCACTTTTAACTTTCCTATCGGTTGAAGAATGATAAAATCTTTAAAATTTTGTTTTGCTTCCATACCAATACCATTCAATGTTTCTGTTCTGGTACGGATGCGTACAGCCTTATCTGTGTAGAACTCACGGCCGGGCCGATTTCTGTCCCAGTACAACTCCATACAGTAAAGAGTATCTCCTTTTTCCTTGTTGATCACTTTTACACTGTCACGCAGATAAACGATGCCCTGGCTTTCTTTATATTTTGCATAGTGAGCCGTCATTACACTTTCTATCTTTTGAGAATCATTGTAAAAATCTACATGTATATCTTTTGGAAATTCTACATAAGGCACTGTGTCCTGAACCCTAAGCATTAAGGTAGAAGAAAGGATCGCTTTTACATGACCCCCAATGGTATAATTTACTTTTACATCTTTTGCTTCTTCTACGCCAAAAGTTTTGGCAGATAATTTTTTTATTTCCTTTTCATCATTTTCGCAGGAGGATAAAAAAAAGCAGCCTAAAAGAAAGGCTGCTGAAAAATATTTATATAGTTTTATTTTCTCCATGATATGAAAAAGAAATGTCTTCTACACAAGATTAATCGTATTTGCGCTTTTGGAACCAACCTGCATTTAAAGACAGCCCTACGGTAAACCTGGCAACATTTTCACGCAGGCTTTGTGTATTTTTATCTCCACGTATACCGAGGTCTAATCCTAAGTTTAAAGTAGCTAATCCATCTCTGTAGTAGGAATATGAATTCCTTTGAAGAGCAGTCAGCGGCAAACCGGCGCCAAACGTAACACCGTAAGCTGGCCGGCTTTTATCAAGCTTTATATAATCAGGACCATAATAAGCACCAGCCCTGTATTTTACAAAACTCCAGTATTTACTGGCAGGAGTATTGTCTTTTGCAGGAAAATATTGTGCACCAGCTCTCACCGTCCAGGCATTCTGCACATTCGCATCTGTGCTGTTATAATAGCGATAGCTGCTCCAGTTTGTTGTACTAAAATCTGCGCCTATTACCCAATGTCTGTTGCTGTAAGTAAACCCACCGGTATAGGTTGCAGGTATTTTTACTGTACCGGCATAGTCCGATTTGTAATCTACTGTATCAATACTGAACGCCGCACCATTGTCATCATACTGTACCGTTTTGCTGATATTGTCCTGCCTTGCTTTTAGATTTTGCTGAAGATTAGCATATGCTCCCAATCTTAAATTGCCTTTTTTTATTTTAATATCGTACTGGCCACCTACGGTTAAAAAGAATCCTGTTATCCTTGTTTGTGCAGAGGAGATAGATTTTTGATATTGAATGGTATCATTAACAAAATTAAGGGCGGTGCTGAAATCTTTATTTCCAAAAGTATAACCACCACTTACGCCCAAACTTAAATTGTGAATTTTAATACCCGTACTCACATTTGCCTGGTTCAGGCCACCAGTTCCCTGGTACAGCGTATTTAGACTGTCAATACCCGGAAGTCTTTGATTAGTTGCTATCTTATAGTTTATCTGTGTAAGTGGACGCAAACCAAAACTGGCGCCCCAGTTAATTCCTTTTTGCTGCATTTTTTTTGATCCTATCGGGAAACCTATCTGCAGGTAAGAAAAATAAACATTGGTAGAAGTGTATTTTAAAGGAGAAGTATTGCTCTTTAAAGTTCGCCTGCTTACCTCACCCCCCAGGTCAAAAACGGTGCTGGAGATATAACCTAATGAGGCAGGATTGTTCATATTTATGCTTTGGTAATCTGAATAGCCTGCTGTGATACCGCCCATTCCACGGGTGGTTCCATTCATATTGGGGGAGAGGTCTCCTAAACCGTAACGGGAATAAGGGGAATTATCCTGAGCCTGTGAAAAGCTATATATAAATAGGGCAAAAACAAATATTGAAATTCTCTTAAGCCGGGCAGTTGTTAAGTTCGCTGAGTGCATACAGTCCTTTAAATAAAAAATTATAGTCGGCAAATATCTTGTTTTTAAGTTGACTTGCAAAATAGCCTGAATTACCCCCGGTTAAAACCACGTTAAAGTTCGCATACTTATTGTTGTACTTTTCAATCATACCGTCTATTTCCGAGGACATACCGTACACTACGCCGCTCTGCAAATTTGTTTTGGTATCATACCCTATGAGCGGAAAATTCCAGTCTGCCTCCACCAGTGGCAGTAAAGCAGTGTGATCATGCATACTTTTAAAACGCATATCCATACCGGGAGAAATGCCGCCACCCAAAAACTGGTGATACTGATTTATAAAATTATAGGTGATGCAACTGCCAAGGCCAATGATAAGATTGTTTTTACCTGGGTAAAAATGAACAGCTGCAGCCATAAGTGCCAGCCTGTCTGCTCCAATAGTTTCAGGCTTGCCAACCGGGGCGGTGAAATTTATTTTTGTTGCTACAGAAAGTTTGTGAAAGATGCTATTGTTATCCAACAGCTTTTCAATGGCTTCATTATGATTGATAACCGATGATAATATCGTTTTTTGCGGCTCATATTTTTCCAGTAGGCCGTGTATGGTCTCTACAGAATCATCTGGCAAAAAAACCTCTTCTTTAAAAACAGCATCTTTAAAAGCAGCAGCTTTTAAACGGGTATTTCCAAAATCAAAACAAAGCGTTACCATAAAAATATTTATAATTTAAAACCTTCCAGGTCTTTAAAATGCCCGTTCAACTTTATTTTTCCTTTCAGCAGATCCATTTCTGCCATTACCGGCATCACTTTGGCCAAATGTCTTTTTAAAAATTCCTGGCGGTGCAATTCTTCCTCCAGTTCCAACAGGTAATATTCTTCCTCCAGGCTCATACCGGCATGATGGGCTACATCATAGCTTAAAAGTTCACTGTCCGGCTTTTTAAAATCCTTCGTCACATTCAGGCTTTGGTGCAACTGCCGGATGGATGCCAATATTTTTTTCATCAAATGGGCACTTCCTTTTGCCGATGATTTAGGATAGGTCACAATAGCACCACTGTATAATTTATCAGGCAGCTCTTTTACTATTTCCAGTATCTTAAAAGTTTGTATACCTTCTGTTTTTATATCCATTTTACCATCGGGGTAGCGGTTGGTAATTTCTGTTACCTGCATTAGCGTGCCCATCTCCGTTAGCTTATTATCTAACACTGTCGGTATACCAAAGTTTTTCTTTGTAGCTACACATTCTTCAATCAACTGCCTGTATCTTGGTTCAAAAACATGTAGGTTTAGCTGCTCACCGGGAAAGGCTACTATTCCTAAAGGAAAGATGGGAATAAAATTAGTCATACCACAAAGATAATAATGTTGATGCGGTAGATAAGTCAGCAGGAGTTTATTTGCAATACTTACTCACGGTAATGCCCGTGATTAATTTTTATAAGATTACATATAAAAGATGAAACCCAATATCGGACTTAAGTATTGGGTTTTAGTAAGCTTCGAAAATTTATCAGTACCTGTATAAGGCGCCTCTTTTGGTTCGGTTCCGACGTAGTCGGAATTCAAAAAATGCGTAGCATATTTTTTGAAAGAAGTAAAAGCAGCGCCGGTACAGGTACGCAGCCCGCCGGCTGTAGAGGCAAAAGCAGCGATGCTGAATGAATTCATATGAACGTAAGACTAAAATATCTAATCCTTAAATATTATTTAGTTTTGCATTTTAAAAATTATTTTACAGAATGGCAGAAAAAAAATGTGCATTTTTTATTATAGATTATTCTGTCACCGGAGGTGTAGAGAGAGTTACTTCCAATCTTTCCAAATTGTTTTTTCAAAACAACCTTCCCTTCGATCATCTTATTTCACTCCACCGTAAAAATGAAATACCCGAGATCAGTTTCCCTGAGCATCTAAAAGTAACCGTACTAACAAAAGGCGAAAAAATTGATGTGGAAACTGCTTTATATGATGTGTTGAAAGAAAATAACATCGGCACACTTATCTTCCAGGGAGATAATATGACTACGACGCTAAAGATATTGAAAGCTGCTAAGAGAGCGGATTGTCGGGCCATATTACATTATCACGGCTCCCCTTATGCGTATTTAAAAAAATATATTTACTGGAATGATATCGTAAATGATCCCGTTAATATTATTAAAGTTTTATGGAGCTGGTGTGTGTACCCGTTTAAGAAAAGTAAATTAAAAAAAGTAATTGTAAATGCAACCGGCGGTTTTGTGAGTGTGAGCAAAGGCGTACAGGAAGAATTAATAGATATATATTCCCTAACAGGAAATTTAAAAGACCGCATTACAAGCATTCCCAATCCGCTTACTTTTAAAACAGCAGCGAATGCTCATTTTGAAAAAGAAAATAACATTGTTTATGTTTCCCGGCTTACAAGAAAACACAAAAATTCTATGATGGCGGTGAAGGCATGGGAGCGTTTAGAAAAAAAGTATCCGCAGTGGCGTTTGTATATTTTAGGAGATGGAACTTTAAGAAATAAAATGGAAGCATATTGTGCACAGCAAAAAATAGAGCATGTACATTTTGAAGGAACTGTTGCGGATGTAAAGCCATATCTTGAAAGATCATCTGTTTCAATACTTACTTCTGATTGCGAAGGACTGGGCATGGGCCTGCTGGAATCTGCTGCATATAAAAATGCACTGTTAGTGACCCGGGCTGATGGCGGCGTTACAGATATTGTTGCAGATGGGGTTACGGGATACCTATCGCCAACACAGGATGATAAATTATTTGCAGAAAAATTATCCATCTTGTTGCAAGATGAAAGTACAAGAATAACGATGGGCGAAAACGCATTTAAAAAACTGGATAATTTCAGTGATGAAAAGATAATTTTATTATGGAAGAGTTTGCTTGAAAAAAAATAAGCTACTCATCTTATCCTCTGTTTACAGCGCTGTTTTTCTGTTTACCTTTATCATTACTATGGTTTCAGCTTCCTTATTAATATCAACATACAATCGGCCTGATGCTTTGGAGTTATGTTTAAAAAGCATTCTGCGCCAAACTGTTCAGCCCTTTGAAGTTGTTATTTGTGATGATGGTTCTACGGAAGAAACAAAGATTTTAATAAAGAAATACCAGGGGCTAACAAATATCCCCATCATCCATGTATGGCAGCCGGACGAAGGCTTTAAAGTTGGGCAAATAAGAAATAAAGGGATTGCAAAGGCAACGGGTAATTATATAATCCAGGCAGATGGTGATCTTATATTGCATAAAGATTTTATTAAAGACCATTTGGCAATTTGTCAACCGGGTTTTTTTACTACCGGAAGCAGGGTACTTCTTTCAAAAGAAACGACAGAGGCATTGATAAAAAATAATAGTATTGAGCTAAATAAATATTCAAAAAAAGAAACCAATTTTTTCAATGGTTTGCGGATACCTTTTTTAAGAGATTTTTTATCGGGCCGGTATAAAATAAAAGGAAGGTATCTGTATTATATAAAAGGCTGCAACATGGCTTTCTGGAAAGAGGACCTGGTAAAAATAAACGGCTATAACGAAGCAATTACAGGCTGGGGAAAAGAGGATACCGAGATCTGTATAAGGCTTATAAATACAGGTGTTAAAAAACATTTTTTAAAATTTGGCGGTATTACCTATCACCTTTTTCACAAAGAAGCGTCCAGGGAAATGCTTCAGAAAAATACAGACCTGATGCAGGAAACTATAGATAAAAAGATCAGCCGGGCATCCATTGGGCTTGATCAGTATTTGTGATTTATACTTTTAATTATGTGGCAACAAATTAAAACCGGTATTACATGTGGCGATATAAAATCGATTGCCCGTGGTATTTCATTAATTGAAAATGAAACTGCCGGTTATGAAGAACTGCTGGAATCACTAAAAACGTTACCCGTACCCGTTATAGGCATTACCGGCCCGCCTGGTGCTGGTAAAAGTACGCTTACCGATGCACTGATAGAGCTGCTGGTAAAGCGGCAAAAAAAAGTTGCCATACTTTGTGTGGATCCTTCTTCCCCCTTTAATCTAGGAGCTTTATTGGGAGATCGTATCCGCATGAATGCCTGGTACAATCACCCGGATATTTATATCCGTTCGCTGGCTACAAGAGGTTCCCTGGGTGGACTTCATCCGAAGATCATCGAAATAACAGACGTTTTAAAAGCAGCTCCATTTGATTACATCATTGTAGAAACAGTAGGTGTAGGGCAAAGCGAAATAGAAATTGCAGGCCTGGCAGATATTACAATTGTAACCGTAGTGCCTGAAGCAGGCGATGAAATTCAGACCATGAAAGCAGGGTTGATGGAGATTGCCGATATTTTTATTGTGAACAAAGCAGACCGCCCCGGCGCAGAAACGTTTATAAAAAATCTCAAGCAAATGCTGGCGCCTGCATTCCGCAATCATGCAAATGAAATCCCGATATTAAAAACCGTGGCTAGTAAAAAGGAAGGTGTAGAGGAACTTTTAAATGCTATCGATAAAATATTGCAGCAGCAAAATATCAATGATAAAAAAACCTGGCTGCTTGCGGAGAAAGCTTATTATTTGATACAGCAAAAAAAGATGAAGCAGGTTACAAAGCAGCAATTAAAAAATGATATAACAGCAGAAGGAGAAAATTTTAACCTGTACAGTTTTATAAAAAAATATTAAACACCTGCCTGTTCAGCGGCTTCTATTTCTTTATTATTTTTCCACCATTTAAAGCCTATAAAACCTACGATGGCAAAAGGCGAGATCATGAGGTAGAGTATTCCTTTATTTAATCCCAGGGCTGGTTTTTCACCCAACTGCATAGCGGTCTTTGTGCACAATGAGCATTGAGCTTCCGCAACAGACCCTATCATTACAAAAATGAGGGCAATCGTAACTATGAAAAGGATTTTTTTCATAGTGCAAAAATACGGTGGTACAGTGAGAATAAAAAAACCTCACAAAATATTGTGAGGTTTTTAAGTGGGCCCACATGGATTTGAACCATGGACCCTCTGATTATGAGTCAGATGCTCTAACCAACTGAGCTATAGGCCCTGTTATTTTTGATAACAAGGTTGCAAAAGTAAGTAAAAACAGATATTTGTAGAAACGTTTTAAAAAAAATATGGCAAATCCTCAAAATATTATTTTCGACTTCGGTGGTGTACTGCTCAACCTGGACTTCAATAAAACCTTCACAGCCTTTCAGCAGCTTGGTTTTCAGCATTTTGAAAAAATGTTTTCACAGTACACAGCCAACGATTTATTTAAGAAATTAGAGACCGGCCATATCACCCCTGATGAATTTTACAACACCCTCATAAGCAATCATCCAAAAATAACGAGGGCAGAAATTACCGAAGCCTGGAATGCTATGCTCCTCGATTACCGCTTACCAAGCCTGGAATTTTTAGAAAAAATTGCACCCAACCACAAATTGTTCTTACTAAGTAATACCAATGCTATCCACTACGATGCATTTACCAAACAGTTTACAGAAGAAACCGGCAAGGCGTCCATTGATGATTATTTCACCAAAGCTTATTACTCTCACCTCATTCATCTCCGCAAGCCAGATGATAAAATATTTGAATTTGTATTAAAAGATGCTGGCATTAAAGCAGCCGACACTTTATTTATAGATGATTCTTATAATAATATAGAAGCCGCAGCAGCATTGGGTTTCAGGGTTCATCTTCTTGTTCCCGGAGAAACAATCGAAACCCTTTCTTATTTTACTTCTTCGTAGTCAATATAATCTTCGTTGTAAGATTTATTTACCGGTGGCGGTGGAGGAGTCGCATTAAAATGCTGTTGGGTGCGTTGCTGCTCCTGCATTTTTTCGTGCATTTCAGTCATTTTCCCCTTCATTACTTTGGTGGTTTTGTATATCGGTATTATAAATTCAAACACCAGCTTATACACTATGTAAATGATGAACAACTCAAAAGCTAATTCCAGAAATTTCATGCTGCAAAGTTATATAAGCATTAAATATCGGGTTGTTAATTTTTTATGGGCGGCATCGGCTTCTTATAATAATCAACTTTCGTTTCCCACACCGCACAGCACCAGCTCTTTCCTCAGCAACATTGCCCGGGCTTTACGTTTCACTATAAAACTGTCAGGGTGAGCTTGTCGAACCCGTTCTGCGGCCTGTATGAAGACACTGATTTTGGAAACAACAAGTCAGCTAATTCGACATATTATATTATTTACACGCTTTTGGTTAGTATACAATGCTTTTGTATATTTGCACTCGGAAAAAAGAAACAGAAAGAAGGGAACGGAGGCGTTCCCTTCCCCTTTTTTAAGAATATGAGCACTGATACACAGATAGAAACAGTAGAAAAGCTTTTGCAACCGCTTTTATTTGATGATATTTTCCTGGTGGATATTAAAGTAAAGCCAGTCAATAACATCAAAATATTCCTGGATGCAGACAGTGGTCTTGGCATTGAAAAATGCATTAAGATAAACAGGGGACTGTACAAGATAATGGAAGAAATGGGCATCTATCCCGATGGTAATTTTTCACTCGAAGTGTCAAGCCCTGGTATAGAGGAACCATTAAAATTGCATCGCCAGTATGTAAAAAATATCGGGCGGGAGTTGGCAGTAGAAATTTTTAATTACACTTCACCAGACGATGCAGCAAAAAAAGAAGGTATTAAAAAAGCGGGTATTTTAACCGAAGTAAATAAAGACAATATTGTAATTGAATTTTCTGAAGGCAAGGGCAAAAAAGCCATCCTTCAAAAAGAAACAATTCCTTTTGCAGAAATAAAACAGGCAACTGTTCAGATAAAATTTTAATTAACACGAAAACCCCCTGCCGGTGGGGCTAAGGAGAGGCCGGAGCGAATATGGCAAGCATTAACTTAATAGACTCCTTCCAGGAATTTAAGGAAGCAGAAAACATTGATCGCCCAACGTTGATGAAAGTGATGGAAGACGTTTTCAAAACACTTATCCGTAAAAAATACGGCAGCGATGATAACTTTGATGTTATCGTAAATGATCAGAAAGGTGATTTGGAAATCTTTCGCCGTCGCACTATTGTTGATGACGATGATCTGTACAACACCCTTACAGAGATCGAATTAAAAGATGCTATTAAAATAGAGCCCGATTACAGCGTGGGTGAAGAGTTGTATGAAGAAGTAGATATCCAGAAAGAGTTTGGCCGCAGGGCTATTCTTGCCGGTAAGCAAACGCTTGCAGCACGTATCAATGATCTGAAGAAGAACATCCTTATAAAAAAATACGAAGATCGTATAGGCGATATCGTAAGTGGTGAAGTTTACCAGGTTTGGAAAAAAGAAGTCTTGATACTGGATGAGGACGGCAATGAAATGTTGCTGCCCAAATCTGAGCAGATACCTTCTGATTATTTTAAAAAAGGAGAAAATATCAGGGCTGTTGTAAAAAAGGTAGAACTAAAGAACAGCCAGGCTGTTATCATTTTATCACGTACCAGCCCATTATTTTTAGAGAAGTTGCTTGAAATTGAAGTACCGGAAATATTTGATGGCCTGATTGTAGTAAAGAAAATTGTGAGGGATCCGGGTGAAAGAGCAAAAGTGGCAGTAGAAAGTTACGACGACAGGATTGACCCGGTGGGTGCCTGCGTGGGTATGAAGGGGAGCCGTATTCATGGCATTGTAAGAGAATTGAAAAATGAGAATATAGATGTTATCAACTGGACTGCTAATACGCAATTGCTTATTCAGCGTTCATTAACACCGGCAAAAATTACAAGTATCGAACTGGATACAGAAAAAAATCATGCAAATGTATTTTTAAAACCAGATCAGGTATCACTTGCTATTGGCCGTCGTGGTGTGAATATTAAACTGGCCTGCGAACTTACAGGTTATGAAATAGATGTGTTCCGTGATAACGAAGGCGAAGAAGATGACTTTGATATTGACCTGGAAGAATTCTCTGATGAGATAGAACCATGGATCATTGAAGCATTGAAAAAAGTAGGTTGCGATACAGCTCGTTCTGTATTGGATCTTACACCGGAAGAATTAGAACGCCGTACCGATCTTGAAAAAGAAACTATTACAGAATTACGTCGTGTACTACAGGAAGAGTTTGAGAAAGAATAAGATAACTGCTGAAGAGCAGGAATATTTATAAGTAAAAGAAAATTATCCCTAAAAAACGGGAACGTAAAAACAAAGAATGTCAGAAGTAAATACACCCAGGTTGATGGCGGCTGCCAAAGAGTTTAATATAGGTACCAATACCTTGATAGACTTTCTTGTGTCCAAAAGTTTTAACAGCGATGATCTGAAACCAACTACAAAGCTTACGGAAGAAATGTACCGTGTGCTGCAGAGTGAATTTCAACAGGATAAAGCTGCAAAACAGAAAGCAGAACAGATAGATCTGCCAAAAGGGGCCGGCAACTCAGAACCAAAAAAGAAAAGAGATGAAGAAGATCTTTCTTTTAAAAAGAAAGAAGAGAAACCAAAAGAAATACCAAAATCAGAAGTAACAGAAGCGCCAAAAGAAGAAGAAGTTAAAGTTGAAATGCCTCCTGTTGTAGAAAAAGAGCCGGAACCAACACCGGTAGCAGAACCTGAAACCCCTGTTGTAAAAATAGAAACTCAGGAACTGGAAGGGCCAAAAATATTGGGCAAGATAGACCTGGATGCGATAGACTCTTCCACAAGACCTAAAAAATCAGCAAAGAAAAAAGAAGAGCCTAAAGAAGAAGTAAAACCAGATCCTAAAAAAGAAGAGAAACCTGCAGCAAAGAAAGTAGAGAAAAAAGAAATACCGGTAGTGCCGCAGGAAGCACCAAAAGTAGAAGAGTTGCAACCTGAATTACCACCGGTAATAGAAAATATACAAGCAGCTAAACTTACAGGGCCAAAAATAATGGGCAAAATTACTTTGCCTGTGGACAGCGATACAAGGCCTAAAAAAGAAGATGACCGTCATAAGCGCAAGCGTATACCGGTACAAAGAAAGCCAGGTGCTCCGGGTGCTCCCAATGCCGGACCAAATACCGGGGCGCCACAGCGTGGCAATCGAGCTATTCCTGATAGCAGGAACAGTGGCCCAAGCCGCCCTAATACACAACAAGGTGCTGGTGCTGGTGGAAACAGGTTCCAGCGTCCGGCTGCAAATACAAATGTTCGCAGGGAAGATAAAATAATTGATGCAAAAGAGATACAGGAAAAATTAAAACAGACCCAGGCAAAATTGGCTGGATCTGGCGGCCGTGGTAAAAGCTTAAAAGCAAAATACCGCAAAGCCAAGAGAGAGGAAATGGCGGATCAACAGGAAGGAAATGTAGAAGGGAACAAACTACAGGTAACGGAATATATTTCTGTAAGTGAGCTGGCTGGTTTGATGGAAGTAAGTTTTGCAGATATCATCAGCAAGTGTATGAATCTTGGTATCATGGTTTCTATCAATCAGCGTTTAGAGGCTGACGTTATAGAACTTGTTGCCAGTGAGTTTGATTTTGAAGTAGAATTTATTGGTGTAGATGATGCCGCAGAGTTGGAAGAAGATGAGGAAGAAGAAGATCCGGCTAATCTAAAATCAAGAGCTCCGATTGTTACGATCATGGGCCACGTTGATCATGGTAAAACATCCTTACTGGATTATATCAGGAATACGAATGTAATTGCCGGTGAGGCGGGTGGTATTACACAGCATATCGGTGCTTACGAAGTAACACTGAAAGATGGTCGTGGTATTACTTTCCTTGATACGCCTGGTCACGAAGCTTTTACGGCTATGCGTGCCCGTGGTGCAAAGGTCACAGATATTGCGGTTATAGTAGTAGCAGCAGATGATGCGGTAATGCCACAAACCAAAGAAGCCATTTCGCATGCGCAGGCAGCAAATGTGCCGATGATATTTGCCATCAATAAAATAGACAGGGATGGTTCTAATCCAGAAAAAATTAAAGAGCAGTTGGCTGGTATGAATATATTGGTAGAAAGCTGGGGTGGTAAATTCCAGAGCCAGGAAATAAGTGCCAAAACGGGTCTTAATATTGACATGCTTTTAGAAAAAATATTGCTGGAAACAGATATACTGGAGCTAAAAGCCAATCCGGATAAGCAGGCCAATGGTACTGTAATTGAAGCATCGCTTGATAAAGGCCGTGGTTATGTAGCCACCATCCTTGTACAGAATGGTACGCTTAAGCAAGGAGACATGATCGTATCAGGACAGTTCTTTGGTAAGGTAAAAGCCATGTACAATGAGCGTAACCAACGCAGTGAGATAGCACCGCCATCTACCCCGGTATTAATATTGGGATTAAATGGTGCGCCACAGGCAGGTGAAACTTTTAAGGTATTTGAGAACGAAGCAGATGCAAGAGAAACTGCGTACAAGCGTGGACAGATCTTGCGTGAGCAGGGTATCAGGGCCAAAAAACATATTACGCTGGATGAGATCGGTCGTCGTTTGGCACTTGGAAACTTTAAAGAACTGAATGTTATCATCAAAGGTGATGTGGATGGATCGGTAGATGCATTGAGTGACTCATTACAGAAATTAAGTACCGAAGAAATAGTAATACGTGTAATACATAAAGCCGTTGGTGCCATCACAGAAAGTGATGTTACCCTTGCAAATGCATCAGATGCGATCATTATTGGTTTCAATGTTAGGCCTGCTTTAAAAGCTGCTAAGCTTGCAGAAGCAGAATCAATTGAAATTAAATTGTATTCTATCATCTACAATGCCATTGAAGAGATCAAGAGCGCCATGGAAGGTATGCTTGAACCGGGCGTAGAAGAAAAAATACTCGGTAACGTAGAAATTAAAGAAACTTATAAGTTTGATAAAGCTACTGTTGCAGGTTGCTTTGTACTCGACGGTAAACTGGCACGTAACAACCGTATCCGTTTGGTAAGGGATGGTATCGTAATATTTACCGGGGAGTTGGCAAGTCTTAAACGTTTCCGTGATGATGCAAAAGAAGTTACTTCCAGTATGGAGTGCGGACTTGTTATCAGGAATTACAATGATATCAAAGTAGGAGATATTGTAGAAGCATTTGAGGAAGTAGAAGTAAAACGTACATTATAAAAATTTAAAGGAGTAAACTTTTTAAAAGTTTACTCCTTTAAATTTTAACCGTCATTGGCATCGTTTACCCTAAAGCATTCGGGCAACGCTTATACTAAATAACATTATTGACCAGAAATTGCAGCATTTCACTTTTTTTAAAAGATCAGTATTTATCGGTTCAATCGGTATCATCTGTGAATCTATTTTAACGCTACAATTTTTTGTTAAATGAAGATCAAAAAGCCTGTGGCAGTGCATACAGCTTTAAATTTGGCAACACAAAAAGAGCAAATTTTTTTGCAGCATATTATGATGAGAAATAAAATTTTACTAACTGCATTTTTACTGGGCATATTTACAGCCGCATTTGCACAACCAAAAAAGGTTGTTGCAGATAAAATAATAGGAATAGTTGGTGATAAAATAGTGTTGAAAAGCGATCTCGATAACCAGATCGCAGATATGCAACGGCAAGGTGTAGAAGTACCGCCTAATGCAAGATGTCTTACTTTGGAGCAGGCAATGGGAATAAAAGCGCTCGTATTGCAGGCAGAAAAAGATTCACTACCGGTAACAGATGAAGAAGTAGAAGCAGATATTGATAACCAGATACGTGGATTTATACAAAGTTACGGGTCAAAAGAAGAACTGGAAAAAGTAGCCGGCAGAACGGTTTACCAGTTAAAAGAAGATTTCCGGGAAGGTTTCCGTGACCGTAAACTGGCAGCAGCCATGCGTGATAAGATAGTAGGCGATGTAAAGATCACTCCTAATGAAGTAAAAAATTATTTTGATAAAATACCAACAGATAGCCTTTCTTTTTATGAAAGTGAATTAGAACTGGGGCAAATTGTTATATATCCAAAAGCCAGTAGAGATGCAGAAGAGTATGTGGTACAGCAATTGACAGATTATAAAAAACAGGCCGAAGCTGGTAAAGATTTTAAAACACTGGCAATTGTAAATTCAGAAGATCCGGGAGTAAAACAAAATTACGGCCAGTATGAAATAAACCGTAACCAAAAAGACCTTGACGCAGCCTGGTTAAATAAGGCGTTTACTTTAAAAGATGGCCAGATAAGTAATCCTTTTAAATCAAAGTTTGGATACCATATCATTAAGATGATCTCTAAAAATGGAGATGATGCGGTGGTAATGCATATTTTGAAAATACCACAGGTAACCCTGATAGAGATGAAAGAAGGAAAAGACAAACTGGATTCCGTAAGGGCAAATCTAATATCAGGAACAATAGATTTTGGTTCAGCTGTATCAAGGTATAGTGATGATGAAGGAAGCAAATTTACCGGCGGTATGTTGCAGGGAAGGGATGGTGGTTTCTTAACCATCGACCAATTAGATAAAGATATGATCCCGTTATTGAAAGATCTTACACCCGGCCATTATTCACAACCAACAGATTTTGCGGATGAACGTGGTAAAAAAGGGGTTCGTATTATTTACTTAAAAACCAGGACAGAACCGCACCGTGAAAATATGAAGGATGATTACAGCAGGATAGCCCAAAGAGCCCTGGAAGTAAAGAAAGAAGGCATCCTGGAAGACTGGTTCAACAAGAAGATAAATACCTATTACATCATGGTGGATGATGAATATAAAAGTTGTGATGCAATGAAGAAATGGGTAGATGCAGCAAATGCTACCGGTAAGCAATAAACGAAACACACTGTCACACTGAGCTTGTCGAAGTGCGACAAACGAAACAACCTGTCACACTGAGCTTGTCAAAGTGCGACAAACGAAAAAACAAGATTTCACTAAATAATAAAAAAGCGTTCCGACAATAACCGGAACGCTTTATTTTTGTAATAAATAACAATCTGCCTCCGGCAAAAGAATGATAGATAAAACAAATAGTATCAAAGATCAGGAAAATGCGATCCTGGTAGGAATTATACAAAAAGACCAGACTGAAGTACAGGTAATAGAGTACATGGACGAGCTGGCTTTTTTAGCAGAAACAGCAGGCGCCGTCACCGTAAAAAGATTTACGCAGCGCATGCAGTTCCCCGATAGTAAAACCTTTGTAGGTAAAGGCAAGCTGGAAGAAATAAAGAATTTTATTTTACTGAAAGGCAATATCACAGTAGTGATCTTTGATGATGAATTGACGGGCTCGCAGATACAGCATATAGAAAAAGCACTGGAGACAAGAACGATTGACCGAAGTGATCTGATACTGGATATTTTTGCCCGCCGGGCTAAAACGGCACAGGCCAAAACACAGGTGGAGCTGGCGCAATATCAATACATATTGCCACGCCTGAAAGGTATGTGGAAGCATCTGGAAAGGCAAGGTGGTGGCGTCGGTACAAGAGGCCCCGGTGAAACGGAGATAGAAACGGACAGGCGTATCGTAAAAGATAAAATAAGCCTTCTTAAAAAAAGATTATCGCAATACGATAAGCAGGCATTTACCCAACGGCAGGAGAGAGGAGAATTTATAAGAGTGGCCTTGGTAGGTTATACCAATGTTGGCAAGTCTACGGTGATGAACTTATTGAGTAAGAGTGAAGTATTTGCAGAGAATAAATTATTTGCCACGCTGGATACTACCACCCGTAAAGTAGTGTTTGAGCAAACGCCTTTTTTACTGAGCGATACCGTGGGGTTCATTCGTAAGCTGCCGCATCATTTGGTAGAGAGTTTTAAAAGTACATTGGATGAAGTAAGAGAAGCAGATGTGTTGTTGCATGTGGTGGATATTTCGCATCCGCAATATGAAGAGCAATTGCTGATCGTAAATAAAACCCTGGCAGACTTGGGCTGTGCAGATAAACTCACCGTTACCATATTTAATAAGATGGATAAATTTGAAGCACAGGTATTTGATGAATGGCTGGAAGAGGATGTAAAAAAAGATATTCTGAAAGAACTCAGAGAAAGATGGCAAACAGAAACAAAAGGAAACTGTGTTTTTATATCTGCCACCGAGCGTACAAACCTGGATGCTTTGCGCCAGACCGTTCTGAATAAAGTGAGAGAAATGTACCAGATACGGTATCCGTATAAAGCTGAATATTTTTATTGATGCATGCTAAAAAAATAAAGTGGTGTAAAATTGCGGACGACTTAGCGCAGATTCATTTTAATGAAAATGGGTTGGCAGAAATGGAGGTGAATGGAAAGAAAGTATGCCTGGCATTGCATAATAATAATGTATCGGTCTGCACTCAAAAATGCCCACATGCGGGTGGTATTTTATCGCATGGATATTTAGATTCATTGGGTAATATTGTCTGCCCTGTTCATCGCTACAAATTCAGCATGGAGAATGGCCGGAATATATCAGGCGAAGGATACTTTTTAAAAATATTTCCCATAGAAATTAGAGAAGACGGGATATTTATAGGGTTTGAAGAAAATAATATGTTTAATTGGCTCAAATAGTTGTTTAATTTTTTTTGCCTCAAACTAAAAACCCTTATTTTTGCCCTCCCAATTCAAAATTGGGGTAAATTCCTCCTTAGCTCAGTTGGTTAGAGCATCTGACTGTTAATCAGAGGGTCTCTGGTTCAAGTCCAGAAGGGGGAGCCAAGTCATTGTTTATCAAGCACTTACGAAATGTTTAAAGCATATTGTAAGTGCTTTTTTTATGCCGTTTATTCTCAAAAGGTGGCAGAAAAGGTGGCATAAAAGTTAGCAATTCTTATAAGATAATAACCCTATAGAACAAACTATAGTCGTTCAGTCTGCTGCTATCTCTTTTTAAAATGGCAAATTCTATTAAAGTTCTGTTTTGGCTACGGAAAAATAAAGCCAACAAAGAGGGTCTAGTACCTTTACAAATACGAATAACATTTCAGGGAGTGAGAGTGGATAAGGCTACCGGCCACTATGTCCATCCGTTGCAGTGGAACTCACAAAAGCAGCGTTTAAAGGGCAGCAAGGGCGTTACCGATGATATCAATAAGATGCTGGATGATTTAATGGCAAAGATATCTGTCGTTAGCAGAGGAGAAGATAATTCCAGTAATATTCACCTGCCGTCAATAATGGAGCAGCTATTTGCTACTTCAACAGAAGAACCAACATTATTAGGCCTTATAAATGAGCATAATATTAAGCTTAAAGAGAGGGTAGGTAAAGATGTTGCTTTCTCCACTTATGAGAAATATATTTTTACTTATAAGAAGGTAAAGGCATTTGTTGAACAGTCATTGGGTAAGAAAGATATTTTACTGAGAAACCTGAATATGAAGTTTATTATGGACTTTGATCACTTCATCAGAGTGCATGATAATAACCAGCACAACACAGCGGTCAAGTATTGTATAAACCTAAAGAGGATAATAAAC
>JBDSIB010000105.1:0-15322 GCA_039918155.1 Ferruginibacter sp.
TGAAGGAAGGAAAATTGCAATATTCTGAAACAGTAGTACATGGCTTTGATCAATTGCCACAAGCTTTCCTGGGTTTATTTAAGGGAGAGAATACGGGTAAGATGGTGGTGAAAGCATAATAAATTATGATTATTGAAAACAGAATTCTATGAATAAAAAAATATTAAAAGACACCATACAGCAACTATTCGCTGGAAATAAAGGGTTGCTGGCAATGGATGAAAGTAACGGCACTTGCAACAAACGCTTCGCCGCGGAAGGCATTCCGCAAACAGTTGAAATGCGGCGAAAATATCGTGAACTGATTGTGACAACGCCGGGTTTGAATGAAAGCATTGGCGGCGCCATTCTATATGATGAAACCATCAGGCAGCAAACAAAAGATGGCGTGCCGATGGCTGATGTACTGGTAAAAGCCGGCATCATCCCGGGGATAAAAGTTGACATAGGTGCTAAACCCATGGCGGGTTTTTCCAACGAAAAAATTACCGAAGGTTTGGATGGCTTACGGGAACGCTTAGCCGAATATAAAAAGATGGGCGCTCGTTTTGCTAAATGGCGGGGTGTAATTACAATCGGGAATGGCATGCCCACAACGGCAAGTATTGAAGCCAATGTAAATGCATTGACAAGGTATGCCGCATTATGCCAGGAAGCAGGCATAGTACCGATTGTGGAACCTGAAGTACTGATGAGCGGCGATCACACAATAGAAAGATGCCATGATGTAACAGAGAAGGTTTTGAAAATACTTTTTTATCAGCTGTATCAATTTAAAATTGATTTGGAGGCTATGATCTTAAAACCGAATATGATCATTGCCGGTACAGAAAGCACTAACCAAAACAGCATTGCCGAAGTTGCAGAAGCCACGGTAAATTGTTTGCTGAAATCCGTTCCGGCGGCTATGCCTGCTATTGCATTTTTATCCGGCGGCCAATCTGCCAAAGATGCTACTGCTCACCTGGCTGCCATCAATAAAGATTATAAAGATCGTCTACCCTGGATCGTTGCTTTTTCTTTTGCCAGAGCCATTCAGCAACCTGCATTGGATATTTGGAAAGGTAAGGATGAAAATGTAGAAGCAGCACAAAAATTGTTATTTAGCCGGGCTAAATTGGATGCTGCGACAAGGCAGGGAAAATAAATACTTCAATTACACGCATTATTTACATGGATTTATTAACCATTATTACAATACTTATTATTATTTGTGCCGTTTTTTCTTACCTGAATGAACGCATTCTTAAACTACCGGGGGCAATAGGTTTAGTCACTATTTCAATTGTGGTATCTATTCTGATTTTAATAATAGGCAAGGCCGAAAATGCACTTACAAATTCTGTTGAGTTATTTGCCAACAGCATTGATTTTTCAAAAGTTCTCTTAAATATTATGTTAGGTTTTCTAATGTTTGCCGGAGCATTTCATTTTAACTACCAAAAATTAAAAGAACAGCGTTTGCCTGTGTTCCTGTTAAGCACACTGGGTGTAATTATTTCAACAGGCGTATTTGGCGGTTTACTTTACCTAGTCAGCCTGCTGTTGCATATTCATTTGCCAATTATTTATTGTTTACTGTTTGGTGCAATTATATCCCCAACAGATCCCATTGCGGTAGCAGCCATTTTAAAAACTTCAAAAATTCCCCCGAGACTAAACACTATTATTTCCGGTGAATCATTGTTCAACGACGGTGTGGGGCTTATCCTATTTGTGATCATTCTTGAAATAGCCAACAAGCCAGGCAGCACATCTTTTGCAGAAATAACACAAATTTTTGCCCAAGAGGTATTAGGTGGAATTATTATTGGGATTGTATTAGGGTATTTAGGCTACCAACTCATTAAAACGATCCACGATTTTCAAACTATTTTTTTGATATCTATTGCACTTGTCTTAGGCATTTCAGTTGTTGCGGGGAAATTTCATGCCTCTATTCCCTTATCTGCAGTTACTGCCGGTTTAATCGTTGGTAATAAAAGCACCGATAAAAAGAATATTGCAGATCAGTTTCTTGCCAAAGTGTGGCAACTGGTAAATGACCTTCTCAACACGATCTTATTTGTTATGATCGGATTGCAAATGGTTACAATGCCCTTCCTGCATCAGCATTGGGTTATTGGTCTTTTCTCTATTTTGATATTGCTTATTGCAAGGTTTGTGAGCATCACAGTTCCAGCCGTTGTTATGCTCCGCAAATTAAACTTCAGCAATCTTTCCATCCTTACATGGGCTGGGCTTCGTGGTGGCATTTCTGTGGCAATGGCATTGACGCTTCCTGAATCTCCCTATCGGGAACTAATACTTTCAGGATGTTATTTTGTTGTCATTTTTTCTATCATATTCCAAGGCCTGACGCTTAGGAAAGTGGTAGAAATAGCAGTTCTTCATAAAGCAGAATAAATATGAATATTAACCGGGATTATTTTAAAAAAAAGGCTCAGCCGCTGCCAGACCTTGGTGTGGCCGAGTGTGGGATTGGGGTGAAGCAAACGCAAGTAGATTATTTCAAGGCGAGTTTCATTCTATAAAAAATATTCTTTAGCACATATTAAATGCGGGATGTTGATAGTCTTTTCTAATAGAATTCATTTTCGGAATAATCATTGTTGAACAGTTATAACAATTGAACAAGTAAAGATATCGACATGGAATCTCAAAGCAATACTGGGGAAACAGGGCATAATAGATACGTGGTCCTAAAATCGAAAGCTTTGAAAGCAAAATAATTGGAAGAGAAATATTTAAAATAATAGAATCATCGAAAGAAATTTTCATATACGTTGAAACAAAAAATAGTAAAATGACAACAGATACAAAAATATCACCGACCATCTTTATAATTATTGGTGCTACCGGAGACTTAACATGGCGTAAATTAACGCCTGCTATTTACAACCTATGGTTAGATAAATGGATGCCGGATAATTTTGAGGTCATTGGTGTGGCCCCCACTAAAAATTCTAATGTGGCATTTAAAAAACGCCTGCATGAAGGTGTTGATCAATATTCAAGGAAGGGCAAATCAAAGAAAAGTGAATGGGACAATTTCGCAAAGTGTATCACTTATCAGCAAGGCGATTTCAATGCATCTTCCACTTATTCTGCAATTAAAAAACAAATAAAGGATCTTGAAAAAAAATGGAAGGTGGCTGCGAACTGCATTTTCTATCTTGCCGTTCCGCCGAATGATTTTGTAGATATTTCAAAAATGTTAGGCAGTTCAGGGCTGACAGAAAATAAATTAAAAAGCCGCCTGGTTATTGAAAAGCCTTTTGGGCACGATCTGGAAAGTGCCATGGAACTAAATAAATTACTGCATACTATTTTTGATGAATCACAGATCTTCCGGATCGATCACTATCTCGGAAAAGAACCGTGCAGAACATCCTGGCACTCCGGTTCGCAAATACTTTGTATGAGCCAATCTGGAACCGCAATTATATTGACAACATCCAGATAACTGTGGCAGAACAATCAGGTGTGGAGACCCGGGGAAACTATTACGAGACTGCAGGCGCACTGAAGGATATGATACAAAGTCACATGTTACAATTGCTTTGTCTAATAGCTATGGAACCGCCCGTTTCGTTTAAAGCCGAAGCAATACGCAACCGCAAACTGGATGTGCTGAATACTTTGAGAAAGATCAGTCCCGAAAAGGTGAATCAATTTGCAGCCAGGGGACAGTATGGCCCGGGATGGATAAACGGGAAGAAAGTACCGGGTTACCGGCAGGAGCCTGATGTAGACGAGAATTCCAGCGTAGAAACTTTTGCTGCGGTAAAATTATTTATAGACAATTGGAGATGGCGTGGTGTTCCTTTTTATTTAAGGACCGGTAAACGCCTGGATGAAACAACTTCTGTAATAACGATACAATTTAAATCGCCGCCATATCAATTATTTCCGGCGCAGGCCGTTACTAACTGGCAACCAAACCGGCTCATTTTCAGCCTGCAGCCGCACATGGGAATCTCTACGAGGTTCCAGGCAAAACGCCCTGGTCTTAAAATGATGCTTCAGCCCGTTGACATGCACTTTGATTATGATGACACGTATGCATCCGGAACGCCCGAGGCTTATGAGACCCTGTTGTTGGACATTATGGAAGGAGACTCTACATTGTTTATGCGTGCCGACCATGTAGAAGCTGCATGGAAAGTACTGATGCCAATTATTGATGTTTGGGAAGCCAATGCTCCGGACAACTTTCCGAATTACAAAGCCGGAAGCCAGGGAGCTGAAGATGCAGAAAGATTGATTGCACAAGATGGGCACAGTTGGTTTGATGTGCCGAATAATAATTTGCCATAATTTAAACAACTATGCTTGCTAATCGCTTTAAATCTATTATAGATAAGTTCGTAAATTATACAGGAAAAAGGATTTTTTAATTCCTGAATAACAGATTCTCTTTATATAAAGAAGTTGCTGATCTAAATGCTGCCATTTGTTTTTCTGCTGAGCTTTTAGCCCGGATGGAAGCGGCACCACGCATGTGCCGCAGGCGCAGCGGAGTACAGCGGACAGCAGGACCAATACTGATTTGAAATACAACTGTTGGGCTTCAAAATATTGTCTTGTGCTTTGTAATTGGCTGCATCAGTAATTTTATGGATATTTGCAAAATCTCAAAACGCAAATGAAGGTTTTAATAAGACAAGCCAAAATCGTTTCTTCTTCGTCGCCATACCATGGGCAGGTAAAGGATATTTTAATTACAGAAGGTATTGTTGAAAAAATAGCAGATAATATTGCTGAAAATACGGATACCATTATTGCCGAAGATAACCTGCATTTGAGCATTGGCTGGATGGATATATTTGCAAATTTTTGTGACCCCGGTTTTGAACATAGAGAAACGATTGAGACAGGTATTGCAGCAGCGGCGGCAGGTGGGTTTACAGATGTGGTGGTGCTTCCTGATACCAATCCAACAACTTCTTCAAAAAGCCAGGTAGAATACATTGTACAAAAAGCGGCGCCACTGCCGGTGAATGTGTACCCGATTGGCGCTATTACAAAAAATACAGAGGGAAAAGAATTAGCGGAAATGTATGATATGCATAGTAGCGGAGCCATTGCATTTGGCGACGGAACAAAACCTATACAAAGCCCTGGCTTACTTTTAAAAGCTTTGCAATATGTGCTGGCGATAGATGCTACGATTGTTCAACTACCGGATGATAAAAGTATAAGTGCACATGGCCTGATGAATGAAGGAATTGAAAGTACAAGACTTGGATTGCCGGGCAAGCCTGCGATAGCGGAAGAACTGATGATTGCAAGAGATATAGAATTGCTGCGATACACAAAATCGAAATTGCACATTACAGGGATATCAACTAAAAAAGGAATTGAATTAATTGCGGCTGCAAAAAAAGAAGGGCTAAATATTACCTGCTCTGTAACGCCTTACCATGGCTGGTTTTGCGATGAAGATCTGAAAGACTACGATACTAATTTAAAAGTAAATCCGCCTTTGCGGAATAAAGCAGATATGTTGGCGGTTCGCAATGCAGTTGCAGATGGGTTGATTGATTGTATTGCATCACACCATATACCACAGCATTGGGATGATAAAGCCTGCGAATTTGAATATGCAAAAAATGGTATGATAGGTTTGCAAACAATGTTTGCTGCTTTAAATTATTTTGCAAAAGATCTGAATAAATTAATAGAGCAGTTAACCGTTTCTCCGAGAAAAATATTTGGAATTAAATTGCCAGAATTAAAAGAAGGAAGCGCTGCATGCATCACCCTGTTTAACCCAGAAGTGGAAATTATTTTTGAAGAAAAAGATATTTTTTCAAAATCGCACAACTCTGCTTTTATTGGTAAAAAATTAAAAGGCAAAGTGATAGGTATTGTAAACAAAAATAAAATGGTTATTAATAATTGATGAAGAAGATAAATGCAACCTATAAAGGGCTGATAGCAGGGATATTGATGATCGGTTTATCTGTTCTGTTTTTTTATGGATTAAAATACCCGGTAACGGGAGATAACCAGATCCTTATTTTATTGGTGTACGTTGCCGCAATAATATGGAGTTTATTGGCCTTAAAAAAAAGAAGTCAAGCTGCTCCATTAAAATTTAAAGATTATTTTTCCGAAGGATTTAAAACTTTTGTGGTAGTTACTTTATTGATGGTAGTGTTTACATATGTTTTTTATAAATTGAATCCGCAGATATTAGAGGATGGCATAAAAGATAATAATGCACTTCTTCTAAAACAAGGCGATCATACGCCGGCTGAGATTGCAGACAATGCGAAAAAGATGAGAGACATTTTTATGCCAATGATGACTGCTATAAACACTATAAAATATTTAATTATCGGAGCTTTGGTAACGGTGATTGGCGCTGGTTTTTTGAGCCAGAAAAAAAATTAATAATGGCCACAGATTCGCAGATTTTTGAAAATATTTCTAATCTGTGATCTATGGCTAAGATATCTTAAAATGATTACAATAACGTTGAACAGCATTTAAAATAAATTATGGACTTATCCCTGGTAATACCGTTGTTTAATGAAGATGAATCGCTGCCGGAATTAACGGCATGGATACAGCGTGTAATGGAAGCAAATAATTACAGCTATGAAGTATTATATATAGATGATGGCAGTACCGATAACTCCTGGAATGTAATTGAAGAGCTGTGCAAAAATAATTCAAACATTAAGGGGATCAAGTTTCAAAGAAATTATGGCAAAAGTGCTGCATTGAACGAAGGCTTTAAAGCAGCTAAAGGTGAAGTGATCATCACCATGGATGCAGATATGCAGGATAGCCCTGATGAAATTCCGGAATTACGCAATATGATACTGAACGGGGATTTTGATATTGTGAGTGGTTGGAAAAAAAAGAGATACGATAATGCGCTTTCCAAAAATCTGCCTTCAAAATTATTTAATGCTGCAGCCCGTAAAAGCTCCGGCATAAAACTACACGATTTTAATTGTGGTCTTAAAGCCTACAAAAAAAAGGTAGTAAAAAGTATTGAAGTTTATGGCGAAATGCACCGCTACATACCCGTACTTGCAAAATGGGCAGGGTTTAAAAAATTTGGTGAAAAAGTAGTAGAACATAGGGCAAGGAAATACGGTGTTACAAAATTTGGTTGGGAACGTTTTATAAATGGTTTTTTGGATCTGTTTTCCATCATGTTTGTTGGTAAATTTGGCAAAAGGCCCATGCACTTTTTTGGCTTGTGGGGTACATTCTTTTTTATGTTTGGCCTGGTTGTTTTTGTTTACCTCACTTTAAGCAAGTTTTTATTTGATCATACGGGATTGACACAAAGGCCACTTTTTTTCTTTGCAATATTGGCAATGATAATTGGTACGCAACTTTTCCTGGCAGGATTTATAGGTGAATTAATTGCAAGAAATTCTTCGGAAAGAAATAATTATTTAATAGAAGATAAAGTTGGGATGTAGAAATAGATGGAAACACGGATGACACTGGTTAAACGGATGAATACGGATTTATAATTATTTATATTCCTATGCTTTTTATTTGAACAGAAAATTGAAATTATTTTAAGTTGTTTTTATAAAGTGTATAATACAGTTGGGAAATAATTTAAGAGCAACGAAATACGAATTAGGCTTAGTTCTATATTTTGAAAAAAACCTCATTCAAAAGAAAAATATTCACCAATAATTTAAAATAAAATCTGTTTTTATCCGCCTGACCTGTGTCATCCGTGAATATATTAATATGCATTCATCAAAAAAAATTGTCATCATTGGTCCTGCATATCCGCTGCGTGGCGGAGGTATGGCTTCGTTCAATGAACGGCTGGCAAGGGCTTTTCAGCAACAAGGCCACAAGGTTACTATCTATACATTTTCTTTACAGTATCCTTCTTTTTTGTTTCCGGGTACTTCACAATATTCAACTGAAGCTGCACCGCAGAATCTGAACATAAAAGTTTGTATCAACTCCATCAATCCATTTAACTGGATAAAGACTGGTATTAAACTCAGAAAAGAAAAGCCTGATATTATTGTAGTCCGCTATTGGATGCCTTTTATGGGGCCATGCTTTGGGACCATACTCCGTTCTGCAAAAAAAAATAAGCATAGCAAAATTGTTTGTATTGCAGATAATGTGATCCCACATGAAAAACATTTTTACGATAATGCTTTTACAAAATATTTTATAAAGCCTGTTGATGCATTTATAACCATGAGCCAAAAAGTGTTGATGGATCTGAAAACATTTACCACAACAAAGGCTGCTAAATATGTGCCCCACCCACTCTACGATAATTTTGGCAATAAAATAAGTAAGCAGGAGGCAAGAAAAAACTTAAGAATTGATTCGGATGAAAAAATAATTTTATTCTTTGGTTTTATAAGAAAATATAAAGGACTTGATATTTTACTGGATGCTATGCCCTCAGTTATTGAAAAACTTCCGGGAATAAAATTGATGATAGCAGGCGAATATTATGAAGATGCTAAGATTTACGAACAGCAAATAGAAAAATTAGGTATTCAAAATAATCTTATTTTAAAAAATGGGTTTGTCGCTGATCATGATATTAAAAATTATTTATGCGCTGCAGATGTAGTGATACAGCCATATCGCAATGCTACACAAAGTGGTGTTACCCCTCTGGCTTATCATTTCGAAATACCAATGATAGTAACAAATGTTGGAGCATTACCCGATATGGTTCCTGATGGAAAGGTTGGACTTGTTGCAGAACCAAATGCGGCATCTATTGCGGAAAAGGTAATAGCTTACTTTGAAATGGGAGAAGCACATTTTTTACCTGCGCTTATTGAAGAAAAGAAAAAATACAGTTGGGAAGTAATGGTAAATCAGATCATTGCTTCTGCTGAATTATCATAATTGGTTTTGCAAAGGCAATACAGGCTTGTATTGATGATAACCTTTAGTTAAATTTGAATTAGCTACAGCACATTACAACTTTATGCAAAATCTTTTTTTACATTTACTTATATGAAATTTTTCGCTTTTCTATTGTGTGCATTTTTTTTCGTAAACACAGTCAATGCACAACAAATCAGCAATGCTGGTTTTGCTGAACTTCAACAAAAAGAAGACTCTATGCAGGCTCCTGCATTGCAGATAATCCAGGGAAGGAATGCTTCGGATCGTTTTTATGCAGACAGCAATTTTACCCGTACTTTAATAAGAGCTCTTAAAACGCCTTATTCTTTCCATTACCCTTTTGATTCTTTAATAACTATTTCTGTTCTATATGCTCCTGATAGCAGTTTCAGGATATTTACATGGCAAATGGTAATAAATGAGAATGTAGTGCGTCAGCATGGTGCTATTCAAATGAATACAAAAGATGGTTCCTTAAAATTATTTCCGTTGATTGATAAATCAGATGTGACGCAAAAAGTTGCAGATACTGTTGGTAATAATTTTGGATGGATGGGAGCAGTTTATTACAAAATGATTCTTACCAGGTATAACGACCATCCTTACTATACCTTACTTGGGTACGATGCCAATAATATAAGAAGTGACAAAAAGGTAATTGAGGTACTTAGTTTTGCAAACGATGAACCAGTATTCGGAGGTCATTATTTTAGTATTGAGAATTCAAATGTTTATACTAAAAATGTTGCCCGCTATATTCTTGAATATAAAAAAGAAGCCGGTCCACGCCTTACATTTGATGATGATCTCAATATGATCGTGATGGAACACCTTGTGTCAGAGTCTAATCAACCTGATAAAAAGTGGACCTTAATAGGTGATGGCGATTACCAGGGTTTTAAATGGTTAAATGGCAAATGGGTCTATGTAAATAAGATTTTTAGCGAAATAACTCCAGAAGGAAAAGCACCGCTTCCAAATCCAATTCTGACTAACCCAGCTTTACCTGATCCTAATGCGAAACCGGTGAAAAAGAAAAAAGGAGACCAATAGATCTTACCTTTTTTAAACGCATCTGAAGAAGAATGTGAGGCTAACATAATACGAGCAGTCGATTTATTAACATTCCTATTTCTAATTTTCATTTTTAAAAAAATAGGCAACTGTATTTATTCATTTATTATCAATTACTTATAAAAAATAAAATAATATTACGATATGTTACCTAAAGTAATTTTTTAGATAAAGTAGTGGATTTAGAAATATTTTTTTGCAAAAAATTTGGAATTTTAAAATAGTTTTTCAACCTTGCACTCCTAATTAACTGATTACCTCCCAAACAATCCATCTTTCTAGGACACTCCCCTACGCTTTCATCCTCTATATCCCAATCAAAGCCATTGTCGCTTCCTCTCTTCCTGTGAGCTTTTATTTACTTAAAAAAAATTAAAAATGCTTACTAAATTTACTACAAGAGTATCTCTCTTATTGCTATCGCTTGCAATATATTCAGGTACAAACGCACAAACAACTATTAATGCTTATGCACAGGTTTACTCTGCCAACCTTAAGGGCGGAACAACAGTTTTAGGAAACACCAGTATGGCTATAAAAAACATTTCTGGTGTTATTCAAACTACACAAATGAATGAAACTCCAGATGCAAATGGAGTTGTAGCATCAGGTAATGACAACAGCAATATGCAGTTTGTCGATATTGATGGTGTTGCACTAACTACAAACTCAACGTCTGCAGATTTAGTTTTACCAGCAGGTACCAATACCGTTAAATTTGCAAGATTGTATTGGGGTGGTCGTATCAGTAATGCTGCTATTACTGCTGATGCAGACACACTTCGTAAAGCTAAGATCAGGTTCGGCACTGGAGCTTATCAAAACATCCTGGCTCCTTCAACCAGCGTGGATATCTTTGCTGTTACAGGATCAGAAAAAATTTACCAAACTTATGTAGATGTTACTGCCTATTTACAGGCAAATGGAGCAGGTACTTATACTGTTGCTGATGTACCTGCTACACCAGGTAGTATTGGCGGCGGTGGAGAATATGCTGGATGGAGTATCGTTGTTGCTTATGAGAACACAAATTCTCTTTTAAACAGCGTACGTATCTATCATGGCTATTCACAAATAGCTGCCCAGACTTCTTTATCCGTGACCTTAAGTGGTTTGAACGTACCAAACAATTCCCTGGCTGCAGGTGATGCAGTTATGTCTACTATGGCATGGGAAGGTGATGGTAATTTAGGAGGCTCTAGTAATAATGCTGGTGATTATATGCAGGTAAATGGTGTTGCAGTAGCAAATGCTGTAAACCCAGCCACCAATTTCTGGAATGGCAGTATCAGTAAAAACGGTGTGAGTATAACTACAAAAAATCCTAGTTATAGAAATCAGATGGGAATTGATATTGACGAAGTAAACGTTGGAACAGGTTTTGGTATTTTGCCAAATGCTACTTCTGTAACATTGAAATTCGGTACCGAGGCTGATCAATATTTTCCAAGCTACTTTGCCTTTGCTTTGAGAGTTAAAGATCCATTGGTTACAATTGCTAAAACTGTAGCTGATGCAAACAGTAACAATACGATTGAATCTAATGAAATATTAACTTATACTCTTTCAGGTAAAAATATCGGACCAGGTGTTGCATATAAAGTTGCTATTGTTGATACGCTACCTACCAATGTGACTTACATTGCAAATTCTATGGAAGTTGTTTCCGGACCGGGTGCAGTATTAGGCGCACAAACTGATGCAGTTGATGCCAATGATAATTCTTCTAAAGGAACAGTTGGACCAAAAACTTATCTGAAATTCTTTATGGGCACTGGTTCTTCAAGTACTGCAGGTGGTTCAATGCAGGTGGATGAAACTTATACAGTGAAATTTAAAGTACAGGGACAGCTTATACCAGGTAGTGTAAGCAATACTGCCACTTCTTATGCATATTCACTTGCAAATGATTTGTTCACAGATATCAGCACTGCAGTTATCGGCCCATCAGGTGGACCACTTTCTGTAAAACTAACTTCATTTAGTGCATCATTGCTGAATGATAATAGCGCAGGCTTAAAATGGATCACTCAGACTGAAACTAATAATGATTATTTCCAGGTAGAGAGAAGTGATGATGGTATCCATTTCACTTCAAGAGGAACTGTTACAGGAAATGGGACATCTGGCTTAACACATAGCTATGGTTTTACAGATGCTTTAAATACCACTTCTAAAATAGTTTACTATCGTTTAAAGGACATTGATAAGGATGGTAAATTCGGTTACTCTACCATCGTTGCTCTTAGATTAAAAGGCGCTTCTACTACTGTAAACAAATTTAGTGTTTATCCTAATCCTTTTGTAACTGATATCAAAGTTTCACTTACAAGTGCAACCAGTGTTACAGGTACATTCAGGGTATTTACATTAAATGGTAAAGAAGTTTTAAACCGTCAAATTCCGGTTCAGGCTGGAGATAATATAGTAGTGTTGAAAGACTTTGGAACTTTAGCTACTGGTAGCTACATTCTGGAAGTAACAACACCTACAGATAAATTTGTAAGTAAAATAATTAAGAACTAATAATTCTTAGCTTAGCAAAAACTAAAATGCCCCGGATTTATTCGGGGCATTTATAGTTTTTATAAAAAAAATGTCAAAAGATATATCAATATTATTTATTTATTTCTCTTTTAGTCTTTACCAAAAAAATTCTTCCTTGATTATTTTTTCATCTTTTATCGTAAAAACGCATAATTCCGACATTGTGTTTCTTTCCTGACCTTTCATTTTAATATCCATATCTAATTTAAATGAAAATGAATTACCTGCTATAACAGGTACTGATGCTTTTGAGCCATAGCTTGTTTCAATAGAATCAACAAATTTTTGTATTTTTTCGTTTACTGCTTTTAGGCCTTTTGTCTCCTTATCGTAACCATGACTATCTTCTGGTTCAATACTTATAACATCATCGGAGTACAATTCTTTCTGCGCAGTTAAGTAATCTTCACTTTCGCAATATTTGACCAGTTTTGTAGCAATTTCATTAACTGTCATAATAATATGGTTTTATTTTTTAAAAATAATGTTGGACTAATCAGTACACAAGCATTATACCATAATAAAACTATTGTATGTAGATAATGAAAAAAATTAACGCTTTCTTACTGCTGATGTGTCCATACTCATAGGCATCGGACTTCCTCTGTGGCAGGTGTAACAGGTGATAGTTTGAGGGGCAATTTTCTCATTATTAAAATTAAAGTATTTCTCATTTATTCCTGAAGCCATTATCATCATGTGGCGGGCAATATCTTTTTCCGGTTTTGCATCACTGGCAAAATCCATGTGTTTGGTACTATCATTTCTTTCATGACAGTAGCCGCACTTTACTCCAAGCGCTTCTTTAAAATGATCCATTACACTATCCAATGCTTGCGGGGTAATATCCTGCGGCAATACTTTTAAATTTTTAAATCTTGGAGGTTTATTTCCTGGCTCTATTGCTGCAAAAGCAGATACAATAAATACAATTACAGTGATCACAATTGCATATTTTTTAAAATTTTTCATGTGTTTTATTTTTTAAGAATACAATATTAATCTTTTTTTACTCTTCGCAACTCCAACATATTCAAACTGTTTTGTGAAAAATTCTTAATGTTGGTATGTACCAGGTGTAGAGCCATATCATACCAAAGAGGTACAATTGGTGCATCCTGAATAATCAATTTATCCATTTGCTGGTACATTTTATAGCGCAAACTGTCATTTTCTTCCCCTAGCGCCTTCTCATATAACTGATCGTACATCTTGTTTTTATACCGTGTATAATTAGGTGGTGCCGGATTTTTGCTGTAAAAAACACTTAAGTAATTCTCTGCATCAGGGTAATCGGCAATCCAGCTTCCCCGGAAGAATAAAGCCTGCGACTTACTGGTCTGCTCCAGCAGTAAACTTTTTTGAATAGCTTCTACCTGCACATTTATCCCGGATTGCTTTAGCTCATTGGCTACATAAGATGCAAGATTTACATAAATAGGTATGGTAAGTAATTTTATGGCGGGCATATTTTTTCCGTTGCCATAGCCAGCTGCTAACAATAATTGTTTTGCCTTTGCCGGATCATACGTATAACCTTTTACTGCATCCGCATCAAAAGAAGGAAGTCCTGGCGGTACAAAGCCACTTTCTGCCGGTGTACCGATCGAGTTCCGCAGGTAAAGCATCATCTTTTTCCTATCAATCGCATAGTTAATTGCCAGCCTTACATTTTTTAATTTTAAAGGAGATGATTTCACCAGCTCGTTTGTAGTATCTGCAAGTATTCCAAAATATTCTATGTTGAGATAAGGATGCTTATGTAGCTCTATTTTACCTACCCACTGCTTTTTTAAATTACCCGTTTTGGTTAACATCTCATCTTTAAAAGATGGATCAACGTCATTAATAAAATCGAGATGACCTTGTTGAAATTCCAAAAACTCCGTTGCCTTGCTATCATAAAAATCTACTTTTATACCATCAAGGTACGGTAAGGTATAGCCGCTGCTATCTTTCTCAAAATAATGAACGTTCTTTTTTAAAATAAGCGCCTGCCCTTCTTCCCAGGCTACATAAGCAAAAGGACCGGTGCCAACTGGATGGCGGCGAAAATCATTTCCATATTTTTCTACCGCTTCATGTGGTACAATAGAGCAATACTGCATACTTAATATGCCAAGTATCGGCTGAAAAGGCTGCAACAAATTAATTTGAAAAACAGAATCATTTATGGTAACAAATGGTTGTACACTGTCTACCCTGTTATTAAATATCCATGCTCCGGGGCTTGCTGTATTTTTGTCAATTATTCTTGCAAAACTGTATGCAACATCTTGTGCATTCATTTGTCTTCCATTGCCATTTGCAAATACTGCATCATCCTGAAAAAAAACATCGTTACGCAAAAGAAAAGTGATGGTTTTATTATTGTTAGAAAACTGCCAGCTTTTTGCCAGTGATGGCTTCAATTGCATATTGTCATCTACTTCTATTAAAGTATTATACAACTGGTGAATGACCCACATAATAGATTGATTCTTCGCAAAAGCAGGATCTAACGATGCAATACCGCTGGTCTCATTGTAATGAAATATTTTTTTATCTGGGTGATTGTGTGAATTACAGGAGTATAAAAATAAAAGGAATAAAGGCAGTATAAAAATCCGCAAAAATGATTTGGTTATTTTCATTGCTATAAAATTATACAATGAATTTGAATAATAAGGATGCATTTTGTAACTAAAAAGATAAAAAAAAATATGTGGTATATTTCTATTAGGTTTTCAATTAGAGGTTACACCTTTTCAAAAGGTGTAACCTCTATGTTAGAGCTGCAAACTTCTTTTGATTTACGCTTTGATAAAAGATGCATAATGGT
>JBDSIB010000106.1:0-8240 GCA_039918155.1 Ferruginibacter sp.
GCAAGTGGATTGGCTGCAGTTTGCTGAAGAGAAAATCCAAGCCCGACAATAAATAATCCTGTTATCAATAATGGGAAAGAAGCACTTTGTGCGGCAGGATAAAATAATAAAGTTCCGAGTGCAGAAATTACAAGGCCTAACGCAATACCGTTTTTATATCCAATTCGGTTAAGAATATCTCCGCCCGTAGCCTTACTTATAAAAAAATAAATGATAGATCCAACTGTATATGCAACATAAAACGCAAAAGAGATCATTTGCGATTGCCATTGCTCCAGATGAAGCCTGTCTTTAAAAACCGGGATCAAAATATCATTGCTGGCAGCTACAAATCCCCAGAAAAAAAACACTGAAATAAGAACACCAAACTGTGACCATTTAGTAGAGATAGTGTTCTGTCGCAAATCTTGTGGAAGCATATCTTTTTAGTTTTAAGCTCTGAAATTATAATTTTTTAACCAACATAAAAAATATAAACCATAATTTGCCGGTAAGGAAATCCTTCTTAATTTGTAGGGAACTTTTTATAAATGGAAATTTTACACGTTAGCGCAGAATGTTATCCAATGGCAAAAGCCGGTGGCCTTGCAGATGTGGTAGGAGCATTGCCAAAATATCAGCAGGAGTTAGGTCATTTTGCCAAAGTGGTGATGCCAATGCATCGCACAAAATTTTTGTATGATAATGAATGGGAAGTATCTCATAAAGGAAGCTTTACCATGGGCAAAAACTATTATGACTTTACCATTATTAAAGAAAAAACAAATAAACTTGGATTCGATCTTTATTGTGTTGATATAAACGGCCTGCTTGACAGAGAAAAAATTTATGGCTACAATGATGATACAGAAAGGTTCACAGCATTCCAAATAGCGGTGTTGGAATGGGTAAGCCGCTGGGAACACAGACCAGATGTGATTAATGTGCATGATCATCATACAGCATTTATTCCTTTTATGCTTCAGCACTGCTATACATACAGAAATATTTCAAACATACCTACTTTATTAACCATACACAATGCACAATACCAGGGCTGGATGGACTGGGGAAAAGCAACTTATTTACCTGCATGGGATACCTGGCGCTGGGGATTGCTTGATTGGAATAATTTAGTGAACCCTTTAGCATGTGGCATCAAATGCGCCAATAAAGTAAACACTGTAAGCCCTGGCTACATGCAGGAAATGATGTACGATGCCAATGGTTTGGAGCCTTTGATAAGAGCGGAAGCATTCAAATGCACTGGTATCATTAACGGCATTGATTATGAAGTATGGAACCCGGATACAGATACTTACATTTTAGATAATTATTCTGAGCAAGATGTTGAAGAAGGGAAGTTTTTGAATAAGAATAAATTGTGTGATGATTTCGGTTTCGATAATAAATATCCATTGTTTGTTTTTATTGGAAGATTGGTTCAGGAAAAAGCAGCGGATCTTTTACCCGCAGCTATCACAACTGCGTTTGAACAGGCAGATGATAAATTTAGTTTCCTAATATTGGGAAGTGGAGAGCCAGAGGTAGAAACAGCTTTAGGCTTTTTACAAAACAGGTGGATCGGCTATTATAATTCACAGATCGGGTATAATGAAAAACTAAGTCACCAGATGTATGCAGGGGCAGATTTTTTATTGATGCCAAGCAGGGTAGAGCCATGTGGCCTTAATCAATTATATGCATTACGCTATGGAACGGTACCGGTTGTACGCAGTATTGGCGGCTTGAAAGATACCGTTATAGATTATGGCGATGAAGGTGGGTATGGCATTTGCTTTAATAATGCTAGTGTAGATGATATTGTTTTTTCCATAAAAAGAGCATTACAACTTTACAAAAATAAAAGGCAGTTAAAAGCGATCAGGAAACAAATGATGCAATTGCAAAATAGCTGGGAGATCAGTGCACAAAAATATATTGACCTTTACCTATCCCTTCAACCATAAAAAGTAACTATCATGGAAAGCAAACAAGTTATTGCAGTAATATTAGGCGGTGGAGCCGGCAGCAGACTATATCCATTAACAGCCACACGAAGTAAACCTGCAGTGCCTATTGCCGGTAAATACCGGTTGGTTGATATCCCGATCTCCAATTGTATAAATAGTAATATCAGCAGGATGTTTGTATTAACTCAATACAATTCTGCTTCGTTGAATAAACACATTAAAAACACTTATCAGTTCAGTGGCTTCAGCACCGGTTTTGTTGATATATTGGCTGCCGAGCAAACACCAGATAGTCTTGGCTGGTTTCAGGGTACGGCCGATGCGGTTCGCCAGTCATTGAAGCATATGGTGAAAAATGAGTTCGATTATGTGCTTATTCTAAGCGGTGATCAATTGTATCAAATGGATTTTGGTGCTATGATTGACAACCATGTAAAAAACGGCGCAGAAATTACAATAGCAACCATTCCTGTAGGAGAGAGAGAGGCACCGGAGTTTGGTATTTTAAAATCTGATGACAGCCATTGCATCACTTCCTTTATAGAAAAACCAAAAAAAGATTTATTACCGGAATGGACCAGTGACACTGGTGAAAAAATGGCAGAAGAGGGAAGACATTACCTGGCCTCGATGGGTATTTATATTTTTAACCGTAAACTTTTATTTGATCTGCTTGAAGAAGAAAAAAAGACTGCAACAGATTTTGGTAAGGAAATTATTCCTGACGCCATAACAAAATATAAAGTGCTGAGTTATCAGTACGATGGTTACTGGACAGATATCGGAAACATTTATTCATTTTTTGAAGCGAACCTTGCACTAACGATGGAATTGCCGCCATTTAATTTATTTGATGAAACTAGAATGGTTTACAGCCGTGCCAGAATGTTGCCGCCAAGTAAAATAAGTGGCACACGTTTTACCCATACAATAATTGCAGAAGGTACCATCATTCATGCAGAAAGTATTGAAAACTCTGTGGTGGGCATACGCAGCCGCATTGGTGCCGGCAGCATTGTTGATAGCTGTTATATTATGGGTAATGATTCTTATGAAACACTGTTAGAAATTGCTGATAATGCTGAAAAAGGAATTCCAAAACTCGGCATTGGCGATAACTGCCGTTTAAAAAATGTAATAGTAGATAAAGACTGCCGCATTGGAAATAACGTAACCATCAATGGCGGTGCTCATCTTGAAGATGCAGACCATGCTTTATACACTGTTAAAGATGGTATCGTTGTTATTAAAAAAAGATGTGTGATAGAAGATGGGTTTGTGTTGTGAAAAGAATTGTCGCAAAAAACAAAAGCTACTCATAAAGTAGCTTTTGTTTTTTTATATTTTTTTAAATTTATTGTTTAATAAAACTTTTGGAAATGCTTACACCATCACCGGTTATCACGCTCACTTTATAATTCCCGCTTATTAATTTCTGTACCGGAATGTTAATAAGATTAGTTCCCGCTACTACCTGTTCAGATTGTTTAAGAATTGGTTTACCATTTCCATCATAAATTATCACTACAACTTTATCATTTTGAGCACTTGTTACGTTTAATCCCACGTTATTAGCCACTGGATTTGGCTGAATACCGAGAATATCGAAACCTGCCTTTTTATTCAGCAGAGCAATCGTAGTGCTGTAACTTATAGCTCCATCCGCATCTGCAAGTTTTAGCCTGTAAAAATTTGTACCACTCAAGGGGTTTGTATCTGTATAATCAAACTGTTGCAAACATCTCACCGCATCTGCAGTAATGCTGTGAAGCTCTGTGAAATTTCTTGCATCTGAGCTGCGTTCCATTACCATTGTAGCTTTTGGTGTATTGGTACAACTAACTTTCCATGATAAACTATTGCTGTTGTTTATCTTAATCCCTTTAATATATTCCGTATGTACGGCATATATTTTATTATCCTGAGCCTTTACAGAAAATATAGTAAGCAGTACTAAGCAGGGAAATATCAGATATTTTTTCATATACTATTTTTATAAATGATTAAGAAAAACCAATCACTATAACATTAATTACGAAAAAAAAGTATTTAATGTTTTAACAAAAATAAATATCTGTAACTTGAAAACGGCTATTTAATTATAACTTTTTTAATAAATCTTGAACAATGAGGAATGCGCTAAGATCTATCGTGGTTGTTACATTACTGCTAAATACTGCCTATGCCCAGCAAAACTATCTACTTACAGGTACTTATACCAAGGGTAAAAGCGAAGGTATTTATGTATATGATTTTAATAGTAACACGGGCAATTCCTCATTTGTAAGCAAAATAAAATCTGTCAATCCTTCTTTTCTGGCCGTTTCGCCAAATCAGCATTTTGTATATGCAGTAAATGAAGAGGGGAATGGCAAGGGTGGCAAAATCTCCTCTTACAGTTTTAACCGGTCCACTGGTATGCTTCAGTTTATAAATCAACAACTTTCCGGTGGCGATGACCCTTGCTATGTAGAAGTAGATAAAGCAGGTAAGTGGGTTGTACTTGCAAATTATAGTGGCGGAAGCCTTTCAATATTCCCAGTAGAAAACAATGGTAGCCTTGGCGAAGCCACAACTAATATACAACATACCGGTAGTAGCATTAATAAAGATAGGCAGGAAAAGGCCCATGTACATTCCACTTTTTTTTCTCCGGATAATAAATACCTGCTTGTGCAGGATCTGGGTATGGATGAAATAACAGTTTATCCCTTCAATGAAAAAAAAGGAACACTTAATCTTCGCAAGAGGAAAATTATAAAATCAACTCCGGGAGCAGGCCCACGGCACATTGTATTTAGCAACCATCATAAATTTGTATACGCTATTCACGAACTGAGCGGAACTGTAAGTGCTTATAAATTTAAAAGAGGCAAATTAAAATTAGTAGAAGAGGTAAGTGCTTCACAACCTGGTTTTACAGGTTTTATGGGAAGTGCTGATATTCATATTTCTGGAGATGATAATTTTTTATATTGCAGTAACAGGGGAGATGCAAATACTATTTCTATTTTTAAAATTGATAAAGATAATGGTAAGCTTACTATTGCTGGTTATCAATCTACACTCGGCCTTGGTCCCCGTAATTTTAATTTTGATCCTTCAGGGAATTTTTTAATAGTGGCCAATCAGAACAGCGATAACATTGTGATCTTTAAAATAAATAAGGAAACTGGTTTACTGATAGATACAGGTAAACGAATTGATGTGGGAAGCCCTGTTTGTTTAAAATGGATTGATAAATAACTGCCTCATCCCACGAAAAAAAAACAGTTTTTATTTTAAAAGAAATACTATTAAAAATTATAGAATGAAAGTAGATTTCTAATAATATGACAGGATAAACAATTAGAGGAAGATTAAAAAATTATCAGCCCTCACGAATATTTATAAAGATATGTTCCAAAGAAACTGCTGCTTTTCTCTTTTGGAATCCTCATCATCACCGTTGTACCAATCCTTCACCCTGTTGTTTATATCTTCCTTTAGAGATTTCGTGGTGAAATATTTTTTTGAAGTTTCAGGTTTTATTGCATTTATATTTACATCATTCACCACAACTTTTGTAGCAATCCATGATGTATAAAGTCTTGGAATAGTAAGACCTAATATTAAACCCGGCAAGCCACTTATGCTGCAAGGTCCACCCGGAATAGTAATTTCATCAGTATAAAAAGCAAAAACATAAACGCTGTCCATTATGGTGCCGAAAGCTTTTCTACAATTAAAGCCTGCAATTACCCGGTTCTCATTTTCCAGCTTCCAATCAATATGAATAATGGAATCCTGTACATTAAAATTAGAACCATACACATTTTTTTGCATAATATATTTTCCGGTATTAAAATCAAAAAACCAGGAGTCCTGATCCGCATTGCTATAAAATCTTTTTAATGCATCCGGTGCAGAATTAAATTTATAGATACTTTTATTGTCAGCAAAGGTTAGATCATAATAGCCGGTTTTAAAATCCGGCATTTTATCTTTTATCATCTCTTCCCAGCTGCTGTTACCCATCGTTTTTTTGATATTGGTTTTAACTTCATACTGCACCGTTGCTTTATCAATAAACAATTGTTGGGCTCCGGCATTTAAACCAATAATAAATATAATTAGAACAAAATATATTTTACGCATCATCATTATTTTTAATTTTTTAATTAGCTTTTGGCGCTTTGTTTTTAAAATCCCAGGTAAAGCCAAGCAGGAAATATCTTTTAAGTCTGTCATTCACAACTTCTGTAAAAGTGTTACCATAAAAATTTCTGTCTATACCGATATTTCTGTTTAAAATATCTCTTACTTTAAAATAAGTAGTAAACTCATTGTTTTTAAAAGTGCGTTGCAGTTTTCCGCTCCATAGAGAATTTGAAAGATTGCTGGTTATCAGATCAGTCTTTTGGCGGGAGTTTAATTCATAGTCTGTTCCAATTGACCATACCTTATGAATATATAGCGTGCCGTTGAAATTTAATGAATTAGAAATATAATTGTTTTTTACAGTGCTTTGTGAATTCTTATTATAGTTATAATTTATGCTGTTGTTTATACTAAAATCATATTTTTTATCCTTATTTTTTTGAAAATTAAAATTAAAAGAAGGCGTAAAAGTTTTTGAATAGCTTAAGATATTATTTGTAACATCAGCAAACCTATTGTAATAAAATCCCGGGCCAAGCTGAAAACGGGCATCTAATTTTTTCACTTTAAAGCCAATGCCAGAATACAAATTTGCACTAATACTTCCGTTTGTATTAATAGGTTGCGTTGTGATCTTTCCTGAATTGGCATTTATCACCCTGTTATTGGTAATAGAATTACTTGTAGTAGTAAGTCTGAATCCCTGGTAAACAAATTTATCTTTTATAAAATTATACCCGTTGTTTGATACATTAAATGAATTGGAGAAAGAAGGTTTTAAGTTTGGATTACCAATGTATTGGTTAAACTCATCGGTACTGTTTCTTAACGGCTGTAGTTGATTAATGGTTGGTTGGGTATTGTAACCATTATAACTTATACTAAGATTGTGATTACTTTTATAAGAGTATTTGAAACT
Source organism: Ferruginibacter sp. (assembly GCA_039918155.1). GTDB lineage: Bacteria > Bacteroidota > Bacteroidia > Chitinophagales > Chitinophagaceae > Ferruginibacter. The sequence goes on from JBDSIB010000106.1 coordinate 7,012, forward strand.
TGCTGACGGAAAAAAGTTTATATAATTTCTGATATAATCTTTATTAAACGTTTTATCTAACAAATCGTACTGCGTAAACCCAAAAGAAGAACCGAAATTATATTTTATTTTTTTATAAGAATAGTTGATTTTTGCCCCCGGCTTATTCACGGATATTTTCTGATCAAAATCATTTGTCAGAGAGTCAACCACTACATCATACTTGGCTGTAGCGGGAGTATACGTAAATGTTTGCTGGTTATTTTTACCGGAGATAAAAGATATTTGATGAGATAATTCTAATGAGAATTTTTTGCTCAAAGGCTCGGTGTATATAAAAGTAGCCGTTGCCTGTTGAGTATTTTTATCATTATTGATAAATTGATTTTTATCAATTACGAACGGATTATTAGGATCAAAGCTTTCATTGTGTGATGTTAAGTAATTATCACCAGTGCTATTGAGCGTATTGAAATCTCCATTTATAGATAATGTTCTTCGGGCCTTTTTAAACTTATGACGGAAAAGAAATGATCCATACAAAGTCTGTTTGTCAGTATTGGTTTTAGTGAGGCTGTTGGAATTATTTACCTGGTTTCCTGTCTCTCTTTTTGTTTCAGCAGTTTGGTAAGTTTCACTTTCTGTATGATAATAGCTTGCTTTTAAAGTAAGTTTTAAGCTATTCATAGAGTCTATCTTCATATCATAACTTCCACTTAATTTTACATTATAACGGTTTACATGCGCATCACTATTTGAATAAGTATTTAAAGAAGAATCTCCGCCTAGCAACTGCTGCATATATGTTTTTGTACTGTTGCTGTAGTCCTGGGCATTGTATTTAGGAGATAGATTTAAAGTATTCTTGTCTTTCCATTTATTACTATACTGCAACCCGGCATTAATATTTTTTATAAAACCGTTGTCTGTATTAACATAAGGTTCACCATCACTGCTTCCGCCGCTGGTATATGTGAACATCACACCGCCATCATCATCTATACTTGCAGAATAGTTATCATTGTCACCTCCGTATTTTTCACTATCCTGCCAGCTAAGCCCATCCTGGCCGGTATTCCCATTAAGCACAAAAGCCGATAGTTTTCTTTTGCCTTTAAATGTGCTGTACAGAATATTATTATTATAGCGGTCGTCTATGTTTTTTTGTAACCCGCCGGAAACATCTATTTTCCCGAAGTAACCGATTTTTTTATTATCCTTTAATTTAAGGTTAATCGTCTTCTGCGTTT
>JBDSIB010000107.1:0-9429 GCA_039918155.1 Ferruginibacter sp.
AAAATGCAATCTGCCGCCGCCCTTACGGATGCTACATTGCAAGGTCATGTGGAAGCACTGCAAACACAGGCACTTAAAAAAATTGAAGCACTGGAAAAGAAAATGCTGAAAGCAGAACGATTGAAATTTGAAGCACAACAAAGGCAGATCAGTAAAATAAAAGACACTTTATTTCCAAACAATAATTTACAGGAAAGAGTAGATAATATTCTTCCTTACTACAGTGTTTATGGGAAAGGTATTTTTGAAATGCTGTATAAAAATTCTACCGGTATGCAGCAGGATTTTACCATTGTTACAGAAGATTAAATTTGAATATGGCAAGAATAATGGCAATAGACTATGGAGGTAAGCGAACAGGGATTGCTGTTACTGATCCGATGCAGATCATTTCCACCGGGCTAACAACAGTGCCCTCACCTGAGCTGATCCCGTTTTTAAAAAAATATTTTTTGCACGAAGTAGTGGAGTTGATCGTTATTGGCCTGCCAAAAAATGATGATGAATCTGATACGCATGCAACACCTTTGGTAAATTCAGCTATTAAAAGGTTGCAAAAGGAGTTTCCCCAAATGCCCATAAAAACGGTGGATGAGCGCTACACTTCAAAAATGGCGAAAGATGCGATGCTGCAAATGGGAATGAAAAAGAAAGACCGGCGTGATAAAAGAAATGTGGATGAAATAGCAGCGACTATAATGCTGCAGGAATATATGCAAAACCCCAATCCCTAAAGGGGCTTTAGCGCTTCAAGTTTCGACTGTTTTCTCTTCTCATGCTTATCAATTAACTTTGCAGATTAATATATTACATGAACAAACCCTTTGGGGTAATTTAAGATTTTATGATTTTACCAATAGTAGCCTACGGTTCACCGATTTTAAGAAAAGTTGCAACAGATATTAGTCCTGATTACCCAGGTCTGGAAAAGCTGTTAGAAGATATGTGGGAAACCATGTATAACAGCAATGGTGTGGGTTTGGCAGCACCGCAGATAAATAAGGATATCCGCCTTTTTGTAATGGATAGTGTACAGATTTTTGACAATGATGAAGATGGCGATACAGATGAATATCCTGATAAGCCAGGATTTAAAGGCGTTTTTATAAATGCCCACATTTCCAAACTTGATGGAAAGGAGTGGAGCTATAATGAAGGCTGTCTTAGCATTCCAAAAATACGGGAGGATATTATGCGGAATGAAATAGTAACCCTTGATTATGTAGATGAAAATTTTGTTCCTCAAACAAAAACTTTCAATGGTGTTACAGCACGTATTCTGCTGCATGAGTACGACCATACAGATGGGAAACTTTTTATTGATTATATAAAACCACTAAAGCGTACTTTAATGAAACGCAAACTGGATGACATTAGCAAAGGGAAAATAAAGGTGGATTATCGCATGGTTTTTCCCAAAGGATAAATTTAATAGCAATTGATTATAAAAACATTCAGATAATTTTGCAGGTATGAAATACTTTTTCATACCTGTTTTTTTTGCGCTATCCTTTCTTCAACTAAAAGCACAACAGAATGCCGACACTGCTTATATCGGTAAAAATACCATTACGCTCAGTAATGTAATACTGGACAATAAGCTGAACGTTGCCACATTCATCAATCGTATTAAAAAGGATAGTAGTTTTTACAAGGCATTTAAAAACCTACGCATTATTGGTTTTACCGCATTAAATGATATAAGAATGGTAGATAAAGATGGCGATCTGAAAGCATCTTTAAAAAGCCGTACAAAGCAGATCAGGACTGGCAATTGCCGTAGAATGCAAACCCTCGAAGAAGCCGTTACCGGTGACTTTTATACAGATGAACATGAGTACAATTATTATACAGCTCAAATGTATGCGTCGTTATTTTTTACAAAAGATTCTGTGTGTGGAGAAAATAATATTGTAGCTGGAAATGAGTTTTCAACGCAGGGAAAAAGCGGTTTGGAAAAACACAAGGAGCAATTGAAGATGCTGTTTTTTAATCCCGGAAAAAGGATCAATGGCCTGCCTTTTATGAGCAATAAAACTGCTATTTACGATGATGATATGGCAGATAAATATGACATGGATATTGATATGGGAATGTACAACAATACCAACTGTTACATTTTTACACAAAAGGTAAAACCGGGCGATAAAGACGGGGTAGTAGTTGATGAAATGATCACCTGGTTCAATGCAGATAATTATGAAGTAGTTGCCCGCAAATATTCGCTAAGCTATGATGCAATGTTTTACGATTTCAAAGTGGACATGCAGGTGGAAATGACCACCTTTAATGGGCTTACTGTTCCAAACCTTATCCGCTACAATGGCAACTGGAAAGCCATTACAAAGAAAAGAGAAAGAGGTATTTTTACTGCAACGCTTTTTGATTTTAAATAAAAGGTAACCCTTTCGTAGGAACCTTCACTTTTACAGAGTAATAAGTAATAAAAAACCGAAGTTCTAAAACTTCGGTTTTTATTACTCGCTTTCCCTCTCCTTTGGAGAGGGGTTGGGGTGAGGCTTTTTTAATTTGTTAACGGCAAATAAGAATATTTTTTTCCAAAGTCCATCATCTGTTTGTAGAAGCTGGTTGGATATTCAATTTTTACATTTGTTATTTTATCACCATCCATTACCGGTACCATTTCTGGCTGTATAAATCCACGATAAGGTTTAACTCCCAGTTTTGCATAACGTTCTAAAACTTCCTTGTGCAATACCGGGTCAACTTTTACACCGTAAGTTTCTACTAAATTTTTACCGGCATTGTAATCTCCTTCAGATTTTATGCGTTGAAGTTCTCTCAGCAATTGACCGAATAATGACCTTAATTTATTGTAATCATTTATTCTTACGTAAGTTTTACCATCTTTCTTCACAAATTCTACCACCTTCTCTGCTTTACCATGTTCATATGCCCATCTTGCTACTAACTGCCGGTCACGCATATGTGCTTCTTCTACCTGGTCGCCCAGCTTTAATCTTGTAAGCTGCGTCATAAGGCCGTTCAGCATATAATTATCATATTCTGCTTTACCTACTTCCAGCGATGGCATTGCGCCAATGTCAATTAATTTCTTATCCATTACATAATATAAACCCACCAGGTCGGCTCTGCCTTCTTCCAGGCAGCTTGCATAATTCTTCAGTGTTTTATCAGTTGTACCTACGCCGGAGTCTATCTGTCCGCTGGCATGCCCAATGCACTCATGCATATCCGTTAGTAAGTCGGAAGCAAGGTTCCCATACATTTTCTGCCTGTTAATTACGGTATCATTTAAACTGAATTCCTGTAAAAAACCACCTTTAGAGGAAGCCACATTGTAAGAGTAAATAATATTACTCAGCGAAACTGATTTAGAACCGTAATCTTTTCTTATCCATTCTGAATTTGGCAGGTTGATGCCGATGGAAGAAGCCGGCGAAGCATCGCCACCCTGGCCTAATACTGTGATGGCTTTTGCAATAATACCTTTTACATTTTTCTTTTTATGCTGCGGCATCAGTGGGCTGTTGTCTTCAAACCATTGTGCCTGGCTGCTGATAGCTTGTATGCGCTTGGTTGCATCAATATCTTTCATAGATACCACGCTTTCAAAACTTGCTTTTTTGGCAATCGGATCTAAGTAAACTTCTATAAAACCATTTACCACATCCATAACGCTGGCTGTATCTTTTACCCACTCAATATTGTAATCATCAAAAGTTTTAAGGTCGCCGGTTTTATAATATTGTATCAACAGCAGCAGTGTTTTTTTCTGTTGATCATTCTCTGTAACCGTTGTTGCCTTTTCAAGCCAACCCACTATTTTTTCTATAGCTGCAGAATACATGCCGCCAACCTTCCACGGTTTTTCTACTAACTGTCCATTTTCTTTTACAACCTTGCTGTTTAATCCCCACATTGGTTGATTTCCCTTGCTGTCAAATTTTAAATAAAAATCTTCCACCACTTTTTGAGTTACGCCTTCATAAAAATTTACAGACGATGCTACCACATTATCAATATTTGGTCTCAGGTCTACCAACTTCGGCTCTATTTTCGGATCGTAAATGATTGGTGTTATCCTCGTTAAAAAGCCACCCAACGTTTCATCTCCTTGTCTCGGAAATTTAGTAGTATCGCTGCTTTCAGCAAATTTCAAAAAAGAGGCTGTACTGCATTCCGGTAGAAATTTTTCATTGCCGTAATGATGATGATTGCCATTGCTGAACCAGAACCGACCACAATACACTTCAAATTTCCGCCATTCATCCGTGTTTTTATCACCGGTATAAGTGCCGTAAATATTTTCCAAAGTTTTGCGAAGCAGTATGCCATATTTACTTTTCTGATCGTAAATAATATCACGCCCGGCCATTGCAGCTTCATGTAAATAATACGCCAGTTCTTTTTGTTGCAGTGGCAGTTCATTAAATCCCGGCGCCTGGTAACGCAGGATTTGCAGGTCTGCAAACGCTTCTGCTTCTACTTTAAAGCTGGTGTCGTACGTAGGCAATTTTACTTCTACCGCAGTATCAGTATGCGTTACTTCCTTTGTGCTGTTGTCATTACAGGCTGCAAATGCTATTAACGCACCGGCAACTGCAATACTTAATTTTAATTTCATATACATGACAAGTTATTTTTTTCGCCTTAAAAATACTCATTTACGGTACACTAAAAAAATGGAATGTATTTTGTTCATATTTGCACATGGACTCAACCCGGCAAATAACCAACCTGTTTTTACTCGCCCTTCCCATTGCATGTATTGCATGGACGGTCACTCGTGAAGAGATTTTCAAAGAACCCCGCCAGTTTTGTATCGATAGATCCAAAGCCTGCCGCAGTTTATTGCAACGCAAATTTTTCTATCTCTTCACCTGCGAGTATTGTTTCAGCCATTATATCACTTTAATTTTTCTCATCATCACAAAGTATCATTTGCTTTTTGATGATTGGCGTGGCTACCTCATCGGCGGTTTTGCCCTCGTATGGATCGCCAATATTTATATGAGCATTTTCGGCTTTGTAAGGGTCGGTATGAAAAAAGAAAAAATGGAAGCCGATATAAAAGAAGTAAAGCTCAAAGAAGTAAAAGAAGAAAATTAAAAATCAGGGGCTATCAGCAGCATACCATAATCAACAGCAGTTGCGGCTATCCGCTGCGAGCTTTTGTTCGTTCCTCACAAAAGGCTTTCCGCTTCTATCCGCCAGCCATTGAGCATCAGAATATAATTCAACAAATATCGCATCTGTTTTCTGAAAAGATTTTTTCTACAACGCACCTTATTTTTCAATTTAATTTTTAAATTGTGTATCAAAAACCCCCTTATGAAAGAAATTACTATTCCCTTTACTCCGGATGAATTAAGAGAACTTGCCAAACAACTTTATCTCGGAGGTTATTTTTTGATAACATGCGATTATGAAAATCAAGCAATGGTAGACGAAATTTTTAACCGGGTATGCGCTACCGGTATGGCCCATGCTCCAGAAACAGGCGGCTTTAGTCACGGTGGGGTTACAGAAACATTATTTACCATTAGTAGAGAGGTGGATGAAGAATGCCAACCTGTGGTAGAACTTTATGGAGACGATTGCATTGAAAGGTATTTGCCTTCTATGCTTGCTGACAGGGATTTTGAAGAACAATACAAAGTGACTGACGAACTAACAATAGTAAATGATCTTGAATTGCTTGAAGCCCATAAAATTCTGTACGATAAATATATGAAGGAGTTTCAGACATATGGTGTAACACATTTGAGGTTGGAGGAATAAAATATTGGCCTTTATTGATTTTGTAATTCTATTTATATAGTTATTCTATGTTGCTGAATAACTCATATCTTCGGCGGAGAACGAAGCGAAGAACCATAACTGCAAGGAGAGCTTCGAGGTTTAAACAAACAAGTCAACAATCACCAATTCAGATCTCCTTCAATAGCCCTTCTAACCCTTTCATTTTTATTTCGTACAAGGTTTCTAATAAAATCCCAATCCTTCCTTTTGCAAATCCTTTGCTCCGGCAATATTAAAAAAAGACAGAAAGATGAATTTTTTAAAACGATGCTTTAACCCTCCATTTCCTATTCAAAAGATTTAGCCTTCGTATTTGCAACCTAAATGCTTTAATTATTTTCACTTGAGCGCCTGGTAAACCAATGCTCTGAATTTATCCTGTAACTCGCCATGCGAGAAAGGCCATTGCTGAACAAACATTAATGCGACAATTTTCTCTTTGGGATCACCCCAATAAGTTGTTCCAAAAAAACCTCCCCATTCAAAACTTCCTGCTGATTCGCCCAGTTTGGTGCTTCCTTTTTCAGTAATGATCATAAAGCCCAAACCGAATTTATTATCACCAAAAGGAATATCTCCAAGTTGGTTCTCTGTCATTAATTGTACCGTGTGCCTGGACAAGAGCCTGTTTCCATTATACTCACCGCCATTGATAAAAAGCTGTAGAAAAACTGCATAATCTTTAATTGTAGAAACCAATCCAGCACCTCCTGCAAAATATCCATTGTTATTTACCGGGTAATCAATACCTCCACCGGGGAAAGTTTGATCGTTCCATAGAATAAGCTTGTTGTTAATTTTGTCTTCAGTATATACCTGTACTAATCTTGATTGTTTATTTTCCGGCAGATGAAAATAAGTATCGTTCATACCCAATGGTGTGAAAATGCGTTCATGAAAAAAATCATCCAGGCTTTTTCCGGAAACTACTTCTACCAATCTTCCCAATACATCTACACTTAAGCTGTAAATAAATTGTTCACCTGGGTTTGCGGCCAGTGGTAATCTTCCTAATTTATCTATTCCGTCAGCAAGCAATTGTTTCTTTAACTTAAAGCCTGCTTCCACACCCGCTTTTGCATAAATTGCTCTCATTTTTGCAGAGCCGATCTGGGCATAATCAATCCCGGATGTATGCGTAAGCAAATCACGAATCGTAATCTCTCTTTTTGCCGGTTCGGTAGTATAACCGGAATCTTTTTCATTAAAAGTTTTCAGTACCTGCGGGTGTGCAAATGCAGGAATGTATTTTGAAATAGGATCGTCCAGCAAAAATCTCCCTTCTTCAAATAACATCATCACGGCAGTACTGGTGATGGCTTTTGTTTGCGAAGCAATACGAAAAATTGCATCAGTCTTTAGTGGAGAATTTGTTTTGATATCATCAATACCAAAAGCTTTATTATAGACTATCTTACCGTCATGTGCAATAAACCCAACAGCGCCTTTAATCCAGTTACTATCAATATACTGTTTAAATACTTTGTCAATACGCTGCAATCTTTCACTGGAAAAACCACTTGCCTCCGGCGAAGTGGCGGGGGTAATGACATTTTGAGCAAATATATTTTGGCTAATTAGAAATAAACTTATGATTATTATGTAAACTTTCATTTGTTTGATTTTTTTTAAAATTATAAAAATGATGTTGGATATTAGTTTTAGAGATGCCGGGTTTATGTTAATGTGTATATCTTAACCATTAGGTAAAATAAACAATTTTCCAATTCAACAATTTATATCTCCCTCAACAATCCTTCTAACCCATTCATTTTTATTTCGTACAAAGTTTCTAATAATATTCCAATCCTTCCTTTGGGAAAGCCTTTGCTCCAGAACCATTCTAAATAGCTTACCGGCAGGTTCTTTAAAACCGTGCCTTTGTATTTTCCAAAGGGCATTTTCATGGTAACGATTTCTACCAATAATTTTCCATCGGGCATTTTCATTTCTTCCATACAAATAAAATTATTTGCCAACCATTGGCACTACAGGCAGGCTTTCATTGCCATCTGCACTTACGGCTTGTACTGCAAAAAAGTAATTATCTTTTGAATAAGGCAAAGTAATTTCTGTTGCAGTTGTATAAATTTTCTTTTGCCAAAAAGCACTGATCGTTTCTCTCATCAATAAATAATAGCCTTTGGCTGTTTCCATGGCCGGTGCTTTCCAGGAAATGAAAGAAGAGTTGCCTAGTTTTTTTACATCAATTTTTACATCCTGTGGCATGCCGGGAGATTTAGCAAGATTAGCCAGGTTAGAAAGATTTAATGCTGTATTTTTTCGCAGGTATTCAAAATCCATAAACTCAACAAGGTCGCCATACTGTACGCCATTTTCTTTACGTACATCCTGGTGCTGGTGATCAAAATTTTCATTCATCTCAGTAATACGAACTGCAGTATAGCCATTATCAAGATAAGGCAAATGATCGCCGCCTCTTAAAAAACGGTCTGCCCTGTAGACCATTACCACATCTAAATTATCAACATAACGTTCACCTGTTTCTTTTACATAACGGGCAAGCTGGCGGCTGGCACCATCATTTTCCAAACCAAGCTGACGAATCATTTTTGTTTTTTTATCCAGCTCATAAGCGGGCAAACCTTCACTGAATACACGAATTTTTGTGTTCTCAATAATATTTGTTTCGTTGCTGTTATTGCTACCCATAATATCATTGTTCAATACAGCTTCTACATTCCAGTTTTCTTTTTTTGCTTTATTGGCCATGTAAGTTGAGCCAAGTAATCCCTGTTCTTCGCCACTCACCGCCACAAAAATAATAGTAGCAGGAAAACTATGTTTACTCATTACCCTTACACATTCAATTACGGCAGAAATACCGCTGCCATCATCATTAGCGCCTGGTGCATCATTCACTCTGTCCATTATATCTATACGCCTGCTATCTAAATGTCCGCTGATAATAAATATGCGGTTATCATTGGGGTTAGTGCCTTTAAGAGTGGCTAATACATTTCCCAAAAGTAAAGTGGTGTCAACTCTTTTTTTATCTGCTTGTAAAGTAGTGGTATCAATAAATGCGGTCAGCCTGCCGCCGGATGTTTTTTCAAATTGGTTAAATTTATTCAGCACCCAATTTCTTGCTGCGCTTATTCCACGCTTTGGATTTGTTTGTGTACTTAATGTACTACGGGTGCCAAATGCTACCAATGAAGTTATATAAGACTTTAAAGAATCTGAAGAAACTTCTTTTACCATCTGCTCAATTTCAGGATCACGGTTGATGGTAGTTTGTGCTAACAACATAGTATAACCGAAAATGGAAAAACATGCTAACAGGATCTTCTTTTGCATATTGGTAGTTTTATTTTTTTTAATCTTCTGCATTTTTAAATTGGCTGTATTTGCGCCATTTTTCTATCAGCTGTGCCATATCATCCGGGAGTTCGCTGGTAAACAGCATTTCTTTTTTTGTAGTTGGATGAATGAAGCCAAGCTCTTTTGCATGCAGTGCCTGGCGTGGACAAATCTTAAAACAATTATCTACAAACTGCTTATACTTTGTATAAACTGTTCCTTTTACGATGCGGTCGCCGCCATAAAAGTCATCATTAAAAAGCGGATGCCCGATATGTTGCATGTGAACCCGTATCTGGTGCGTACGGCCGGTTTCCA
>JBDSIB010000108.1:0-8742 GCA_039918155.1 Ferruginibacter sp.
AAAAATAAGGTTGTAAAGAGCCAGAAATTTGAAGAAGCGGCTTCTTTAAGAGATACGGAAAAACGCCTGCAGGAAGAACTGGAAAAGGCAAAGGCAGATTGGGAAGAAGAAAGTAAAAACAAAAGATTTCCGATAGAAGAAGAAGACATTGCCGAAGTAGTACACATGATGACAGGCATACCTGTAAAAAGAATGGTGCAGGCTGAAACGGACAAACTTCGCCGTATGGCAGATGATCTGAAAGGCGCTGTAGTTGGCCAGGAGAATGCTATTTCAAAAGTGGTAAAAGCTATACAGAGAAACAGGGTTGGATTAAAAGATCCTAAAAAGCCTATTGGTACTTTTATATTTCTTGGCCCTACAGGTGTTGGTAAAACAGAACTTGCCAGGTCACTTGCACGCCATATGTTTGACAGTGACGATGCACTCATAAGAATTGACATGAGTGAGTACATGGAGAAATTCACTGTGAGCAGGCTGATAGGAGCGCCTCCGGGCTATGTTGGATATGAGGAAGGTGGACAGCTAACTGAAAAGGTTAGACGCAAGCCATACAGCGTAATATTGCTGGATGAGATTGAAAAAGCGCACCCGGATATTTATAATATTTTATTGCAGGTATTGGATGATGGAATGCTGACAGATGGCCTTGGCAGAAAAGTTGATTTTAAAAATACCATGATCATTATGACTTCTAATATTGGAGTAAGACAATTGAAAGATTTTGGTGATGGTGTAGGATTCGCAACAGCTAATCGGCAGGAGAATTCTGACGAGAACAATAAATCCATTATTGAAAAAGCGCTTAAACGTACTTTCAGTCCTGAATTTTTGAACAGGATAGATGATGTCGTAATATTTAATTCTTTGTCTAAAGAAAATATTTTTGAGATCATTGATATTCTTATGAAAGGTGTAATGGTTCGCCTGAGCAACCTTGGCTTTTCAATGGAGCTGTCGCCTGAGGCTAAAGATTTTATTGCAGATAAAGGATATGACAGCCAGTTTGGCGCAAGACCACTGCACAGGGCTATTCAGAAATACCTGGAAGATCCTTTAGCAGAAGAAATTTTAAATAGCAATATAAAAAATGGGGATACAGTTGTTGCCGAGTTGGATAAAGAAGCTGGTAAAATTATCTTTAGATTGAAAGAAGAGCCTAAGAAAAAGGAAAAGAAATCTGAGGCTTAATTAATAAAGTAAAAAATAGACGAATCCCTGTTTGTATCTTCAAACAGGGATTTTTGTTTAAAAAAGGTTCTCTGTATTTTGATTTGGAATTTTTTTAATTGATTTTTGCAGGGTAATGGCTAAAAAGATAATTATAACAATAGATGGCTGGAGCAGCTGTGGTAAAAGCACATTGGCAAAGCAACTGGCCAAAGATTTAAATTATGTGTACATAGATAGTGGTGCAATGTACCGTGCCATTACATTGTATTTTTTACGCAACCATACAGACTGGACTGATGAAAAGGAAGTAAAAGAAGCTTTAAATAATACCCATCTTCATTTTGAATACAATGATAAATCTGCTCAGTCAGAGATATTCCTTAATGATGAGAATGTGGAGTATGTAATACGTGATCTTGTAATTGCAGAGAAAGTGAGTGACGTGGCAGCTATAGCAGCAGTTAGGACTTTTGCGGTAGCGCAGCAACAGAAAATGGGTGCCAAAAAAGGAATTGTAATGGACGGGCGTGACATCGGCACAACAGTATTTCCCAAAGCAGAACTTAAAATATTTATGACCGCAGAAATATCGGTTAGGGTTACACGTAGATTTAAGGAGATGTTTGATAAAAATCCTAATATCACAATGGAAGAAGTAAAGAGTAATCTTGAAATGCGGGACTACATTGATTCACATAGGGAGGTTAGCCCTTTACGAAAAGCGGATGATGCTATTATAATTGATAATACAAACCTGAGTGAAAAACAGCAGTTAGAATATGCCTTTCAGTTAGTGCATAAGCATATTTAAAAGTTATCCAGATTTTCACACTTACCTGTCTTCCTAAATTATTTAACTGAATAAAAGATTATATTTAACGACTAACCCCCAGAAATGGGTTATTCGATTCAGCATTTTTTTTTATTAAGTAAAAAAATATTCATAGATGAAAACCCTATATTTTCTTCTTCTTATTTTTTTTAGCAAAATATCTTTTTCGCAAACAAGCCAGTTAATGAATTGGGGCAGTTCGTTTTCCCCGGCCTGGTCATCTACAGACAAAAGCGGAACAGCTGCCAATATAAATAGTTCGGGCGTAAACCTTACGGTCGCAATGACGAGTATAGGCGGCGCTGGTAACTTTAATGGCGTTTATCCAAGAGTGAATGGCAGTGGTGATATTATAGTGTATAACTCTACAAGCGCCATTGAGATTGATATGGATTTTAATTCCAATACAGATGTGATGACGGCTACTTTTACTTTTTCTCAGCCAATAAGTGGTTTAAAAATGGGCGTCTCTGATATTGATAAGAGTTCGCCAATATCCAATACATATTTTGATTCTGTAGCTATACAAGGATTATTTGGAGCAAGCACTGTTTTGCCAACCATTTCAAAAGTAAATCCATCAAACTGGACTTTGGTAAGCGGCAATCATGCTTTTGCCAATACTATATCAGGGCAGGGAGGCGATGCTGCTTCCACAGCAAATACAACAGTATCGCAGGAATGTACAGCTTTAATTGATTTTGGTAAAAAAGCGATCAATAGTTTTACTATCACATTCGCCAATGCAACAAGTGCAATTGCCGACCCTTTATTGCAATCTATTGCATTAGGCAATATAACTTTTTATAAAACAATTAATGTATCCGGAACAGTTTGGAATGATGTAAATGGAAGTGCTGCCGGTGGATTTACCAGCATACAAAATGGTGCAGAAACCGGTACCAATGCAGGCGGAGCTTTATATGCAAATCTTGTAAATACAATTGGTTCATTAGTAGTAGCTTCTGTTCCTGTAAATGCAGATGGCACTTATAGTTTTGCTGGCGTGGTACAAAATAATAACCAAACCATGCAGCTAAGCACTATAGCTGGTGTGCCTGGAAGTAGTGCACCTGCTTCAGGTTTACCAGCCGGTTGGGTTGCTACATCTCCATTAAGCCAGTCTTTTAATTCGGGCACCAGCGGCAATAATATTTCTTCAAAAGATTTTGGTATAGAAAGGCCACCTGTTACGCCTGACCAGTTTTATGATATTGCACAACCTGCATATAATTCCTTTCAGATATTAAACGGTTCCGGTGACCCTTCTGATCCGGGGCCATTGGCCGCATCTGATCCGGATGATGGTGTATATGGGACAGGAAGTAATTTTAATATTATAAATGTACTCGGCCTGAATGGTAACAAACTTTTTTATAATAGTATCGAAATTACAGGCCCGCAGGTAATTACAAATTATAACCCTTCGCTCTTACAAGTTCAGTATACCGGCGCATCCAGTACAGATCTGAGTTTTACTTTTGGTACAATGGATGCTGCCGGAAAAGAAAGTAACCTTGCCACATATTATATTAACTGGGGGAATATTTTGCCACTTCGAAGTCTTTCTTTAAATGCATCCTTACAGGGAAACCAGGTTGCGGTAAAATGGAAAACAGAAAATGAAATTGACACAAAATTTTTTTATGTTGAACGAAGTATTGATGGCAGAGTTTTTCAGCCGGTAGGCCAAACTGCCGCCGCAGGCACTTTCAGCGGGATTAAAAATTATAGTTTTATAAATGATATTACAGCCATTGCAGCGAGTGAAATTATCTATTACAGAATAAGGTTGGTAGATATGAATGGAAAAATCAGGTATTCAAATACCGTAGTAGTGCGTTTATCTAACGCAAGTAATATAAAATTATGGCCAACGCCTTTTGCAGATAATATTAATATTTCACTTTTTAGTACTGCAAATATGGATGCTATTATTAATATTACAGATGCCTCAGGCAAAAATGTTTCTGTAAAAAAATATGTAATAGTAAAAGGCAATAACCAGTTAAATATTTCTAATCTCTATTTATTACCTGCGGGGATTTATTTTGTAAAGCTGAATACCGGAGATAAAATATTGTTTACTCAGCAAATTGTAAAGCAATAATCGGGTAATATTTTTTTCATATAATAATTCTTATCAGGCAAATGAATTTGCAATTTCCTCGACAGATATTTTTGTATCAAAAAAGGAATTCAGTTTTTCTATTACACTTTGTACAACTGCATCAGGGCAGCTGGCGCCACTTGTAATTAAAATTTTTATTGGCTGCTTTGTTGGTAAAAAATTATTTGTGATTATTTCGTTCTTCAAATGCAAATCAAAATGAGTAATTGTTTCAGCAGTAAATTTATCTGCACTGTTGATAAAATAAGTGGGTAATTTTTCTTCGCAAAGTTCTACCAGGTGAGAGGTATTACTACTGTTGTAACCGCCTACAACTATTGCCAGGTCAGCCTCCTGGGCTACGAGCCCATATACGGAAGATTGATTATCATTGGTTGCATAGCAAAGGGTATCTTTTGTATCTGCGAATCTTTCTTCAATATTATTTTCAGTTAGCTGATATTTAGCAGTCATTACCTGTTTTAAATAATCGGCAATGGCCTGTGTATCACTTGCCAGCATGGTGGTTTGATTTACCACACCTATACGCTGCAGATCTTTTTCCGGATTAAAATTTTCTGAAAAACGTCCTGCAAATTCTATATAAAAATCTTCTATGTTTTTTTCTCCGGATATATATTTTCCTAACCCGATTGTTTCTTTCATATCATTTACCACAATGGTGGCGGTGCCTGATGCTGCATGAGAAAAAGTAGCACGTGTTTCTTCATGTGTAGGTTTGCCATGTACAACAACTGTATAATTTTTTTGTGCGATCTGCTCACTGCGGTTCCATACTTTTTCTACAAAAGGGCAAGTGGTATTATATTTTTCTGTGACAATACCAATATCATTCAATTTTTTTTCTATGTCAAGTGTCGTTCCAAAAGCAGGAATAATTACAACATCATCTTTCGTTAACTCATCATAAGAGATCAGCTTGTTTCCGTGCGTATCCTGTAAAAACTGAACGCCACGTTTTACCAGGTCTGCATTGACCTGTGGATTGTGAATCATCTCACTTAACAAAAAAATTCTTTTGCCCGGATTTTCATCAACAGTTCTAAATGCAATTTCAATAGCATTTTCCACGCCATAGCAAAAGCCAAAATGGCGGGCAAGGTAAATTTGCAAAGGTCCAAAATCAAGCAGGGTAGGACTGAAATCTTTTTTCATTTTATCCTGCTGCTTGCGGTAATTTTTTACAGCAGAAATCAATGGACTGCGGTAAGTAAAA
Source organism: Ferruginibacter sp. (assembly GCA_039918155.1). GTDB lineage: Bacteria > Bacteroidota > Bacteroidia > Chitinophagales > Chitinophagaceae > Ferruginibacter. The sequence goes on from JBDSIB010000108.1 coordinate 5,353, forward strand.
GGAATGCTGAACTGTTTCATATTAATATCGGCAAAGTTACAAAGTATTGGGGATGCAATAGTTTTTGAGACGATGATAGCTTCATGTCATACTGAGCCTGTCGAAGTAATGATATAAAGCGGTTAATATGTATGCTAATAATTATATTTATAAAAGCTACAATTATCCTCATCGCATAATAATTTTTGATATACCGGGGAAGCAAGTACGGCTGTATAATCCATTTCTTTGCCATCTATTTTTATTTTGCGGTAGATCAATCTTATACCATGGCTGTAATCTACCCACCAGCTAATATGCCCGGTGTATAACGGTTGTATGGCAATTCCATTTAGCCGATGCCAGCCATAAATAGCTTCGTGATGTGGTTTCTCTGTTAAAACTTTCCCGGAAATAACGAGGTCTTTTTTTATCCCGGCGATGAGACCTTTTCTACCGTTGCGCTGGCCTTCAATTATCAGGTTGTGCTGCCACATAGTAATACTGCTGTCTCTGAAAGCATACATTGGAACGGGCTCTAATTTTACAACAGCCTGCTGGTAAATCAGGTCAACCATTTTTCGGGTAGGCAAAAAGCAATAAAAGCTGTCAGCAATTTTTTGCGCCGCCATGGGCGATAAGGGGATTCTTGCAAAATCTTCATCGGTACCAATAGATAAATAATCCGGGCAGACATAAAAAACAGCATTGTGAGTTATTCCGTTACTATCCGTTATGGTAGAATTTACCGGAACAAATTTTTTGATATACTGTGGAATATTTCCCTGCAAGATCTGTATCACTGCAAGGGAATCTCTTTGTTGCCAATTACAGGATACAACCGTTTTAAAAAACTCCGCCCCGGTTTGCCGGTCAGCATGCGTATCCTTAATTTTTAAAGAGAAATTTTTATTGGTGCTACAGCCAATTATAAAAAAAATACAACATGTAGAGAGCAGGTATTTCATAAATGAAATTTAATGTTGTTTTGCGTTCTCTCAAACTTACTGTATTTATTTTTTATCCAATAGCCGGTTCATTAAATTCTCCTACATTTGATTTTATAAAATGCAATTAAATGAAACAGCTTGCCAGCATTATTTTAATAATTTTTTTATTTGGCTGCAACCATTCTAAAGAAAATAAAAACACTGAAAAAACAAAAATGGAAAATACAAATTTTGAAACTGTAGCTTGGGCGCATATAACAAATGTGTATGAGGTAAACCTGCGCCAATACACAGCAGCAGGCACTTTTAATGCGTTTGCATTGGAGTTGCCAAGATTAAAAACGATGGGTGTACAAACATTGTGGTTTATGCCGATAACAGCCATAGCACAGCAAAATAAAAAAGGAACGATGGGCAGCCCGTATGCCTGCAGCGATTATACTTCTATCAATCCCGAGTTTGGAACAATGGACGATTTTAAAGCGCTGGTAAAAAAAGCGCATGAAATGGGTTTTAAAGTAATTATCGACTGGGTGGCAAACCATACCGGCTGGGATCATGCCTGGACAAAAACACATCCTGAATATTATAAAAAAGACAGCACCGGCAATTTTAATAAAGCCAGTGGTATGGATGATATTATTGAGCTTGATTATAATAATCCCAACCTGCGTAAAGCGATGATTGATGCTATGGAATTTTGGGTGAAAGAATGTGATATTGATGGCTATCGTTGCGACCTTGCTTTTTGGGTACAACTGGATTTTTGGAAAGAAGCAAGAATTGCTTTGGAAAAAGTAAAAAAACTATTTTGGCTGGGTGAATTTGATGCTTTGGAAAAACCTGATTACATGCAGGTCTTTGATGCATCGTACACCTGGACATGGATGCACCAGTCAGAAGAATATTACAAAGGAAAAATTGATCTTGATTCTTTAAGAAATGTTTTAGAAAGATATGATACAGCCGGTGGAAATAATAAAATGAAATTATGGTTTACTACCAATCATGATGAAAATAGCTGGAATGGAACGGAGTATGAAAAATATGGCGATATGGCCAAAGCCCTTGCTGTGTTTAATTTTACCTGGGATGGGATACCACTCATATATAGTGGACAGGAATTACCGAATAAAAAAAGATTACAGTTTTTTGAAAAAGATGTAATTGCCTGGAATGGGGAATATCAATTGGCAGATTTCTATAATAAGCTGTTGGATGTAAGAGAGAAAAATCCTGCTTTACGTGCTGGTGACAGCAGGGTAAAAACTTTTTTACTTCATACCGATCATCCGAAAAATATATTGGCATTTCTGCGGAGAAATGGAACTAAGGAAGTGCTTGTACTTTTAAATTTCAGCAAAGACGATGTGAAGTTTACAACGCAGGAAAACTTATTGAAGGATAATTATAAAAAAGTTTTTGATGATGAATCTGTGGTAAGCCTGAATGGTAAAACAAGTTTTGAATTGAAGCCTTGGGCGTATGAAGTTTGGGAGAAATAAGACGCAGAAATTATCTTATAATCTGGGTAGATTGATTAGTGAACTGAATAGAATATCTTAAAATAAAAAAGACTATCGATAGATAGTCTTTTTTATTTTAGTGTGACCGCGTTAGGATTACATACTATGCACTGAAAACCTTATTCAGCATAGGTTTTAAAAACAATTTTTTCTTTACTCACCAATTTACTCACCTCCTAATTCGAACCATTTTGTATTAAATTAGGATTATGGGTTTAAATCCAACATTGTTCAAAAAGTAACTTTCATACACTAGCCATGCCTTTGCCTGGGCTTTGAGTGCGCTTAAATACTTAGGAACATATTTACTTTTTCGTGGGGTAGGGTTGTGTACTCACAGAATTCATCTATAGAAATAAAGTCTTCTCTTTTTTTATTGTACTTCTTTTTGATTTTGGCAAGCAGCTGCCTGGCGGCACGTTCTTTACGACCGGTAATATTCATTACATCTTTTGCATAAATGACTATGCGATTTGGAATCGTTTGCTGCATAAACCTGCACGGATGGCACGATTGCTTTTTTGGTTTGCAAAGTATTTTTATTGTTGTGGTGAGATTGCAAAAATATAAAAATAAAAGCGCTGTAACGGTATCGTATAAATGTTTTTGCAAAAATGATTATTTAACTAAACCATTAAGAGATGGCAAAACAAAAAAGTATAATTAAACTGGAGGGTACCATTGGTGGTATAACCTTCTACAAATCCCAGGATGGCTATTTAGCGAAGGAAAAAGGTGGTGTACCTGCAGACAGGATCGCCAATGATCCAAATTTCCAGAGAACCCGGGAAAACGGTGCTGAGTTTGGAAGGGCCGGTAAGGCTGGCAAAGTTTTAAGAAACTCGATGCGTGCGTTGCTGCAGAATGCCTCTGACCGGCTATTGGTGGGCCGGTTGACTAAGCTAATGGTAAAGGTGATCCAGATGGATGTGATC
>JBDSIB010000109.1:0-71408 GCA_039918155.1 Ferruginibacter sp.
GTTGAATTACATTTCAAAAATAGCAGTCTTCCCCTGCATGTTATTTTGGAAGTTGCCGCATTTTTTATTGGCTTTCGGTATTATTTATACTTAAGAAAAAAACAGGGAGATACCATTGAATCAACTAAAAGAACCTGGATATTGATCGGCGCTATTTTCGGAGCATTTATTGGAAGCCGCTTGGTAGGATCACTGGAGCGGCCGCTGGAATTGTTGGTAACGGATAATATTTGGGACTATATTTATAGTAATAAAACCGTGCTGGGTGGCTTTTTAGGAGGTATGCTGGGAGTAGAGTTGGTAAAAAAAATCATTGCTGAAAAACATAGCAGTGGAGATTTATTTACCTATCCCATAATACTGGCACTCATTATTGGGCGCATAGGTTGTTTTAGCATGGGTGTGTATGAAGAAACCTATGGCATACCCACCAAATTTTTTACAGGTATGAATTTAGGTGATGGATTATTACGACACCCCGTAAGTTTATATGAAATAGTATTTTTGATACTGTTATGGATTGGCCTGGTACAACTTGAAAAAAAAGTTGCTTTGGCAGATGGCGCACGCTTTAAAATATTTATGATCGCTTATATTTTATACCGTTTTTTCCAGGATTTTATAAAACCTTCCTACATTGTTGTTGCAGGATTATCAACGATGCAACTAACAGCCAGCCTCGGATTACTTTATTATTACAGATACATTATTCATCCAAAAAAATTATTACAAACCCATGCCTGAACGTCCTTATATCTACTACGATTTTACCCTTAGTATTTGCAGCACTTGTTTAAGAAGAGTGGATGCTAAAATTGTTTTTGAAAATGACAATGTTTACATGCTTAAAAATTGCCGGGAACATGGCTTTGAAAAAGTCTTGATCGCCACGGACATTGAGTACTATAAAAACATCCGCAATTATAATAAGCCTTCAGAAACACCTTTGCACTTTAATACCAAAACACATTACGGCTGCCCTTATGATTGCGGGCTTTGCCAGGATCATGAACAGCATAGTTGCCTTACTGTAATTGAAATTACCGATAGATGCAATCTGCAATGTCCGACCTGCTATGCCATGAGTAGCCCTCATTATGGCCGTCACAGAACGGTAGAAGAAGTAGAAAAAATGCTGGACATAATTGTAGCCAATGAAGGGACGCCAGACGTAATACAAATAAGCGGCGGCGAGCCGACGGTACATCCGGATTTTTTCGCCATCATGGACATTGCAAAGAAAAAACCCATCAAACATTTAATGTTAAACACTAATGGTATTCGCATTGCTAAAGATTTTGAATTTACAAAACAGTTGGCCACCTATGCTCCTGATTTTGAAATATATCTTCAATTCGATTCTTTTAAAGCATCGGCGCTGGAACAATTAAGAGGAAAAGATCTAACAGAAGTAAGAATGAAAGCTTTGGAGCACTTGAATGCGCTCAACCTTTCTACCACCCTGGTTGTAACACTTCAGCAAGGTATAAATGATGATGAGATTGGTAAAATTATTGAGTTTGCTCTAAAACAAAAATGTGTACGTGGCGTTACATTTCAGCCAACACAGGTAGCAGGCAGAACAGAAAATTTTGACCCGGCAACTGACCGTATTACGCTAACGGATGTACGCCAGAAAATACTTGACCAAACAGATATTTTTAAACCTAATGACCTTATACCCGTACCATGTAATCCTGATGCATTGGTAATGGGATATGCACTAAAGTTGGCCGGGCAAACATTTCCACTAACCAGATATATTGATCCGGCACAGTTATTAGACAATAGCCGCAACACAATTATTTACGAGCAGGATGATGCCTTGAAAGAAAAGATGATTGATATTTTCAGCACGGGCATTTCTGTGGACAAAGTAGAAGAAAATATGAAGCAGTTGCTCTGCTGTTTACCGCAGATAGAAGCACCTGGCTTGGGTTATGATAATTTATTTCGTATTATTATCATGCGATTTATAGATGCGTATGATTTTGATGTAAGAGCAATTAAGAAAAGCTGTGTACACATTGTACATAAAGATGGCCGTATTATACCATTTGAAACAATGAATCTGTTTTACCGGGATGATAAGGAGGAGTATCTAAAAACGCTGCAACAGGAAAGAGAAACTTCGCCCTTTTAATTACAGTTATGGAAATATTATTAATATTGATTTTTTTGCCTTTCATTTTAGTAATTGTAGGCATTGTTCAATCAATGAGTAAAGAACCCTTAAAGAAAAAAAGTGGTAAAAAAGTGTTACTAATTGCCATTTGCATTTTGGGGGTTGAGATTTTGATAGGCTGGTCTGTTTGCAGCAATATGAACTTTGGCGGAATGCATTAAAAATACATCATGAACCAATTTAAAAATACAATGATAACCTGCTTCTCTATTTTTGGTTTTATCGCTTTGTGCTTTTTATTATTTGGGGATCGAGAAAAATTCTCAATGATTGGTCTCACTGGCTTTTTGCTTGGTATTGGATATTTTTTAATTGGACTTCTTCTTACATTTTTCCCATCGACCAGGCAAGTTGGAAAAGCCATGTTGATAGCATCAGGCGTGCTGCTTTTAATCGGCGTCAGCGTTTGCAGTATTGCACCCCTAGCTATGAATATGCATTGAGAATGGTTACTGAAAAGGATGATGATTAAAATACAAAAGCGGCTAACAATATTGTGTAGCCGCTTTTTATTTATAAAATTCTTATTTCTTAATAATCATACTGCCGCTTGGCCATATTCAATCTTATACCAGCAGTAAATAAAGTACTATTATTACTTCCTGATCCGTTATCATATTTAAAATTGCGTTGCTGTATTGAGAGATCAAAAAAGAGATTTTGCTTTACTTCGTAAGATACCTGCAGCAAAGCATTTAGTACTTTCACCTTATTGCCGCTACCCACTTTATACCCATTTTCCATAGTACGGGTTGTATATGGTTCAAAAATATCACCACCATAATTTATACCTGCACTATCCAACCCTTTGTAATAATAAATTGCTCTTGCATAAATATTCAATTTCGGTAACGGCTGGTAATTTAAAATACCGATGTATTCCTGAAAGTTTGCTCCAAGTGGATGCGCCAGCGGTTGATTGTAATTTGTATAATTCGCAATAGTATCATTGTGAGAATAGGTGAAAGGCCTTACCCTGTTACTTTCCACCTGCAGATCGAGATTTTTTATTCCAAATGCATCTACATATTTTGCTCCTACCTGTATTCCGAATTTATTTACCCAACTGGTAGGGTCATTTTTTAATTTAGATAAAACAAATTCATCCAATAAAAACTGCCCGTACACCTGTACTTTATGTGCCAGGTTTGCCTTAAAATCAAAACCTGCCACAGCATTGTCAGGGCTACCAATGGTGCCTTCAATATGCCTGTAAAAAATGATCGGGTTCAGGTATTGAAAATCATAATGATTTGTTCTGCCAAAAATCACCCCTTCAAACAAACCAAGATTTAGCCATTTGGTAACGTTCATGCTCAGGTGATGCATTGCCGCATATTTGCGTGGCAATAACGAATCTCCTCTTTTAGTAAACTGCGGTATCAACTCCATAAAAAGATTCTGGTAATTTAACTTCCAGATCTTTGTATTTACTTTCAAAAATAAATTGCTGTTACCCCAATCGCTTAAAAATAAACTACGGTAACCATTGCCTATAAAATTTTTATCGTATCCAAATTGAAAGTCGATAAATTTTGCCGCATTGAAAGTAAAATATCCACGACCATCAAAATAATCTACGCCTGTCGTTTTAAATCTTTTATAAAACCCTTCTCCTGGCACAGCTCTTAGTGTGGACACCTGCTGTTGAAAGTAACTTGGCCCACGTTCCTGGTTATCCGTAATGGTAGAAGAAAAACCTATTTTTTTACCAATCAATCCTCTTATTGTTACTCCACGTGAATTTAAAAAAAGCGTTTCGCCATTACCGGATTCCTTGGGTAAATCAAATTGCAATACAGGGTTTACTGCAAGAAAAAAATCGGGATTATTTACTTCGTACAAATTTGCTTTTGTTTTATAAAAGGTTTTAAGTACCGGATGCCTACTCAAAAAATAATCATGTGGAGTAGTAACCCATTCACTGTTATTCATTAGCAGGCTGCGCATATTATACTCATCTACCGGCGAAAGATCGAGGTCAGTCCACATTTTATAACGGTCATTACCGGTAGAGTCTGCGTATCCCATACGGGCGCTATCCAGAAATTCAGCTTCTCTTACAATATCCCGCCTGTTGAAAGGCTTTAGTGTTGAAAAGTTTAAATTTGTATTTGTCTGTTGTTTTATTTCAAGCCGGTCAATAAAACGGCTTTCTTTTGCACCTTCATTTAAATAAGTAGATTGTGCTACGGCGGTAACCGGGCAAATAAAAACAACTATTTTGAGCAGGCTTTTAATAATTTGCATTTAGTTTTCTGTTAGTTTAAAAATCAATATATTTCAAGATATGCAAAAATATGTTTTCAAAAACATTATGGTGGTAAACGAGGGTCAAATATCCTCTACCGATGTTTTAGTAGTTGGCGAAAGAATTGAAAAGATCGCTAACAACATCAACGAAAAAGGAAATATACGGGAGATAAATGGGGAAGGTTTGCACCTGCTGCCCGGAGCTATTGACGACCAGGTCCACTTTAGAGAACCCGGCCTTACCCACAAGGCAGATATTTATACAGAAAGCAGGGCTGCGGTGGCCGGCGGTGTTACCAGTTTTATGGAAATGCCCAACACTATTCCAAATGCACTTACTATTGACCTGCTGGAAGACAAATACAAGATCGCTGCTCAGAAATCTGCTGCTAATTACTCTTTTTTTATGGGTGTAAGCAACGACAATGCAACCGAAGCATTAAAAGTAAATGATCTGAAAAAGGATATTTGCGGAATAAAAATATTTATGGGCAGCAGCACAGGTAATATGCTGGTAGATAATCACAGTACTTTAAATAAAATATTCAGCGAAAGCGAAGTATTGATTGCCACACATTGCGAAGATGAAAGGATCATAAAAAGAAATTATGAACTGCGGAAAAAAGAAAAACCTGATCTCGAGGCTTCTGATCATCCCATAATCCGCAATGCAGAAGCCTGTTTTGAATCTTCATTAATAGCCATCCAGTTTGCACAAAAACACAATAGCAGGTTGCATATTCTACACATCAGTACAGAAAAAGAATTGCAACTGTTTGGTAACATGCTACCGCTAAAGGATAAACGCATTACGGCAGAAGTATGCGTACACCATCTGCACTTTACGGCTGATGATTATGAAAGATTGGGTTATAATATAAAATGCAATCCCGCCATAAAAGCACCGGATAATCAGAAAGCGCTGTGGCAGGCCCTAAATGATGACCGGCTGGATGTGATTGCAACTGACCATGCGCCGCATCTTTTATCAGAAAAAGAAGGCCCTTACGAACATGCACATGCAGGATTACCACTGGTACAACATCCGGTTTTACTGATGCTTTATCATCATAGCATCGGAAATATTTCATTGGAAACAATGGTGCGTAAGATGAGCCATGCAGTTGCTGATTGTTTTGAAATAAAAGAGAGAGGTTATATCCGTGAAGGTTATTATGCTGACCTGGTGGTGGCCAACCTCAATAAACCAACTACTGTAAGTAAACAAAATCTTTTATACAAATGCGGCTGGAGCCCTCTGGAAGGCTTCACTTTTTCGGCAAGTATTGAGAATACCATGATAAATGGGAATATGATTTATGAAAATGGGGTCATTAATGACTCTTACATTGGCAAAAGATTGTTATTTACCCGGTAAACTTAATAAAGCAGTATGGAAATAGACGATACCACCCTTGCCGATCTTTTAATTTTCAACAATGGAGAAGATGATTCGGTTTTTAATAAATTAGATCTGTGTACCACTACGCATGGCAGCGAACAGTTGAGAATTAATTTTGCAACTACGCTTAATTCTGCCGAAGAAATTGTTGCCGTTCAACAAACACTACAGTTGATAATAAAAAAGCAAGCTGGCTGGCCTCCTCAAATAAATAATGGTACTGTGATGGTGGTAGAGAAGTTTTTCGATTCTCTTCTCAGTGTTATTCCTGCACATCCATCCGCCATGGATACTTACAGTTATAAATTACTACATGGTCCCGATTATGCACTGGTTACTTATTCTGTAAAACATTGTTTCGATTTTATAAAATCTTTTAAAATACTGTTACAACTCTTCAGTGATGAAAAGGTCCCTGCGCCTTTACAAAAAGTTTTGTCTGAAATCAACCGGATTGTAACTAAAGAACAGTTTGCTGTTGTTGAAAAATATAAAAGAAGCGAAGAACTATCTAACGCACAAAAACTGGAGCTGGCACATTTTATACGCTATGGGTATAAACATAATATGCTTGAACTGGTAGTGCTGTATGCGCAAATTGATGCCTGGTATGGCATGGCTAAAGCTGTAGAAAAATTCGGATTGGTATTTCCTGATTTTGTAGAGAGTGATGAACCCGTTATTGAAACAACAGGCCTTTATCATTTGCTGGTAAATGAACCTGTTCCGTATGATCTGGTGTTGAATCAAAAAACAAATTTTATTTTTTTAACCGGTGCTAATATGGGTGGTAAAAGTACTTTTATCAAATCTGTTGGGGCTTCTGTTTTTCTTGCTCACTTAGGCATGGGCGTTCCATCTAAAAAAATGAAACTTACTTTTTTTGATGGCATGCTTAGCAATATTAATGTCGTAGACAATATTGCTAAAGGAGAGAGTTATTTTTTCAATGAAGTACAGCGCATTAAAAGAACCATTACTAAAATAAGTGATGGAAAAAAATGGCTTATACTGATTGATGAACTGTTCAAAGGAACCAATGTACAGGATGCTATGAAGTGCAGCAGCACTGTAATTGAAGGTTTATTGAAAATGAAAAATTCCTTATTTATTCTTTCTACGCATTTATACGAAATTGGAGAAGAATTAAGGAAATATCCCAATATAGATTTTAAATATTTTGAAACTTCGGTTGTAGATGATCAGTTGTATTTTAGTTATCATCTAAAAGATGGCATTAGCAACGATCGCATTGGCTATCTTATTTTAAAAAAAGAAGGTGTAGTGGATATGCTGGAAAAATTATAATTATAATTGTATCTTACCTCGGCATCATTTATTAAATATTTAATAAATCCCTCAATTCTTAATAGTCAATCTTTAGTTTAGTAAATGAAAAGAACTCTACTGCTTATTACCGGCTTCCTGGTCTTATTCGCTACTGAAATACTCCGTGTGTATTTCATAATGCCATTCCCTGGCAGCCAAATGTCAAATACAATACAAGTTGCTTATTTCCTTAACAATTATATCTGGTGGTTCAGGCTATTGGGATTGATCCTGATCATACCACCATTATTGTATATTTTTCGTAACAGCCGTTGGTGGAGAAAAATATTGCTCCTCCTTTTTGTACTACTTTATGCAGGCATTTTCTATCTCGTTAATTTTAAGTTTTTGGCAGATAAGATGTTTTACCAGCCAAAAAATAAAATATTAGCAACCGTTACTACCAATAAAATTGATAGTAACAAATTAGTTATTGGTGTACAAATAAATGGTGAAGCAAAAGCTTATCCAATTGAAATAATTGGCTACCACCACCAGGTTCAGGATACAGTCGGTGGCTCTCCGGTAATGGTTAGCTATTGCACCGTTTGCAGAACAGGCAGGGTTTTCAGTCCGTTTGTAAATGGCAAATTTGAAAAATTTCGTTTGGTAGGGATGGATCATTTTAATGCAATGTTTGAGGATGCAACAACCAAAAGCTGGTGGCGGCAGGCAACGGGTGTTGCCATTGCCGGCCTGTTAAAAGGTACAGCCTTGAAAGAGATCGAGTCCACGCAAATGAGTTTGAGTGCATGGATACGCAAATATCCAAACACAACTATTTTACAACCTGATGTATTTTTTGCGAAACAATATAAGTCATTGGAAGGGTTTGATAATGGCACCATTAATAGCGGACTGGAGAAAAGGGATAGCGCTTCCTGGAAATTTAAATCATGGATACTCGGTGTACAAAAAGATGGTTATTCAAGAGCATACGACTGGAATGAACTAGTAAAACAAAGAGTCATTAATGATACGTTTAGCGGTGGCGCTATTATATTAGTGTTGGAAAAGGATAACAGGAGTTTTCATGTGTGGAGCAGTGATGTTAAAATTGAAAAATTGAGTTCACCGTTATTTTTTATTGCGGATGAAGCTTCACAAACATTAAAAGACACAACAACTAATTCTACCTGGAATATGAATGGTGAAAGTATAGAAGGTATTTTAAAAGGAAGCAAACTTGCTACAATACAAGCCTACCAGGAGTTTTGGCATAGCTGGCAGAGTTTTCATCCCGGAACAACAAAATACAATAAGTAATTTAAATAAGGTATTTTACAGCTATTGGTTACCCGGCCAGTAATATTTTAGTCACTGAATTTTATCTTTCTTTCCTATCAAACTTTTTCTAACTTTAAAAAAAATTCGTACTAATGTTAGTCAAAACTTTTGGAAGCGCCGTCTATGGCGTGGAAGCCATTACCATTACTGTTGAAGTAAATGTGAACAACCAGGGACAACATTATTTTATTGTTGGCCTGCCAGATAATGCCGTAAAAGAAAGTTTGCAGAGAGTTGAAAGTGCTATTAAAAGCAATAATTATTACATGCCACGTACAAAGCTGGTTGTAAATTTGGCACCTGCTGATATTAAAAAAACAGGCTCTGCATTTGATCTTCCGATTGCTATTGGTACATTAGGTGCTACCGAGCAAATAGAAAATCCTGAACGTTTAGAGAAATTTGTAATAATGGGCGAACTAAGCCTTGATGGCGGATTACGTCCTATAAAAGGCGCATTGCCAATTGCCATACAGGCACGTAAAGAAAACTTTGAAGGATTGATATTGCCACTTGCAAATGCAAAAGAAGCAGCGATGGTAAATAATTTAAAAGTATATGGCGTAACGCATCTAAATGATGTAATTAATTTCTTTAAAGATGAAACAAGTTTACAACCCACGTATGTAAATACCCGGGAAGAATTTGCAAATGCTCAAAGCGATTTTGATATAGATTTTAGCGATGTAAAAGGGCAGGAAAATATAAAGCGTGCTCTTGAAATCGCAGCAGCAGGTGGCCACAATGCAATACTGATAGGCCCGCCGGGCGCAGGCAAAACAATGCTTGCAAAAAGATTACCAACTATTTTACCGCCGCTTACTTTACAGGAAGCTTTGGAAACAACAAAAATCCACAGCGTTGCCGGCAAACTTCCGGAGAATTCAACGTTGGTGAGTAAACGCCCTTTTCGTTCGCCACATCATACTATTTCTGATGTAGCTCTGGTCGGTGGCGGCGGTAATCCGCAGCCGGGAGAAATTTCTCTGGCGCATAACGGTGTTTTGTTTTTAGATGAATTACCTGAGTTTAAACGAACTGTTTTGGAAGTAATGCGACAACCGATGGAAGAAAGAAAAGTGACGATCAGCCGGGCAAAAATAGCATTGGATTTTCCTGCAAGTTTTATGTTGATTGCGAGTATGAACCCCTGCCCTTGCGGTTATTTTAATCATCCGGAAAGAGAATGTACCTGCGGGCCAGGCATTGTACAAAGATATTTAAGCAGGATATCAGGGCCATTGTTAGACAGAATTGATCTGCATGTAGAAGTAACACCGGTAGCATTCAGTGAGCTTTCATCTGAACAGAAATTTGAAAAAAGTGAAAGCATCAGAGAGCGTGTAATACAGGCCCGTGAGATACAGGCGGAACGCTATAAAGAATTAGCTGGTGTATATGCAAATGCACAAATAAGCAGTCAAACATTAAAAGAAGTTTGTAAAATATCCACTGCCGGACAAAATTTATTAAAAGTGGCAATGGAAAAATTAAACCTGAGCGCCCGTGCATATGATCGTATTTTAAAAGTTAGCCGTACCATTGCTGATCTTTCTGCAAGTCAAGATATTAAACCGGAACATCTTGCAGAAGCTATTCAATACAGGAGCTTGGACAGGGAAGGTTGGGGAGCATAGAAAATCTTTAGACAACTCTTTTTTAAATTTATATTTTTCTGACAAATAAAAAAAGTTCTTATGCCATTATCAGAAATAGATAAATACATAAAATCTTTTCCGAAAACCACTCAAATACTTTTGCAGGAAGTGCGTACCTATATTTTAAATGCGGCGCCGGCTGCAGAAGAAATCATCAGCTACAAAATGCCTGCTTACAGGCAAAATGGCATTCTGGTATATTTTGCAGGCTATGCAAACCACATCGGTTTTTACCCTGGCGCAGCAGCTATTAAAAAATTTGGAAAACAAATATCAGGCTATAAAAATGCAAAAGGCTCAGTACAATTTCCTTTGGATAAACCTTTGCCCCTGGCGCTTATTACCTCTATTGTAAAATTTAGAATAAAGGAAATCCTCGAAAAGAAGAAATTAAAAAAATAATTACATAAAAACTGTTTACACTTTTCATTTCAAATCTCCTTTGCTTACTTTTGCAAAATGAAGATTATGGTATTTCTTTTTGCATTTTACCTGCTGGCAATTTCTGCCAGGCCATGTGCATGCATTAATGATTGTGCCTTGGCAGATATGGAATCCGGCCACTCAACTTCTAGAAACCAAAAACAGCAAAATGAGACCTGCGCAGCATTTTGCAACTGTACCTGTTGCTGTGCACCTGTTGTTTCAAATTACGCCGAAATAAAAATCACACTTCCTCTTCTAATGAACAATTGTCCGAAATTTTCTCTGAACAACGGGCATTATCTCTCTGATCATTTTCAAAATATATGGCAGCCTCCAAAATCAAGTTGTTGATCTGAAATATTTTTAAACAACTTAATTAAATCATATCATGAAGAAAATGATCTTTCTATGTGCAGCATTGTGCACGATCACTTGCGCTGTAGCACAAAATAAATTTTACACATTAATAAAAGATAAAGAAAGCAAAACAGTTTTACCAGGCGCAACCATTTCTATTAAGAATACTGCTATTGTAGTTATTTCTGACAGAAATGGCATTGCGGAAATACAAAACATTCCTGCAGGCGCACAGCGGATTATTGCGGAGCATATTGGATACGTATCTGAAAAAAGAGAATTAAAATTTCCACTAAACGTTTCTGACACTCTTGAAATTCTTTTGGCAGAAGACCACCAGGAGCTGGATGAAATAATGGTACAGTCAACAAGAACAAGCAGAAGTATTGCCAATACACCCACAAGATTGGAAGTGATTGATGCAGAAGAACTCGATGAAAAAAGTAATATGCGGCCCTCCAATGTATCAATGGTATTGCATGAGAGTACCGGATTACAAGTGCAGCAAACATCGGCTACCAGCGGCAATGCAAGCATCAGGGTACAGGGGCTTGATGGGAAATATACACAGCTTTTAAAAGATGGTTATCCCAATTTTGGAAATTTTGCCAGTGGCCTCAGCATTCTTGAAATTACGCCGCTCGATTTGAAACAGGTGGAAATTATTAAAGGGCCCTCCTCTACTTTGTATGGCGGAGGAGCTATTGCAGGTGTTATAAATTTTATTTCAAAAACGCCTACAGAAAAAGGCGAATACAATTTTATTTTCAATCAATCCAATGTTGGGCAAACCAATGCAGGATTGTTTGCTGCACGTAAAAAAGGGAAATGGGGTTACAGTTTTTTAGGATCATTGAATTGGCAAAAAGCATACGATGTAGATAAAGACGGCTTTTCTGAATTACCAAAATCAAACAACTTTACTGTTAACCCAACACTGTTTTTTTATCCTGATAAAACAAGCACATTCATCATTGGCAATAGTTTTACCAAAGGAAAAAATACCGGTGGCGATATGCAGGTAATAAAAAATAATGCAGATGCTAATCATGTATATTTTGAAGAGAATGAAACCATCAGAAATACCACGACTCTTTCGTTTGAGAAGAAATTTGAGAACAGGCAAAGCCTTAAAATAAAACAAAGCCTTAGTTTTTTTGATAGAAAAATAAATATACCAGCTTATTCATTTGCCGGCCTAAACACCAATACTTATACAGATGGCAGTTATATCTTTTATGCAAAAACGCACAGCATTGTAACAGGCATCAATTTTATTTATGACAAGTTTCATCAAAAAGAAAATAGCCTTGGCATTAACCAGGATGCTAAAACAGTGACAGGTGGTATTTATGCGCAGGATACCTGGGATATAACCGATAAAAATAAAATAGAATATGGGGTAAGAGTTGATAATGTAACCTTCAGCAATACAAATTATAATAAAACGCAAACCTTTGTATTACCACGTGTGTCTGTATTACACAGGTTTAGCGATAAATTTTCTTCGAGGCTTGGTGGCGGATTAGGGTATAAAATTCCAACCATTTTTACAGAACAAACAGAAAGCATACAATATCAGAATGTAGTGCCACTAGCTGGTACAAAAGCTGAAAAAAGTATTGGTGGAACTTTTGATCTGAATTTTAAAACAAACATTTCTGAAGATTTACTTTTTTCTATAAATCAATTATTTTTTTATACCAAAATCAACGATCCGCTTGTGTTACAGAAAAATGCAGGGAATGATCTATATTTTGCCAATGCGGCTAAACCTATTATCAGCAATGGTTTTGAAACCAATATTAAATTTATTTACCATGATGCATTGAAGCTTTTTGCCGGATATACTTTTACAAATGCAAAAAACAAATACCTGGCAGGCAATCAATTCATTCCGCTTTTGGCAAAAAGTAAGATCAATTTAGCATTGATATATGAAAAAGAAGACAATATAAAAATTGGTCTTGAAGGTTATTATAACGGATCGCAATACCTATACAATGGCTTGCAAACGCCTTCCTATTGGGAGTTTGGTGCAATGGCACAAAAAACATTCGGGAAGTTTTCCTTCTTTATCAATTTTGAAAATATTTCAGATGAGCGGCAAAGCAAATACAAAGGCGTAGTAAATGCTCCATTTAATAATCCGTCTTTTGATGATATCTGGAACCATACAGAAGGTTTTGTAGTAAATGGCGGCATAAAAATAAAATGGTAATGGTACAGGAGCTGCTTCATTTTGTGATTATTGCAACTAAAAAGTCAGCTCCTTAAATTTTTTATCCATAAAAATGAAATATTTTGCACTGTCAAAATAAAAATTGTGAACGAGATAATTATATATACTTCCGGGGCATTTGTTACAGGCTTTGCTGTAGCGTGGATAATACGTACCATAAACATTGTAAAAATCAGGAAATCAGAGAATAGTGCAAACGGAAGCTGGGAAAGAGAAAGGCTGATGAAAGAAAATGCGCAGAAAGAAGTGACACATACTCACAATGCAAAGGAGCAGATCGAACGGGAATATGAAAAAAAGTTACTGGCAGCGCATAATATCATGAAACAAATGGATAATGATATTTTATTATTGCAGCAAAGCAATGAAGAAACAGAAGAATTATTAAAATCCGGTAAACCTGAATTGCATAACATAAAGTTGCAACTGATCGAAGCCAATAATACCATTGCAAGATACAAGGCACAATTAGGGCTAAAATAAAGTGGTGGACGCATTGCTTTACCAATCAGCAATTTTGTAATACAATCCAGCGAAATGCTTTCAGAAAGAATTCGAACATTTCCTTAAATTACGTCGCCACCAATAAAACTTCTACATGAAAAAATTATTGATCCCATTTGCATTGTTGCTGATACTGGCAGATAATGTAAATGCACAAAGGAGACAGCAACCAGAAGAGACTCCTAAAACTGACAAGCCCATTGTTTATAACAGGATGGTGAATACAGATACAACCGTAACTACCAAACATGAAATAACGGTAAAGGGTGTACGTATACCTTACGCAGCTACTGCAGGCACAATGCCTGTGTGGAATGAAGACGGAAAAGCCGACGCTTCTGTATTCTACACTTATTACGAACGTACAGACGTAACCGATAGGGCAGCAAGGCCACTGGTTATTTCTTTTAACGGCGGCCCTGGCACACCATCCGTATGGATGGAAATTGGCTATACCGGCCCACGTATTTTAAATGTGGATGATGAAGGATATCCTGTGCAGCCTTATGGTTTGCATGACAACAGCAGCAGCATTATTGACGTTGCAGATATTGTCTATATCGATCCTGTGAACACAGGTTTTTCAAGACCGGTAGGTAAAGAGATTCCGGGCAGTAAATTTTATGGCGTAAATGAAGACATACGTTACCTGGCAGAATGGATAAATACTTTTGTAACAAGAAAGAACAGGTGGGCATCACCAAAATATTTAATTGGCGAAAGCTATGGTACTACAAGGGTTTCAGGCCTTGCCCTGGAATTACAAAACTCAGAATGGATGTACCTGAATGGTGTGATCCTGGTATCGCCAACAGACCTTGGCATTGAACGTAATGGTCCGGTACAGCAATCTTTAATGCTTCCGTATTTTTCTGCTACAGCCTGGTATCATAAAGCACTTGGCAGCGAACTGCAACAAAGAGATCTGAATGCATTATTACCTGAAGTAGAAAAATTTACTATCGATGAACTGATCCCTGCAATGGCAAAGGGAAGTTCTTTAAGTGCAGGAGATAAAGATGCGATGGCTACAAAAATGGCTATGTACAGCGGCCTTTCCAAGAAAGTGATTTTACAACACAACCTTGATATACCTGCAGATTTTTTCTGGAAAGAATTACTGCGTGATAAAGGATTTACAGTAGGAAGACTGGATTCAAGGTACAAAGGAATAGACAGGCAGGATGGAGGTGATGGCCCGGATTACAATGCAGAACTTACATCATGGTTACATTCATTTACACCTGCTATTAATATTTATTTAAGAGAAGAACTGAATTTCAAAACAGACCTTAAATACAATATGTTTGGCAACGTTTACCCATGGAATGATAAAGGAGACAGAACAGGTGAAAATCTGCGCCAGGCAATGGCGCAAAATCCTTACTTACATTTAATGGTTCAATCAGGATATTATGATGGTGCCTGCGATTATTTTAATGCGAAATATAGTCTTTGGCAACTTGACCCAGGCGGTAAATTAAATGACCGAATCAGTTGGCGTGGTTACCGCAGCGGCCATATGCTTTATTTGCGTAAGCCAGACCTGTTAGAAGCCAACGAACAAATTAGAACGTTTATAAAAGCCTCTATACCTAAGGCAGGTCAGCCTGCCAAGTATTAATAGAGCAGAAATATTTTCCTTATTAAAACCTTTGTAAGTTTATATAATCTTACAAAGGTTTTTTTATAATTAAAATTTATGCAACATATTTATATTATAAGTGGATTGGGTGCTGACAGAAGAATGTTTCAGAATCTCGATCTTTCAGGAATGGAAGTAACTTATATTGATTGGATAAGGCCGCTGAAGAATGAGACAATTGAAGATTATGCAAAAAGGCTATCTCAAAAAATAGTAACTGAAAAACCCATTATAATCGGTCTTTCCTTTGGAGGAATGATGGCAATTGAAATTTCCAAAATAATGGAAATAGAAAAAATAATTCTTATATCATCAGCCAAAACAAAAAAAGAAATCCCTTTTTATTACAAGATGGTTGGAAAAATTGGCTTTCACAAAATTACACCAGCCTCATTTCTGAAAAAAACTACACTTTTCAGCAACTGGTATTTTAGCGTAAAAAATAATAAGGATAAAAAAATATTAGTAGAAATAATTAAAGATGCTGATCCTGTTTTTTTAACATGGGCAGTTGATAAAATCTTGAAATGGAAAAACATAATAATTCCTTTAAATCTGCGTCATATACATGGTACAGCCGACAGGGCATTGCCGATACAATTTATACGTCCTGACGTAAAAGTTCCGGGAGCCGGGCACCTGATGGTTTTAGACAGGCCGGAAATAATAACTGATTTTATTAAAAAAGAAATTTCTTTTACGCAACAGTAATCTCTTTAGACAAATAAATATCCTGGATGGTATTGAGTAATTGTATGCCATCCTTCATTGGTTTTTGAAAAGATTTTCTACCAGATATAAGACCGGTACCGCCTGCACGCTTGTTGATAATTGCAGTAAGTGCAGCTTCTTTCAAATCTTTATCACCACCAGAAGCACCACCGGAATTAATGAGGCCTGCCCTACCCATGTAGCAATTGGCGACCTGGTAACGGCAAAGATCAATCGGGTTATCTGTAGTAAGTTTTGTGTAAATGCGTTTATCTAATTTTCCATAACTGCTGCCGCCGGTGTTGAGTGCTTTATACCCACCATTATTTTCCGGAAGTTTTTGTTTTATAATATCAGCCTGAATGGTGGCTCCTAAATAATTCGCCTGCCCTGTTAGGTCTGCAGATACATGATAATCTACGCCATCTTTTTTAAATGCATCATTGCGTAAATAACACCAAAGCACTGTTGCCATTCCTAACTCATGTGCTTCTGCAAATGCACGGGACACTTCAACGATCTGCCGGTCAGATTGCTCTGATCCAAAATAAATAGTTGCACCAACGGCCGCCGCACCAAGGTTCCAGGCTTCTCTTACCGTGCCATACATTGTCTGGTCAAACTTGTTGGGATAAGTCAGTAATTCGTTGTGATTTATTTTTGCAATGAAAGGAATTTTATGAGCGTATTTTCTTGCCATAATTCCGAGGCCTCCAAAAGTTGTTGCCACTGCATTACAGCCCCCTTCGATACCAAGTTTAATAATATTTTCCGGGTCAAAATAAATAGGATTTGGCGCAAAAGATGCACCGGCACTATGTTCTACGCCCTGGTCAACAGGAAGAATAGATAAATGCCCGGTACCTGCAAGCCTGCCTGCATTAAAAATCCTGGAAAGATTATTTAAGACCGGAATATTCCTATCGGATAATGCATACACTCTATCAATAAAATCTGAACCCGGTAAAATCAATTTATCTTTTGAAATAGTTTTGCAGGTATGTGTCAGCAATCCTTCATTTTCTTTACCGATCAAAGCGGCAATATCTTTGTAATTCACAATAGTGTTTTTATATAATAAATACCAAATGATCTTTTAATTCTGATGATTTTAAGCACTCTTCTCAGCTGCTGCATCTTTTTTAGAACGTCTTTTTGTCCATACCTGCCCTTTGTGTCTTGTTGGCACTTCATCTCCCAAAAGCTTACCCCATGGCTTCATCTCAGGCAGCCTGTCAAAAATAATTTTTATTATAGCAAGAAAGGGAATGGATAAAAACATACCCGACACTCCCCATAATGCTCCACCCAGCAATACAATTACTATAGAAAAGAATGCATTTATTTTTACTCTTGATGAAACCAATAAAGGCACTAAAAAATGATTATCTATAAACTGGATAACTGCATAAGCGGCGATTATCAAAAGTTGTGTGGTAAATCCATCTTTGGTAACGGTAGCTATAATAACGGGCAAAGCAATGGCAACTATGCCGCCAATGTAAGGAAGCATATTCAACAGTGCTCCAATTACACCCAGTAAGATTGCGTATTGCACACCTAATAATAATAATGCAGCCACATTCATAACAGCCACAACCAAGGCCTCCAGCAACAGACCCACCATGTAACTTTGTATGGCAGATTTTGTTTCGCCTAATACTTCTGAAACCTTATCAGAATTTTCTTCAGCAAAAACCTCATGCAAAAAATTAAGAATTAAATTTTTATAATAAAGAAGCAAAAAAATGTAAATAGGAACCAATACAAAAAATCCCACTGTGTTCAAAGCGCTGCCCAATGTTTTACCCACCAATGCCTGGCTGCTGTTCAACGCTTCGGTTATAACTTTTTGCTGCTTGGCAACGGGCACTTTCATTTCTGATGCCAGCCATTGCTGCAATTGTGAAAAATGCTGATTAAAACTGGCTTTTAAAGCAGGCAGATTATCCCCGAAATTCATGACCTGCGATGAAATAAAATAAAGAATTCCCGATATTATTAATAGCGTAAGCACAAGCGCCAATGAAATAGCCACCACCTTATTCACTCCCTTATTCTGGAGCTTATTTACCAAAGGATTTAATAAAATAGCAATGATCAATGAAAAGGCTATCGGAGAAAGAATATCACGCAGATTAGAAAGAGAAATACTCAATAGCACAAGGCCAAATAATACGACCGTACTTTTCATGTAGAAGGGGTATTGTTTTAAAGGTAATTTCATTGCAAGTAATGTTTTAAATATTTCTATTAAAGATAATCAGTTCCTGCAGGTTATTACAATTTTAATACCACCATTATAATTGCATAAATCGGGTTAAATGTTACCAGAATATTAAATAAACGCTTTTTTAATGTAAAAAAACATATCCTAAAAAGCTTTGGGCATATTAAATTATTTTTTTGTAAATCCAATACTGCAAAGGGTTTCAGAAGACTTAATTCAGGCTTAGCATACAACAACAGGATATAAGTTGATTTGCAACAGTATTTTTAACGTACTACTTTTACACCATGAATGATTGCTGTATGAAACAGAAACAACTTTCATACTAACACTCAAATTTAAACAAAATGAAACACACATTTAAAAAAACAAGAAACATTACAGTAGGTTTATCAGTTCTTTTTTTAATGGCAGCAACGCAAGCAGTTTTTGCAGCACCTGCTACTGACAACCCAACAGAAGTTAAATTTTTAGGCAAAGTAAAAAGCCAGCCTCTTTTTCAGTTGGATGTAAACAATAATGAAAACGAAACGTTTGTCATTGTAATAAAAAATAACGTTGGCAATGAGATTTATTCAGAAAAAGTAAGCGGTGCTAACCTTTCCCGAAAATATCGCCTGGAAATAAGCGAAGATGAATTAAATGCTTCCGATTTCGGCCTTACTTTTGAAGTGACTTCCGTAAAAACAAAACATACAGAAAGTTACAAAGTAAGCCAGAAAACACAGTATATACAAGGGTTTGAAGTTGCTAAACTATAAATTAAAGTTTCCTGAAATGTTTAAAATGCTTGCCGGTAAAAGTTACCGGTGGGCATTTTACTTTAAGGTATTTAAAGTAATTTTATTTTAATCAAATGTTTAATTTATTTTTAATGGAGCTTGAACCCATAAAATAAAATGCTTTATAATTTTTCTGATACACTTTTCCAACTGATACACTCACTTGAAAAATCTGAGAAAAGGCATTTTAAGCTCTATATAAAAAGAAGTTCTGCAAAAGAAGACCTTAAGATTATCCGGCTTTTTGATGCATTGGATCATCAATCAGAATATGATGAAAAGCAGCTTTTTAAAACTCTGAATGATTTTACAAAGCCGCAATTCTCCAATTTAAAAACACATTTGTATAAGCAATTGCTTGCAAGCCTGCGCTTGTTAAAAACAAATGATAATATTGATCTTAAATTAAGTGAACAGCTTGATAATGCCCGTCTTCTTTATAACAAAGGTTTAAAAATTCAAAGCCTGCATATTTTAGAAAGGGCAAAAGAAATGGCCCGAACAAATCAGAAAATGAATTTCCTGGTACAGGCTATTTCTCTGGAGAAAAAGATTGAAACACTTCACATCACCCGTAGTTCGCTGGAGAAAACAGAAGAGATGGCTGATGAAGCTATTGCAATTAGTGAACATATTGACAGGGTTACCCGTCTTTCAAACCTGGCTTTGCTGATGTACAGGTGGTATGTAAAAAACGGACATGCACGTAATGTGGAAGATGAGAAAGATATAAAGCAGTTTTTTAAAAATTCTTTACCGGCAAATGCAGAGGCCATCAATGGCTTTTACGAAAAATTATATCTGTACCAAAGCTATTGCTGGTACAGCTTTATAAGGCAGGACTTTTTAATGTATTATCGCTACAGCCAGAAATGGATAGAGCTGTACAAAGAGCATGAAGTAATGGTGGCCGTAGAAACTGGCCATTACATTAAAGGCATGCACACTTTATTAAACGCCCATTTTGATCTGAGAAATTTTAAAAAATTCAGTATTACTCTTAAGCAGTTTGAAGACTTTGAAAAAACTGATGCAGCTAACCAGCATGATAATTTCCGCACACACACTTCCATTTATATAAACAGTGCAAAAATAAACTGGTATTTAATGATCGGTAACTTTAAAGAAGGGGTAACTCTTGTACCTGTCATTGAAAAAAAATTAAGAGAATATGCACTTTTTGTAGACAATCACCGAATTGTTGTATTCAATTATAAATTTGCATCCTTGTATTTTGGTGCAGGGGATTATGATAAAGCAATTGACTATCTCCATAAAATTATTAATGATAACCCTACCGGCCTGCGTAATGACCTGCAGTGCTATGCCCGCCTGATGCATTTGCTTTGCCATTATGAAATAGGCAATGAAGAAATACTGGAACCGTTAATAAAATCGGTTTACAGGTTTATGGCAAAAATGAAAAACCTTACGGTAGTAGAAGAAGCTATTTTTACTTTTTTACGCCACTCTTTTAAATTGAAACCACAATTATTAAAATCAGAACTGAAGGAGTTTCTTAAGAAAATAAAACACCTTGAGAAAAATCGTTTTGAAACAAGATCCTTTGCATACCTAGATATAATCTCCTGGGTAGAAAGTAAAATTGAAGACCGTCCTGTTGGCGATATTATTAATGCCAAGTATCTGAATAGCCCACATAGCTGATTAAAAGAGGCATTTTACCTTATTATCGCATTGCGGAAAATATATTTATCTTAAATATATTTTGAATGTATAGAAATATTTCAATGTAATTTTGCATGCAATTGCTTTTAAAAAAGCATTCAAACTTTACCATACATGAAAATATTAATACATTATTTAAAGCCACACAAATGGCTTGTAATATTCACTCTTTTGATGGCAAGCGTCAACATCGGTTTCTCACTCGTAGATCCTATCTTATTGGGCAAACTTATCAATCTTGCCAACAGCCACCAGGGAAGCGGTGTTCCGCCAGCGCATAACTTTGATTGGAACCGTTTCTTCAATTCATTTTCATGGAATAAGCCCGGCGTTTGGTTTTTATTGACAGCGTCTATTTCCGTAGCAATGGTAAGCCGCATTGCAAAAGCTTTCCAGGATTATTTTTTAAATGTTGTGATACAAAAATTTGGCGCACGGGTTTTTACAGATGGTTTGCAACATGCCATGAAACTACCTTACCAGCAATTTGAAGATCAGCGTAGTGGTGAAACATTATCTATACTTACCAAAGTAAGATCTGATGTAGAAAAATTTATGACCAACTTCATCAATATACTTTTTGGAGTCATTATTGGAGTTGTATTTGTTTTTGTGTATGCAGCACTTTTTATTAACTGGCGTATTCCCGTTGCTTATTTAGTCGGTATTACTGTATTAACTTTTATTACCAATAAGCTCAGCAAAAAAATAAAGATCATTCAGAAGGATATTGTTAACCAAACTACTTCATTGGCAGGCTCTACAACAGAATCGCTGCGGAATATAGAGTTGGTAAAAAGCCTTGGATTGACGCACCAGGAAGTAGACAGGTTAAATAAAAATACTTACAAAATATTAGGGCTGGAGTTAACAAAAGTAAAACGCATACGCAGTATTAGTTTTGTACAGGGCACAATGGTGAATACCCTTCGCCAGGTAATTTTATTTATTTTAATGTGGCTAATTTTTGGCGGGTCTATGAATGCCGGCCAGTTGGTAACCATGCAGATCTTCTCCTTTTTTGTTTTTGGTCCGTTGCAAGAAATAGGAAATATCCTTCTTTCTTATCGGGAAGCAGAAGCTTCCCTGATAAATTTTGATGTATTGATGAAAAAGGCCCCAGAGCTTGAACCGGCACATCCCAAGCCTTTGGGAAATATAGAAACATTGGCTTTTAAAAATGTAGAATTTAAACATCAAACGGCTTCTCACAAAGCAATTGATGGTATTAGTTTTAAAGTAACTGTTGGCGAAACGATTGCCTTTGTTGGGCCTTCAGGTTCCGGCAAATCCACTTTAATGAAATTGCTAGTGGGTCTTTATCGCCCGCTGGAAGGAAAAATATTGTATAACAACCTTGATGAAACAGAAATATTTTTTGATGACCTCCGCAGGCAGATTGGTTTTGTAACACAGGATACAAATCTTTTCAGCGGCACCATCAGGGAAAATTTAATGTTTGTAAACCCCGAGGCTTCAGAAGCACAGTTGAATGAAGCATTGAGAAAAGCAAGCTGCACGCAATTGCTTGAAAGAGCAGAAAAAGGTTTGGAAACCATGATTGGTGAAGGCGGATTAAAATTAAGTGGCGGTGAAAAACAACGTATCTCCATAGCCCGTGCATTGTTACGTAATCCACATCTTTTAATTTTTGATGAAGCTACCTCTGCTTTGGATTCTTTAACAGAAGAAGAAATAACAAATACAATAAAAGATGTTTCATCGCTGAAAGAGCAGATCACTATTTTGATCGCACATCGCCTGAGTACTATTATGCATGCAGACAGAATTTATGTATTAGAAAAAGGTGTGGTTGTTGAAACAGGCTCGCATGAAAAGCTATTGGAAGAAAAGGGACTATATTACGCCATGTGGCGCCAGCAAATTGGAGAAAGAAAAAAGATCAGCCCGGCGATTATTAATATCGCAAAAGAAAGCGCAGCAGAAAAAAACTAAAGCTATGAGTTCATTACAACTGTTAGGGTTAGCCGCAGGCACTATTACTTCTATTACTTTTTTACCGCAGGTAATACAGATATGGAAAACGAAATCTGCAAAAGATATTTCTATGTTCATGTTGATTTTACTGATGATTGGTGTATCAATGTGGCTTACTTACGGCATATTGGTAATGGACGCAGCCATTATTTATACCAACAGTATGGTATTAACGATGAGCCTGATCATGCTTTTTTTCAAATTAAAATTCAGAAAATCAGATGGAAAAAATTAAACAAAAAAAGCCGGGATATTGGTGGAGCATTTTTACAATGCGCTGCCCACGCTGCAGAAAAGGGCCAATGTTCAAAGATAGCAATGCTTATAAAAAATTATCGCTGGATCATATTTTTAATATGTATGATGACTGCCCAGTATGTAACCAACATTTTGATATGGAACCTGGCTTTTGGTACGGCACCGGCTACGTAAGTTATGGTTTGGCAGTAGCTTTATCAGTGGCTACTTTTTTAGCATGGTGGGTATTAATTGGCGTTTCTACTGAAGACAACAGAATTTTTTACTGGTTGGGGATCAATGGATTTTTACTGGTAATATTACAACCCTGGTTGATGCGGTTAAGCCGGGCAATTTATATTTATTTCTTTGTAAGCTATGATGAAAATTATGAATTGAATAAACCAAAGGAGTTTGATTAACTATAATGGTCTATAATGTTGACAAAAAATTTGCTGCACAAATGAGTGACACAACGCTGATGCTATGAAAAACAAACGCTTGTAACCAAATAATTTTTCTCTTAATTTATATTTTCGATAATACCTGCAATACCCTGCCCGCCGCCAACGCAGGCCGTTACAATACCGTATTTTTTATTCAGGCGTTTCATATCGTTAATGATCTGAATGGTTAGTTTGCAACCGGTGCAGCCCAGCGGATGACCCAATGCTATAGCGCCGCCATTAATATTTACAATATCATTATTCAATCCTAATTCACGAATAACCGCCAAAGATTGTGAGGCAAAAGCTTCGTTCAGTTCTATCAGATCTATATCGGCTAAAGTCATTCCGGCCTGTTTTAAAACCTTTGGCACGGCTTCCACCGGGCCTATGCCCATAATGCGTGGATGCACACCGGCGCTGGCACAATTTACCAAACGGGCAATTGGTTTTAGCCCCAGCTCATTGATCATTCTTTCGCTCATCACTATCACAAAAGCTGCGCCATCACTGGTTTGTGAAGAGTTGCCTGCAGTAACCACACCGCCTGCCGCAAAGGCTGGTTTTAATTTTGCCAAACCTTCAATGCTGGTATCGGTACGCACACCTTCATCGGTGTCCATCACATAAGTTTTTGTTTTGCGTTTTCCTTTTTCATCTACATAAACCTGCTCCACATTTATTGATAATATGCCACTTTTAAAATAACCCTCATTAATTGCATTCGCTGCTTTTCTATGGCTGTTAAAACTAAATTCATCCTGGTCTACCCTGCTCACATTGTATTCTTTTGCCACTGCCTCTGCGGTAAGGCCCATGCTCAAATAATAATCAGGTTCTTCTTTTGCAATGGAATAAGAAGGCACCGTTTTCCAACCGGCAGTTGGCACCAGGCTCATACTTTCTGTACCGCCGGCAATAATACATTCCGCCATGCCTGTTCTGATTTTTGCTGTTGCCATGGCAATACTTTCCAGCCCACTTGCACAGTAACGGTTAATGGTAATGCCCGGCGCACTAAAGCCAACAGCTTTTGCAGCAATTATGCGTCCTACCTGTAAGCCTTGTTCCGCCTCGGGTACAGCGTTGCCAACAATTACATCATCCACTCTTTTTACATCCAGTTGCGGCACGGTTGCCAGCAAAGCCTGTATCACTTCTATCGCCAGATCATCGGGCCTTGTAAATCGAAAACCGCCTTTTTTACTTTTTCCAATCGCCGTTCTGTAACCTGCTACAATGTATGCTTCCTGCATAATATTTATTTTTTTTTGGCTTTCGCCATTGGTAATTTATTTCAACATTTGTTCGGGCTATCCGCTACAACCTACGCTTCGCTGCGGTTTTCGCTACTATCCCGCAGCTCTTCAGCCGTAAATCATTATTCAACTTCCCCTCATGATTTTACATGGTTCGTCCAAAATCAAATTTAGTTGTTTATGCAACCTTATACCAAAGTTAAAGAATTGAAGGGAATTACCAAGTATTTAAAAATTGATTTTTGTGGGTGAAAAGTAAGAGATGAAATATGGTTTTTTTTTCAGCTAAGATAATTTTCTTAGATAGCTTTGAGTGGGTTTTTGTTAACTGCCACCGCAATTAAAAAATTGGTCGATTTCAAGCTTAGATGCAAAACGTTAATTGATAACCTAGTCCCTAATTCAATTTTAAAATAGTACCATCTGCACAACATGCCCATCCATGATTTTCGTCGGTAAAATGAATTTCTAATATGGATGTGTTGCCAAGTGCCAATATCATTTGCCAGTTGGCTCCGCCATCAGTAGTTTTATATATTCTGCTTCCAACACTTATGAAACCGGTATTTGCATTTATAAAATGTATATCAGAAAAATTATTAATAGCACCGTAGTTAAGTTTTTGCGTGAATGCAAAACTGGCACCGCCATTTGTAGATTTATAAAGATAGCCGGAATAACTGCTGGCAAAAACGGTTGTTGGTGATGTCGCCCAAACACTCACCAGCCCAAAGTTTGGTCCTGGTTGAGCAATAAGTGTATCTGTTTGCCAGGAATTAAGATTTCCATTGGCATGTACAATCTTATTACTGTAAACTACCCAGGCATTATTATTATCATACATAAATGCGGTGGTGTAACTGCTTTT
Organism: Ferruginibacter sp.; assembly: GCA_039918155.1. Taxonomy (GTDB): domain Bacteria; phylum Bacteroidota; class Bacteroidia; order Chitinophagales; family Chitinophagaceae; genus Ferruginibacter. The sequence goes on from JBDSIB010000109.1 coordinate 25,509, forward strand.
TAGATTAGGAAATGACACTACAGGAGTCCAGTCAATGCCGCTGTTTGTTGTTATAGATATATTGCTAATAGAAGCAAGCATGCCAGTTGTATTATCGGAAAAAAATACATCAGAAAGAATTGGCGTATTAATATTACTTTCTGTAAAACTAATACCTCCATCTATTGTTTTCAAAAAAACACTATAATTACCCTGTACAAAAAAGGCTTTACCATCATTGGTGATAGCTATATTAGAAGCCCGGTAGGATGAAACATTATTCCAATGAATGCCGCCATCAGTTGATTTTAAAATACCTGTTCGGCTAGAGCCTGCGTAACCCAAAGAATTATTGATAAAAAAGATATCATTGATGGGTTGTTTAGCTGTGTCCACGACTATTTTTGTCCAGCCGGTTGGAATAGTATCTGGTTTGATGATAACTACAGGATCTATTGGTGGTTCTGTATCATTGCCTTTTTTGCAACCTGCTGCAAAACCGATGATAATTAAAGTAACGATGAAGAAGTTAGCAGTTTTCATTTTTCTATTTTTGGTACACTTAAAATTGAGAGCATTATAAATTATCAATACAGTTTTATGAGTTGATAATTTTCATTAAAAGTAATCAAAAAGAATAAATATATTTTAAACGTCTACGGAAAATAAAAAAACTGATGGCAGTAATGTAAATTTGCGGAAATGTATAAAATTCTCCGCTCCATTTTGTTCTGCTTCGATCCCGAATGGGTGCATTATTTTTCCATGAATGGCTTGAAGCTGTTATGTAAAGTAGGATTTATAAAAAAACAAATCTCCAATAGCTTCACACCAAAAAGCAATATTCCCTTTTCAATATTTAATCTTCAATTTTCAAACAAAATTGGTCTGGGAGCAGGTTTTGACAAAAATGCCCGTTACTTAAGAGAACTGGAAACACTCGGTTTTGGATTTGTAGAAATAGGAACAGTAACGCCTTTGCCACAAGATGGCAATGATAAACCAAGATTATTCCGCCTGCCAAAAGAAAAAGCACTAATAAACCGAATGGGTTTCAATAATGATGGCTTAACGATAGTTACCCGGAGATTAAAGGACTGGCGTGAAAGAAATGTAGCCTCCGGCTATCAACCATCAACCATCAACCCACAACTTATTTTGGGCGGCAACATCGGCAAAAACAAAATCACTCCCAATGAAGATGCGTGGCTGGATTATGAAAAATGTTTTACTGCATTGCATGATTATGTAGATTATTTTGTGGTGAACGTTAGCTCTCCAAATACGCCGGGATTAAGAGAATTACAGGAAAAAGATTCTTTACGGAAAATATTGACCAACCTGCAACAGCTTAATGTAAAAAAAGAAAACCCTAAACCAATTCTTTTAAAAATTGCGCCAGATCTTACTTTAGAACAGGTAGATGATGTTATAGATCTTGCAAAAGAAATAAACCTGGATGGGCTGGTGGTAGCCAATACAACGATCAATAGAGCTGGACTTTTAACTTCAGAAACCGATTTAAACAAAATTGGAGCAGGCGGCCTCGGCGGCTTGCCTTTAAAAGGCAGAAGCACGGAACTGGTAAAATATATTCATCAAAAAACAAACGGCCAAATACCCATTATTGCAAGCGGTGGAATTTTTACAGGAGAAGATGCTGAGGAAAAAATAAATGCAGGTGCAGCTTTGGTACAGGTTTGGACGGGTTTTATTTATGAAGGACCTGCAATTGTAAAAAGAATATCTGATTATCTTGCAACCCGGAAATAATTTTTAAAAAATACATATAAAATAGCTGTTTTGCGCCTTAGAGCCTTTGCGGTAACATCATAAAATGGAGCATTTATTTACATCAGAAAGTATCATTAGTTTTTTTGTACTGGTAATACTTGAAATAGTTTTAGGCATAGACAATGTGATCTTTGTCAGCATTATCATCAACCGTTTACCACAAGAAAAAGAAAAGAATGCCCGGCGTATCTGGATGGTAACAGGCATCATTATACGCAGTTTACTGCTAATGGCATTGGGCTGGCTGCTTACGCAAAAAGGTAAAGCTGTCATTACTGTTTTTGGAAAAGGTTTTGATATTGCCAGTCTTGTAATGCTGGCTGGTGGCTTATTTCTTATTTATAAAACTGTTACAGAAATTCATCATAAGCTGGAAGGGGAAGATCCTTCACTCGGAAACCAAAATAAAAAAAGCCTGACTTTTGGCAAAGCTATTGTGCAGATAATGCTGGTGGATACGGTGTTTTCTTTTGACAGTATTATTACCGCCGGCGGTACAGCCAAGCATGTGGAAATAATGATTGCTGCTGTTATAATAGCCATGTTCATTATGTTTTTATTCAGCCCAAAAATTTCAGCGTTTATACACAAGCACCCATCATTAAAAATGCTGGCACTTTCTTTTTTAGTTATGATCGGTTTAACATTGGTAATAGAAGGTTGGGATAGTGAAAAAGCAGAAGCCCTTCATCTGAAAAATTATGTATACTTCGGAATGGCCTTTTCCTTTTTAGTAGAAGTATTGAATATGATGCGGATAAAAAGAGAGAAAAAGCATATTGTAAAACTGAACAATCCCACGCTGGAAGATAAAAAAGGGGATAATTATTCTGACACCGCTCATTAAAGATTGCAAAGCAGACTTGCAGCTACAATGCCGGCTGTTTCTGTACGCAGGCGGGTTTCGCCAAGTTCTACTGCGGTAAAATTATTTGCCAGTGCAGCTTCTATTTCAGTAGTACTAAAATCACCTTCCGGCCCGATCAGGATTAATTTATTTTTTTTTGTACCTGTTTCTGAAACCAATGATCTTTTGTTTTCTCCTTCTTCACAGTGCGCTATCATTTTTTTTGCATCAATGGCAGAAGTGATGAACTGTGTAAATTTTATTGGTTCATACAATACCGGCAGCCATGTTTGTTGAGATTGCAACATAGCACTGACTAAAATAGTTTTCATCCTGTCCAGGCGAAAATTTTGTTTTTCAGTACGTTCACAGATCAATGGAATTATTTCTGAAACGCCGATCTCGGTTGCTTTTTCTAAGAACCATTCAAAGCGGCTGTTATTTTTAATTAAAGAAATAGCGATAGAAACATTGCTGGCTGGTTTTGGATGCTTTACCGTTTCTATAATTTTCACCAAACATTTTTTCCGGTTATCATTCGTTATCTCTGCAGTATGCAGGTTGCCGAGACCATCTGTTAGTTGCAGCTTTTCGCCCTTTTGCATCCGCAAAACCTGTATAATATGCTTAGAGGTTGCTTCATTCAAAACAATACCATCATGGCTTGTTACAGATTCTTCAATATAGAAAATAGGCAGTGTCATAAATAAGTTAAAATAGTTATTTATAATCCATGTTCTTTTTCAGATTTAACTCTAAATTCTTCTATAGTATATGCTTTCTCTTCGCCTGATAGATACTTAGCGTGCCTTTCATTAAACATATTTAAATACTCATTCTTGATTTCCAATAATCTTTCATCCTCTATTTCTGCAATAGCTAAATGAAGTTTTTCTTTAATTGAAATTTCAGCCATGACTCAATTTTTTGTAAAGTAATTTACTAATAAAAATTAAAATGGAGAATGATTAGCTCATTCTCCATTTTTCAATTAAAAAATTATTTTCTAAAAAGGTGCATCGTCATCAAACTCTCCATCATTCATTTTACTTCCTTTTTGTATATACATTCTTGCTTCGTCATCACTGCCACCACTGGTGTTTACAGGCTTCCAGTTACCACCACCGCCTGGTGCTGCACCGGCGTTAAAGTCGCTACCACCCTCATCTTCCACAAATTTTTGTATGTGTAGTAAAGCACGCAGTTTCACTGTTTCCAGGCTACCATTTCTATGCTTCGCAATTTTTACATGCGTTTCGCCTTTATTGTTTTCACCAAATTCATTGGCAGTAATATCATAATATTCCGGGCGGTATAAAAACATTACCATATCGGCATCCTGCTCAATAGCACCTGATTCTCTAAGATCACTCAGTTGCGGCATTTTATTTCCTTCTTTTCTTTTTTCCACCTCACGACTCAACTGTGATAAGGCAATGATCGGCACCTGTAGTTCTTTTGCAAGGCCTTTCAGATCACGGGATATTTTACTGATCTCCTGCTCCCTGTTACTGTTGCGGTCTGCACTACCACTCATCAATTGCAGGTAATCAATAATGATCATCCCAACATTGTGTTTATTTTTTAGCCTGCGGCATTTTGCTCTTAATTCAAAAATATTCATTGCTGCAGAATCATCAATAAAAATTGGTGCTTTGCTTAAACGATCAATTCCTTTTTTGTACAACTGTTTCATTTCATGCTCTTCCAGTTTCCCCCTAGCAATCTTCTCAAGCCATATTTCACTTTCGGCACTTAAAATTCTTTGTACCAACTGGCTGCTGCTCATCTCCAGGCTGAAGAAGCCTACTGCTGTTGGCTTTGTAGGATGCAACGCTGCCGTACGGGCAAGGTTAAGCGCAAATGCTGTTTTACCCACAGAAGGCCTTGCAGCAAGAATGATAAGATCCGTTGGCTGCCACCCATAAGTAATTCTGTCAAGCGATGGAAAGCCTGTCGGCACACCAGTTATATCATCCTGACGGGTACGCATATCTTCAATACGCTGTATGGTTTTCACCAATACGGTATCAATGTCATCAAAATTTTTACGAAGATGGTTATTGGTTATTTCAAATAATTTTCCTTCTGCATCATCCAGCATATCAAACACATCTGTACTGTCTTCATAAGCATCGCCAATGATTTCTCCGCTAATGCGGATCAATTCTCTTTGTATAAATTTCTGTAATACAATCCTGCTATGTGCATCAATATTTGCAGAGGAAACCACCGAATTGGTAAGCTTGGTTACATAATAAGGGCCGCCAACAATTTCCAGTTCTTCTCTTACTTTTAATTCTTCTACTACCGTTAGCAGATCGATCGGTAAACTTTTTATTGCCAGGCTCTGCATTGCTTTGTAGATCTTCTGGTGAGCATCTACATAAAAACATTCTGGTTTTAAAATTTCTATCACGGTATCAAATGCACTTTTCTCCAGCATGATAGCACCAAGGATCGCTTCCTCCAGCTCTTTCGCCTGCGGTGGTATTTTACCAAATACCATGTTGCCAAGGTCTTGCTTTGGTTTACGTATACCTTTCCGGTCTTTATTAAAATTCGTTAACTCCATTTTTCGTTTTTATCGCTGGTTGTTGTTTGTTATTTTAACACACCATAACATGCATGCATAATCGCTTTCTCAAATTATAATTGCTGTTGATCTGGTTGCCTGCCGCTTTATGCTATTGTAATTTTTGGCAGGGCGGCTAAGGTAATAGCTATTAGTTAATGATAAATTAACATAAGGCTGTTATCAACTTTATTTAACTGTTTATCCACGCCAAATCCACAGGCAAAGTTAGTTTATTAACGGGTTATGAACAGTTAAATTCACACTCGCTACCCACCCTTCTTTGAAAAAAGACGTACTTATCAACAAAGAATACGGGCAAAATTTCTTTTTCTTCACCAGCTCTTTTTTTTTACCACTTGCACATTTCCTCGAAATTATATACACATTTTCCAGTCCATTTTAATCTCCAATTTAGCTGCATTATAAGGGGCTAAAAAAACTATCTTTGCAGCCAAATTATTTTTAATACATGATTATTTCTTATAACTGGCTGAGCGAATACCTGCCGGTAAAAGTAGAAGCAGAAAAGTTAAGCAAGATCCTTACCTCCATTGGGCTGGAAGTAGAAAGTATGCATTTGTATGAATCACTAAAAGGTGGCTTAAAGGGCCTCGTAACAGGTGAAGTACTTACCTGCGAAAAGCACCCCGATGCAGATAAATTAAAAGTAACTACGGTAAATACCGGTGGTACAAATCCATTACAGATCGTTTGCGGAGCGGCCAATGTTGCCGTTGGGCAAAAAGTAATTATAGCTATCGTGGGCACTACTATTTATCCAATAAGTGGTGACAGTATTACCATGAAAAAAGCGAAGATACGTGGTATAGAAAGCGAAGGGATGATATGTGCAGAAGACGAAATTGGAGTAGGCTCAAGTCATGAAGGCATTATGGTTTTGCCGGAAGGCACTGCGGTTGGCTTACCGATGGCAGACCTTTTTGAAGCGTATGAAGATATTATTTTTGAAATTGGGCTTACACCTAACCGCATGGATGCTATGAGCCACCTGGGTGTAGCAAGAGATGTATGTGCATACTTATCGCATCACGATAAAAAAGGAACGCAGGTAAAATTCCCTTATAAAAATAATTTTAAGGCGGATAATAACAGCAGCCCTATTGAGATTTCAATTGAGAATGCTGAAGCCTGCAGAAGATATGCGGGCATCAGTCTAAGTAATATAACGGTTACGGATAGCCCAAAATGGCTACAGCAAAAATTAAATGCCATCGGTGTAAAATCAATCAACAACATTGTAGATATTACCAACTTTATTCTGCATGAAACCGGGCAACCATTGCATGCTTTTGATGCTGATAAAATAACCGGCAAAAAGATCATTGTGAAGAATGAGACTGAAGGAACAGCGTTTATTACCCTGGATGATAAGGAAAGAAAATTATCTGCAAACGACCTGATGATATGCAATGCAGAAGAACCGATGTGTATAGCAGGTGTGTATGGTGGCCTGCATAGCGGCGTTACAAAAGCCACTAAAAATATTTTTCTGGAAAGCGCCTGGTTTGATCCACAAACGATCCGTAAAACATCTTTAAAACTTGGTTTAAGAACAGATGCAGCTACCCGTTTTGAAAAAGGTGTTGACATCAGCAATACCGTAAATGTTTTAAAAAGAGCTGCATTGCTTATTAAGGAAATTGCCGGCGGAGAAATATCAAGCGACCTTACAGATGTTTATCCTGATCCTATTGACCCCGTTTCTGTAGGATTGAAATATCATTATCTTAAAAAACTAAGTGGGAAAAATTATCATGGAGATACTGTAAAAAATATTTTATCAGCATTAGGTTTTGAAATAATAAAAGAAGGTATGGATGAGTTGTGGGTAAAAGTGCCTTACAGCAAACCAGACATTTCTATACCGGCAGATATTGTGGAAGAAATAATGCGTATAGATGGGCTTGATAATATTGAAATACCATCTGCAATTACCATTTCGCCATCGGCAGATAACAGTAGTGATAAAATTGCGGTTAAAGAAAAAGTAGCTAACTATTTTACAGGCATCGGCTTTTACGAAATATTTACAAACAGCATTACCAATAGTAAGTATTATGATGAGGAAACTTTACAACAAACTGTAAAGATGATCAACAGTCTTAGCGCAGACCTGGATGTAATGCGCCCGATGATGTTGCAGACAGGTCTTGAAGTACTTGCCTATAACATCAACCGTAAAAATAATAATCTGCAATTGTTTGAGTTTGGAAAAACTTATAAAACACAAGGTGTAGGACAATACGAAGAAGCACAGCACCTCAGCATTTATATAACCGGTCTTGTAAACGAAGGCGGCTGGCAAAATAAGCCGGTGAATGCGGATTTTTACTACCTGAAAGCTGTTTGCGAAAAAGTACTGGGAATTGCCGGCGAAACTTCTTTAGTTTTTGAAACTGCTGCCCACAAAGACTTTGAAAGCAGTACTATTATAAAATATAAAAATAAACCCGTTGCTGTTGCAGGTAATATCAATAAAAAGATACTGGCGCAGTTCAATATCAAAGAGCCGGTTTTTTATGCTGATATTTATTGGGATGAAGTAATTGCTTTAAGAAATACCAAACCTGTAAAGTATAAAGAAGTAGCGAAATTTCCTGCAGTTGAAAGAGACCTTGCTTTGATAGTAGATAAAAATATTTCTTACGGACAGGTAGAAAATGCAGTTGCATCGGCTAAAATTAATTATCTTAAAGGCATCAAACTGTTTGATGTTTTTGAAAGTGATAAGCTGGGTGCCCGTAAAAAATCAATGGCTGTTAATTTTAATTTCTTAGACGAAACAAAAACGCTGACTGATAAAGAAATAGATGAAATGATGAATAAGCTCATCCATAGTTTTGAAAAAAATATTCAGGCTGAAATAAGGAAATAATTGTCAACACATACAGAACATATTAATGTTATCAATAGAAAACTGCAGCAGTTGCTAAAGAAGTATGAATTGCTTCAAACAGAAACGGCACGTCAAAAACAAACTATTGAAAAGCTGCAACAGCAGGAAGAAACGCTGAAGACAAAATTAGATACACTGCAGGAGCAACATTTAATTTTAAGAGCTTCTGCCGCTCCGCTGAACGATGCTGATAAAAAAGACCTGGAACAAAAAATAAATATCTACTTGCGGAACATTGATAAATGCATTTCATTACTGGCTCAATAATTTAAAAAATGGAAGAACTGATTCCGATAAATATAGTAATAGCCGACCGCACCTACCGCATAAAAACGGAGCCAAAGGATGAAGAGATCATACGTAAGACGTTAAAAATAATCAACGACAAGATCATAGAATTTAAAACACAGTTTTCCGGCAAGGATATGCAGGATTATATTGCCATGGTGATTATATGGTATGCTACGCAGGCGCAAGGCGACAGTTCTTCTTCGGCAGATCAGGAGGAAATAGCAGAAGGATTGAGTAAAATAGAAGGGTTGTTGGATAAGGTAGTGTTGTAAATGACGTTAGAAAAAGATTAATCCAATATACCCGACAACTTTTTTATCCAGTGTTCATCTTTATTCCCACTTCAATATTCATTAAATAAAAAAAATTACACTAACCCATTGTTATACGTCTACCCTCACACTAAAATCTTTCCACAAAATAACTATCTTCGCTACTTAACAATCTTAACTTGACTAACAATGAGTTCAGACTGGAAATATAATATTTTGAATCAGCTTAAAACATTAATAATCAATGGAACCAACCATAATTTACATCATCATAGGTATTGCCGCACTGGTTGTAGGCATTATCCTGGGTAAAGTAATTTTTGCAAAAAACGCTTCTAAAGCAGTGCAGGAAGCAGAGTTACAGGCACAAAAGATCATCTCGGAAGGACAATTAAAAGCAGAAACTTTTAAAAAAGAAAAAGAGCTTGAGGCCAAAGAAAAATTTGTACAAATGCGTGTCGACCATGAAAGGGAAGTAATGCAACGTACTCAAAAAGTAAGCGAAGGTGAAAACCGGATTAAGCAAAAAGAACAAGGTTTAAATGCAAAAGAAGGCAACCTTGAAAAGCAGTTAAAGGAAAACGATGGAATAAAGGAAAACCTTAACCGCCAGATAGAGATTGTTAATATAAAAAGAACGGAACTTGAAAAACACCAGGAAGAGCATATCCGCCGCCTCGAAAAAGTTGCTGGCTTAAGTGCAGAAGATGCCAAGGCACAATTAATAGAAACCCTCCGCCAGGAAGCAAACACAAAAGCCCTGGTTATACAGCAGGAAATTATTGAAGAAGCCAAAGGAAAAGCGAATAAAGAAGCCCGTAAAATTATTATTCAATCTATACAGCGTACTGCTGCAGAAACTGCGATAGAAAACTCTATCACTGTTTTTAACCTGGAGAGTGATGAAATAAAGGGTTCCATTATTGGCCGTGAAGGTAGAAACATCCGTGCCATAGAAGCCGCTACCGGCGTAGATCTTATTGTAGATGATACACCAGAAGCAATCGTACTTTCTTCTTTTGATCCATTGCGTAGAGAAATAGCCCGCCTTTCATTGCAGCGTCTTGTGGCCGATGGCCGTATTCACCCTGCCCGTATTGAAGAAGTGGTAGAAAAAACAAAGCGCCAGTTAGATGATCAGGTAATGGAAATCGGCGAACGCACCGTTATAGAACTTGGTATTCATGGCCTTCATAAAGAACTGATCAGAATGGTTGGTAGGATGCGTTTCCGTTCATCTTACGGCCAGAATCTTTTAATGCATAGCAGGGAAACTGCAAACCTTTGCGGCATTATGGCTGCAGAGTTGGGCATGAACCCTAAACTGGCAAAACGTGCCGGTCTTTTACATGATATTGGTAAAGTACCAGATGAAGAAACAGAATTAAGTCATGCGCTGTTGGGTGCCAAGCTTGCAGAAAAATATGGTGAAAACCCGGCGGTGGTAAATGCCATTGGTGCTCACCATGATGAAATGGAAATGCAATATGTAATTTCTCCTATCATTCAAGCCTGCGATGCTATCAGCGGTGCAAGGCCGGGTGCAAGAAGGGAAATAATGCAGCAATATATTCAGCGTATTAAAGACCTTGAAAACCTTGCTCTTGCTTATAATGGAGTAGAAAAAGCTTATGCAATACAGGCTGGTCGTGAGTTAAGAGTAATTGTAGAGTCAGATAAAGTAACAGACGCTGAAAGCGACAAATTAAGCTTTGAGATTGCCCAAAAGATACAGACAGAAATGACCTTCCCCGGCCAGATAAAAGTGACCGTAATAAGAGAAAAAAGAGCAGTGAATATTGCCCGTTAAAAATAGATTTTTTACGAAATTGCAGCCCGTAGGTTGCAGTTTTTTTTACTTTTGGGAAACCAGCATTTGTTCATTGTGCAGTAGAAGTTGCGACGCTCCGTTCAACTTTTACGCATAAATGATCATTTCCCATTTAATAGTATTCTTTTTTAAAAAATTAATACCTATCCATCAGCAATTAGTTATTATTTTCCCCTACCTTTGCAATCCTTAAAAAGAATGATATGAACGCAGTCGCATTTGTGCATGATCAATTAACCACAGTTCCTAAATTACCGGCTTTTAAAGCAGGTGATAACGTTACAGTTAACTATAAAATCGTAGAGGGTACCAAAGAGCGTATCCAGAGCTTTAAAGGCGATGTAATTAAACGCCAGGGTACCGGTGCAACCGCTTCATTTACAGTACGTAAAATAAGTGATGGTGTTGGTGTTGAGCGTTTATTCCCGGCATTTTCACCAAACATCGAAAGCATTGTTTTAAACAAAGTTGGACGTGTTCGGCGTGCTAAACTATATTTCCTTCGTGAAAGAAGTGGAAAAAGTGCACGTATTAAAGAAAAACGTATGGCTGTTGGTACTAAAACCAAAAAATCAAAAGCATAATAGCTTAGCTAATAATATTTTAAAGCGGAAATCTTTCGATTTCCGCTTTTTTGTTCCCAATAATTTGCTTTTGCCAAACCTTTTATTACATTTACACCTCAATCGGCTAAACACCTATACCTCTGATCAATTTTTTACTCCCCAATTTTACGGCTTAACCTCTTTTTTAAAGTAAAAATTTGTGTAATGATCAGACGTATTGTATTATTATTTGTAGTAGCTATTTCTGTAGCTTTCTTCTTTTCATCCTGCGCCCGGGGCATTAGCCCCTACGAAGCCGCCAATGGCAAAGCAAAATGCGGCAGGTATATAAAATAATTTTTTGCGGCGTGCATCTTTGCTTGTAAAAATCTATCTGTAATTATATAAGTCGTTAACTTTGCGGCGTACTTTTTTATATAATATGCAGACCTGGAATACATCCATAATTTTCACACCAAACAATAGCGGAAACTTTGAGCACAACTGAAAAGACTTCCTTTTTTAGCCGCTTAAGGTCAAAAGATGCGGCTGGTGACAGAAAAGAGATGAGCTTTATTGACCATCTTGAAGCCTTGCGCTGGCATATCGTAAGGAGCCTTTTGGTATGGATGACATTGGCTATTGTAATATTTATTTACAAAGATTGGGTTTTTGATAATATCATTTATGCGCCTGCCAGCTCTGATTTTATTTCATATTCTGCCTTGTGCAACTTTGGCCACTTTTTACATATAGGCGATGCACTGTGTATGCCGCCGGTAAATATTCCATTGCAGGGTAACACTGTTAGCGGGCCTTTTATTGCGGCACTTAATATTGCAATGATTGGTGGCCTAATCGCTGCTTTTCCATATCTTTTTTATGAACTTTGGAGCTTTATTAAACCTGCACTTTCTGCAAAAGAACTTAAGTATGGCAAAAAAAGTATCTTTTGGGTTTCTGTATGTTTTTTTACGGGAGCAGCATTCGGTTATTTTGTGTTAGCACCTTTTACCTTTAATTTTCTGGCAAACTTTCAAATAGGGAAAGTAGGAGCTTATAAATATTTACCTACGCTGGATGATTATATAAGTACACTAAATAATCTGCTGCTGGGTTGCGGTATATCATTCGAATTACCGGTATTAGCATTTGTATTAGCCAAAATTGGACTCATTACCGCTAAATTTTTAAAGTTTTATCGTAAATACGCTTACATCGTTATTTTGATATTAGCTGCAATACTTACTCCTTCACCAGATTGGATAAGCCAAGCGATAGTAGCAATGCCCCTGATTTTTTTATATGAAATAAGCATTTTATTGGTTAAAAAAATAGATAGGGAAAAGAAAAAAGAAGAAGCACAATGGGAATAAAATCCTGCTGATTACGTTAATATTTTACATGGTTTAAGCTTAACATTTTCTTGGGCAGCCAGCTTTAATTTTGATACGTAAATACAGGTAAGTTTAAATAATTGATTTATCTTTGAACTCTAAATAAAATTATCATGATCCACAATAGTTTTGCAGTAATACTGTCCATTTTCCAGCCTGAGCATATGATATTTATTTTAATAGCCATATTGCTTTTATTTGGAGGAAAGAAAATACCAGAACTAATGCGTGGCATTGGTAAAGGAATGCGTGAATTTAAAGATGCCAAAGACAATGTAAAAAGTGAGATAGAAAATGGTATGAAAGAGCCAACTCTTTCTGATAAAGATGAAGAGATCAGAAAGCTAAGGCAACAGCTTGAGCAAAAAAAGGTACAGCAATAAACTTATAATATTTTTTAGTTTACAGGCTAAGGCAAAACACAATAAGATTCAACATACTTATTTTGTTTTTCTTTAGCCTTTTTAATAATCTCATTTATGTTTTCTTTTATTTCAATAGCAGATTATCATACTCAACTGAATCAATCTTTGGTTAGCTGCAGCAGTGTGGTAAATCATTATTTAAATGAAATAGAAAACAACAAAAATCTTAATGCTTTTACTGAAGTATTTGCAAAAGAGGCATTGGAAAAAGCAGCGAAACTGGATAAAAAAAGGATCGCTGGCGAGCCACTAAAAAAACTTCACGGGGTTGTAATCGCCATTAAAGATGTTATCTGCTATAAAGATCATACAATTACTGCTGCATCCGGTATTTTAAAAGGGTTTACTTCATTATATACAGCCAGTGCATTGCAGTATCTTTTAAATGAAGATGCGATCATTATCGGAACTTGTAACTGCGATGAATTTGCAATGGGTAGCACCAACGAAAATTCTGTGTACGGGCCTACACTTAATGCGTTGGATGAAACAAAAGTACCGGGTGGTTCTTCCGGCGGTAGTGCAGTAGCAGTACAGGCAGACATGTGTATGCTGAGCCTTGGAAGCGATACTGGTGGCTCAGTACGTCAACCTGCAGACTTCTGTGGCATTATAGGTTTAAAGCCTGGTTACGGTCGCATTTCACGGTACGGGTTAATTGCTTACGCTTCTTCATTTGACCAGATCGGCATCTTTGGAAAAAATACAGAAGACATTTCTTTGCTGCTTACCATCATGAGCCAGCCCGATGAGAGAGATAGTACCATGCAGCAAACTGCTTTGAATAATTCAGCGGCGGCTGAAAAGAAAATAAAGTATTGCCTTTTTAAGCAGGTGATGGAACACCCATCTTTAGATAAAGAAATTAAAGACAGCATTAATGCTATTGCGGAAGATTTAAAAAATAATGGTCACCAAGTAGATTACATCAATTTTGATTTGCTGGATTATATTGTTTCCGCTTATTATGTGCTCACTACTGCAGAAGCAAGCAGCAATTTATCAAGATACGATGGCGTACGGTTTGGGCACAGAAGTGAGCATGACGCAGAGAGTATTGATACCTTTTATAAGAACAATCGTTCAGAAGGGTTTGGTATAGAAGTAAAAAGAAGAATAATGCTTGGCACATTTGTATTAAGTGCCGGCTACTACGACGCATATTACAGTAAAGCTCAGCAGGTAAGAAGAATGTTGGTAGAAAAGGTCAAAGATATTTTCAGCGAATATGATGCGATATTGATGCCGACAAGTCCCACGACAGCACCTAAAATTGGCGACAATGAAAAAGACCCTGTTGCTACTTACCTGGCCGATATATTTACGGTATTTGCCAATCTTACCGGCATACCAGCTATATCAATTCCGCTGTTTAGCCATTCAAAAGATAACATGCCTTTTGGATTACAGGTTATGACAAACGAAGAGGATGAAGTAACTTTGCTGCATATTTCAAAGCAGCTATTACAGCAGCATAAACCAATGAATACGTCCCTTAATTGATGAAAAAAAGATTTTTCATATCAGCTTTTATAATTTTAATGCTATCACTTAATCTGCATGCGCAGGAAAATGAGGTGATTCCCGATACAACAAAAAATACCGAAGTTGCGGAAGATTCCATGATAGATGAAATTGTTGCAAAAAGAAAAGGCCTGGAAAAAGATAAAGTACAGTATTTCAGTCAGCTTACCCGGTACGGTTTTAAAAACCTTTTCTCTAAATTTTCTTACAACCCTCTTTTACCTTATTCATCGCAGGTAAATCCGCAGGCAGAGGGCTATATGCAAGGATATTTAAAAGTGCATACCAATAGTCTTTTAAAAATGAAAACCTGGGGCTTACCTTATTTCAACCTGATAGATAACATTTTTGCTCAATATGGTTTACCGAGGGAATTAAAATACCTGGCAGTGATAGAAAGCAATCTCAGCACAAGCGCCACAAGCTGGGTGGGTGCTGGTGGCCCATGGCAATTTATGCCTTACACGGCAAAAGATTATGGTCTTGTGGTAACTCCTGGATATGATGAGCGTAGAGATTATTATAAAAGTACAAATGCTGCCGCAAGATATTTATTGACACTCTACAAGCAATTGCATGATTGGCTCCTGGTAATAGCTGCTTACAACGGCGGGCCTGGAAGAGTTTTTAGTGCTATAAAAAGAAGCGGTAGTAAGAATTTTTGGGCATTGCAATATTACTTGCCTGAAGAAAGCCGCAACCACGTAAAAAAGTTCATTGCCACTCATTACATCATGGAAGGAACTAATGGAACGCCTGCATCTGCAGAATTTAGCGCCGGTATACCAGGTGGTGCAGGTGTTAGTAATCCTTACGATAATAAACCATCATTAACAAAGCAGGAAATGGAGAATGCTGAAACACAAACGGTTTCGGGGAAATTTAATTCTTTAATTATTGCAAAAAATTTATCATTGGATATTGCAATGTTCAACCGGTATAATCCAGGCTTTGATAACCTTATAAATGCAAATGGTCAATACGAACTTATTTTACCAAGCGCTAAAATGCAACTTTTTCTTGCTACAAAATACCAGATATTAAATGAATGTGTGCAGGTAATGCTAAGCGATAATAATATACCTGATAACAAAACGGTTTATCCAACCCGATTCGGAAATAAAAAGAGAAAAAATTAAGAAGGCTGTTTTAGCACTTTCATTATTGCCTCCGCTTTCAACATAGATTCTTCATATTCATCTTCTGCTTTGCTATAAAAAGTAATACCGCCGCCGGCTAAAAAACTTAAAAGCTTTAAGTTTTCATCATAAAAAATGCTGCGGATCACTACATTAAAATCAAAATCTCCATCAGGAGAAATATAACCGATACTGCCGGAAAATAAACCACGGCCGGTTGATTCGTACCTGTCAATTAATTCCATCACTGCTTTTTTAGGCGCCCCCGTCATAGAGCCCATCGGGAAAGTTGCTTTTATAATCTCAGTCCACGGAGTATGTTGTTTTACCGTTCCGGTAATGGTACTTATCATTTGGTGCACCTGCGGAAAACTATAAATACCAAATAGCTCTTCTACTTTTACGGAGCCTTCTTCACATATTTTACTAAGATCATTTCTTACAAGATCTACCACCATTACATTTTCGCTTTTATCTTTTTCACTTTTGGCTAGATTTTCCTTGTTTATTTTATCATCCGTTTTATTCTGCAGATCTCTTTTAATGGTTCCTTTAATTGGTTGCGAAATAATATTGTTGCCTCGTTTTTGGAGATATCTTTCCGGGCTGGCGCACATGCAATATTTATCGTTTAGTTTATAAAGTGCAGAAAATGGATTGGGTGAAATTTTGGCAAGTTTGCGGTAAATTTCTATTGGATAGATTTCAACATCTTCTGCAAAAAATTGCTGGCAAAAATTTATTTCATAACAATCACCCAGGCGGATATGCTTCTGTAATTTTTTTATTGTTTCAATATAATCCTGTTTACTGACAGTGTTTTTTAAAACAGGTTTAGCATTGAAAGCTGAAGTGATATTTTCTGGCTGGTCGGATATCTCTTTAAAAATCACAGAAGCTTCGATCGATGAATTTAAAACACAAAACTTTCCATCTGTTATCCGGATGATTATTTCCGGTTCAAAAAAGAAAGCTGCACCAAAATTTACAAGAGGTTCTTTTGTATCAGAAAGCTTCTCAGTTTCATTTTTTAATTCATAGCCCAGATGACCGAAAAGCCATGTGGGTCTTTCATTATAAAACTGCTGAAGAATTGTATAAACATTGCCAGCAGCAGGTTCTATTGATCTCATACAGCCTGCGGCTAAAATACAATCAAATGAAGGAAATTGAAACTCATATTCATTGTTGTCTAAAAAACAAAAAATGTTGAACCGGTTTGCCCAGTTCAACATTTTATTTTTAAAAATTAATTTATCTTCTATCAGGTATTCAGTAGAAATAATGTTCATTTATAAATTTAAAAATCGTCATCATCATCAAAGCCTCCGCCACCGCCCCCGTCTATATCATCAAAAAGGCCAAACTCTTTAAAGTCATCATCCATTTTCAGATCATCATCCTCTTTCTTTGTGCCCGTCTTTTTACCTTTTGATTTTGGTACGTCAAACTCAGCAAAATCCGGATCCCAATCATCCCCTTCTTCCGGCTTTTCCCATTCGTCATCTACTTCAATATCTTCTTCCTCTTCGTCATCATCATCAGACTTACCTTTCTTTTTCCCGGCTTTAGCTGTTGCTTTAGAACTGCTCTTTTTAGGCTCTTCCGTTTCATCAATATCATCATCTAAATCCTCATCATCGTCATCATCCGAATCAGATACATTTTTTTTAGGAAGGCTTTTGGTGGGAGCATCAGGTTTCTTTGCTACTCCTTTTTTTTCATTATCAGGTTTTGTTGCCATGCTATCAGAATTAATACTGTAAAATTTCCAAGACTTTTTTAATTAGCCAAATATTTTTGTACTTTTTTTATTTTTTTTTATGCTGATACTATTTGTTCACGGCCGGGGCCATTACTGATGTATTTTACCGGTACTTTTAAATACTCATTTAAATAGTTAATATAGGTCTTCATTTCATCCGGCATATCAGCAAAATCTTTTACATTAGTAATATCAGTGTGCCACCCTTTGAAACTTTTATAAACCGCTTCTATATCTAATTTGTTCATCTGGAATGGAATATAATTCTTTTCTTCCCCGTTTATTTTATACCCATTACAAACCTGCAGCTCCTCCAGCCCATCAAGTATATCGGCTTTTGTCATTACTATCTGTGTAACCCCGTTTATCATACACGCAAATTGCAAGGCTATAAGATCTATCCAACCGCATCTTCTTGGCCTTCCGGTAGTGCTTCCAAATTCATTTCCTGCATTCCTTAAAAAATCTCCTTTTTCGTCCATAAGTTCCGTGGGGAAAGGGCCACTGCCCACCCTTGTACAATAAGCTTTTGTAATACCAATTACTTCTTTAATTTTTTGAGGAGCTACTCCTAATCCTGAACAGACACCAGCTGTGATGGTACTGCTGCTTGTTACAAACGGAAATGTACCAAAGTCTACATCCAGCATACTACCTTGTGCGCCTTCCGCCAGTACTTTTTTACCGCTGCTTATTTTCTCATTGATGAAATATTCACCATTAACTATTTTAAATTCTTTTAAAAACTCCAGTGCCTCAAAAAATTCTTCTTCCCAATTACTTATATCTTCCTGAAAATTAAAGTTATCCAGCAGGCGCTGATGCTTCAGGCGAAGCTTAATATATTGTGTTGTAAAATTTTTATCAAGCAGATCGCCGACACGTAAACCATTACGTCCTGTTTTATCCATGTAAGCCGGACCAATCCCTTTCAAGGTACTTCCTATTTTATCATTTCCTTTACTCAGTTCACTTGCTTTGTCCAGCGCACGGTGTGTTGGTAATATTAAATGTGCACGCTCACTGATAAAAAGATTTTTTTTATAATCTACTCCAAATTCCGCTACTGATTTACATTCTCTTTTTAAAGTTACAGCATCCAACACTACCCCATTACCAATCAGGTTTGTTTTTTCTTCATGAAATATTCCGCTTGGTATCTGGTGAAGGACAATCTTTTTATCATTTACATACAAAGTATGTCCGGCATTTGGACCGCCCTGGAAACGGGCTATCACGTCATAATCTTTAGCAAAAAAATCAACTATCTTTCCTTTCCCTTCATCGCCCCATTGCAAACCTAAAATTACATCTACCATTATTTTTAATTTTTATAAATTAATATTTTAAATGAATGCATTGGTACGCAAACAAAACTGATGTGAAACTTTTATTGTGATAAACCTGCGGCGAAAATAAACTGAAAAAAAACAATCACCTAAAAATAGAACAGACAAAATAAAAATTTAATTAATCGGGAGAAAAACAGGCGTATTGGTAAGGTTATTCATCCTTAATTTTTTTCTCAACTTTGCAAAAAAAATCCTGCAACTTTTGCAGGATATATAATTTCTTAAGCCACTTTAAGCATACTTAGCTTACTCGTACTAAATTTTCGTTCAGCATAGTCTAGTGTCACCTCAAAACTTTTTACTTTCTGGCTGGGTAATTCATACATGGCATCCGTCAAAATGCTTTCGCAGATACTGCGAAGTCCACGGGCGCCCAGCTTATATTCCAAAGCTTTCTGCACCATAAAATCATATACAGCAGGTTCAAACTTCAAGGCAATGCCTTCAATGTCAAATAGACGGGTGAACTGTTTTACCAAAGAATTTTTTGGCTCGGTAAGAATGTTCCTGAGCGTTTCTGCATCTAATGGATTAAGGTAAGTTACTACAGGTAAACGACCTAGTAATTCCGGTATCAATCCAAATTGTTTCAGGTCAACAGAATTTACAAACTGAAGTAAATTATTCTGCTGGTATTCCTGCATCTCTTTATTTACATTAAAGCCAATTGCATTGGTATTTACCCTACGGGCAATAATGCGGTCTATTCCATTAAAAGCACCGCCGCAAATAAATAAGATATTCTGCGTATTGATCTTTATTAGTTTCTGTTCAGGATGTTTTCTTCCGCCCTGTGGTGGCACCAGTACTTCACTACCTTCCAGTAATTTAAGAAGTCCCTGCTGTACACCTTCGCCACTTACATCCCTTGTAATAGAAGGGTTATCGCTTTTACGGGCAATTTTATCTATTTCATCAATATATACTATTCCTTTTTCTGCTGCCTGTACATCATAGTTACAAGCCTGCAAAAGCCTTGTAAGCATACTTTCTACATCTTCTCCTACATAGCCAGCCTCTGTAAATACGGTAGCATCTACAATTGCAAAAGGCACATTCAGCATGCGTGCAATTGATTTTGCAAGCAAAGTTTTCCCAGTGCCAGTTTCGCCTACCATGATGATATTACTCTTCTCGATCTCTACCTCATTTTCAACTTTCTGGTTCAGTCTTTTGTAATGATTGTAAACGGCAACTGCAAGAATTTTTTTAGCATCATCCTGACCTATCACGTATTCATCCAGAAACTTTTTAATTTCAATGGGCTTTTTTACGGTAAGCTTATAGGCTGATGATGCTGGATGTTTTGCATCCGGATTATTAGATATTTCCTGGGAAATAATATCCTGTGCATGCTCCACACAATTCTCACAAATATGACCGTCCTGACCGGCAATGAGAATCTTAACTTCGTCCCGGTTGCGGCCACAAAATGAGCAATGTAATATTTGTTGTTTAGCCATACTATTTAAAAATTCAATTGGTAAAGGTAGTAAACTTTCATAAAAAAGTCAGTAAAACAGGGCATTTATAGGATGCAAAACCAGTTTTTAACTAACAGATTACTTATTTAATTCATCCGTTTGGTAAAAACTACATTTACACAACAATTTTATTTTTTGGAATTGATATTTTTAAGGTGTTTTAGTAAAAGGATTTTGAGTTGCCTTTTTACTATTGCACCCATGCTGTTGCATTTGGAAAAGTAAGTAGTGTCATGGTAAGCATTCAGTTCTTCCCGGAGCATTCTTATTTTATAATGTTCTGAAAGTTCATCTTTCATCATAATATTTACCAGGTCCATTAATTTTTTCCGGTTACTTACTACCCGGTAGGCCATACTTGTTCTTTCTTCTAAACGATACTGTTCTATTACTTCTGTACTAAGATTTTTAAGCACCATTTCTACATACTCAAAATTCTCTTTGTAAAACTGTGGAAGGTAAAGATTAAGTTTTCCTTCGTAAGATTGTTGATCAAAATCGATGGCACGAATGCGGTATTGGTAATCTTCCACATCCGGGGTAATATCAAAAACAAAATTATAACTCCGCATATCGCCCAGCAAACGTGCAAAGCAACGTTCATTAAACTTTACAAATTCTTTTGCGATTCTTATTTTATTGGTATCGGGTTTATCAAGGTGATCCAGTAAAAAAATATCTCCGGGAATACCTGCAATATGTTCTTCTATCAAAGTGTTTTTATGATATAGAAATGTAATGCTGTTTGGAGAAAGGATGTGTTCCAGCTCTAACCCGTAAATGCGGGATGCATCTGCATGCTTTACATAAAAATAGTCATAGTTATCATTTACTTTATTTATGATGCGTATCCGGAAAGGCACGCTGTTACCGAATTCACAGAAGTCGATCCTGTCTACTTCAAGGTGTTTTGAATAACTCATATCGCCTTCTGTTTTAAGAATCGCATAAGTTTCAATCAAACCTTCTTTAAGAAATTCCATTTCTTTCAGATCATAAACAGCAGTTTCCCAATGAGTAAGTTTTCCTTTTTTATCTTTTAAAGAATTAGCATAGCGGTAATTTAAAAGATCTTTATAAACTATAGAAAGATTTACACCTCTGCCATATGCGCTTAAATATGTTTTAAGGCCTTCGCTTACAGGATAAGGATCCTTTTTCATCATCGGCCTGTCTATTTCCTTTGAAAGCCTGGCATTAATAACTTTATTAAATCGCATAAGTAAAGTTACATTGAAGAAAGGTGATTAATAAAAAATCCCCGCCGTTAATAGCAGGGATAATAAAATTTAAATAGAAGATTATAATTTTTCCATTGGTGCATCTACTATTCCGTAAGCCACCGATTCATTCGCATCCATCCAATGATCACGATCAAAATCTTTTAATATTTTTTCGATCGTCTGGCCACAATTGTCTGCCAGTATTTTTGCGCCTAACATTTTTGCTTTCTGTATTTGAATAGCCATTATCTCCAGGTCTGCGCTGGTACCACGGCCGCCACCACTTGGCTGATGGATCATTACTTCGGCGCTTGGAAAAATAAAACGCCTTCCCTTTGTACCACCGCTTAGCAATATACTGCCCATACTTGCTGCCATGCCCATACACACTGTACTTACGGGTGAGGAGATCATTTGCATGGTATCGTAAATAACCATGCCGCTGGTAACCACGCCACCAGGGCTATTTATAAAGAACGTAATTTCTTTTCCGGGGTCAAGTGCTTCCAAATAAAGAAGCCTGTCCGTTATATCTTTTGCAGATTTATCATCTACCGGACCCCAAAGAAATACTTTGCGTTGCTCAATAAATTTTTTATCAAACATCCAGCCACTCATCATTTTTTCCATCGGGTTATCTGATGGTGAAATGGGTGGTGTGTCTTCTTCTTCGTCTTGCCTTATATTCCTGTTATAAATATTCATGTTTTATAATTGTAGTTATGTTTTAAAATAGCTTCTTAAAAATTACAACGGTTCGATGTGTGTTGATTGATTGATGCTGTACAAGTGAGTGACACAATGATGCTGAGTAAAGATTAAATGATCACTAAAAAAATTAATCTTTCTTTTGTTTTCTTGGATTGGTCAACAACACTTCATCTACCAAACCATATTCTTTTGCTTCTATTGCGGTCAACCATTTATCACGGTCGCAATCCTGTGCTACTTTTTCTTCTGTTTGGCCGCTGTGCTGTGCAATGATGGCATACAATTCTCTTTTTAATAAGCGTATTTGGTTAACCGTTATTTCAATATCAGAAGCCTGGCCACCTGCGCCTGCACTTGGCTGATGCATCATAATACGGCTATGCTTAAGCGCTGTTCGCTTACCATGTGTACCTGCACACATTAATACCTGCGCCATGCTTGCTGCCATGCCTGTACAAATTGTGGCAACATCCGGTGTGATGAACTGCATTGTATCATACATGCCCAAACCTGCATGAACACTGCCTCCCGGGCTATTGATGTACATCTGTATATCACGGGTACGGTCCGTACTTTCTAAAAATAATAATTGTGCAGTTACAATATTTGCGACTTCATCGCTGATTGGATAACCAAGAAAAATGATACGGTCCATCATCAAACGGCTGTACACATCCATCACAGCTACATTCATCGGACGCTCTTCAATAATGTTGGGCGTAAGATTTGTAACCTGTGTATTTAAAATGCCTGTAGGTATGTTGGCGAGTGCATTTGGTGCACTGTGTTTCATGTAACTATCCAGCGTGTTACTGCTGATGCCTTTGTGCTTTACAGCATATTTTTCAAACTCTTTTCCAAAATTCATCTTATAGGTTTATGATTTATAATGATTGTTTATCGTTTTGTTTTATTAAGTACTAAAGATAATGGTTTACATCTTTTTAAAATTAAGGGAAGGTTGTTAATCTCTGTTTCGCCCCTGGTAAATTAAGATATACTGAACCAAAGTAGCAATGGATGCCAACGCTGCAACTACATAAGTAAGTGCTGCCCATTTTAAAGCGTCTTTGGCTTGTTTATGCTCTTGTGTTGACGTAATATTTGCACTCTCCAGCCATTTTAAAGCCCTGGCAGACGCATCAAACTCTACAGGCAATGTTATTAATGAAAATATAGTTGTCACTGCAAAAAGCACAATACCGATCAACAAAATAGTTGGGTTGCCACCATCAAAGCCCATAAATCCAAGACCGGCAATAATTACCCATTGAGAAAGCTTTGTGCTTATTTGTACCGCCGGAACGATCTTACTCCGCAGCATCAACATGGAATAAGCCCTGGCATGCTGCACGGCATGGCCGCACTCATGTGCTGCCACGGCTGCGGCTGCCACATTGCGGCCTTCATACACATCAGCACTGAGGTTTACTGTTTTATTGGTAGGGTTGTAATGGTCAGAAAGTGCGCCTGGAACAGATGTTATCTCAACATCATAAATGCCATTGTCATTCAACATTTTCTTCGCAATCTCCGCACCGCTCAAACCACTGCCTGTTGGTACTTTACTGTATTGGGCAAACCTGGATTTAAGTTGCCACTGCACAGCCATACCAATCAGCATAAAAATTAAAGAAACTGCAATTAACCCAAAAGTCATCTTACTTATTTGTTCCTTAAGATACAAAAAGTGTTCCCGCTGATTTTTACTGACAAAATAGCAAACTCGGGATATTTTAAATAAAAAAGGAGCAGCAAATGCCACTCCTTTAAATATTAAAATATAAAATATTACTTGTATTGAGGAATCAAACCATTGGCAAGATCTACCATTTTCTTCAATCCGTCGTCTGGTAAATTACCTTTCTTAAATTCAGCTAAAATTTCAGGATGTTTATTTTCCATTTCCAGTAAGAAATGATCTTCAAAATCTCTTACTTTTCTTACTGCAACATCCTTCAATAAACCTTGAGTACCCAAGTAAATGATCGCTACCTGTTTTTCTACTGAGAATGGTGTATACTGAGGCTGTTTCAATATCTCCACGTTTCTTGCACCTTTATCAATTACATATTTTGTAGCAGCATCAAGGTCACCACCAAATTTAGAAAAGGCTTCCAACTCACGGTATTGAGCCTGATCCAATTTAAGTGTACCAGCAACTTTTTTCATTGATTTAATCTGAGCGTTACCACCCACACGGCTCACGGAAATACCCACGTTAATTGCAGGACGGATACCAGCATTGAACAGGTTACCTTCCAAAAATATTTGTCCGTCAGTAATAGAAATAACGTTTGTAGGAATATAAGCCGATACGTCACTGGCCTGTGTTTCAATAATAGGCAAAGCAGTTAAAGAACCACCACCTTTTACTAAATGCTTAATAGAATCCGGCAGGTCATTCATCTGGCGTGCAATCTCATCTTTGGAAACCACCTTTGCGGCTCTTTCCAGTAAACGACTGTGCAAATAAAACACATCCCCAGGATAAGCCTCACGACCCGGCGGACGACGAAGCAATAAAGAAACTTCACGGTATGCCACAGCCTGTTTTGACAGATCATCATAAATGATCAAAGCCGGACGACCGGTATCACGGAAAAATTCACCAATAGCTGCACCAGAGAAAGGCGCATAGAACTGTAAAGGAGCTGGTTCAGATGCAGAAGCCGCAACAATCGTTGTGTAAGCCATAGCACCATGATCTTCCAGCGTTCTCATTACACCTGCAATGGTAGAAGCTTTTTGCCCGATGGCAACATATATACAATATACAGGCTTGCCTGCATCGTAAAATTCTTTCTGATTAATGATGGTATCAATCGCAATTGCAGATTTACCTGTCTGCCTGTCACCAATGATCAACTCACGCTGTCCACGGCCAATCGGGATCATCGCATCAATTGCTTTAATACCTGTTTGCAAAGGTTCTTTTACCGGCTCACGAAAAATTACCCCCGGCGCTTTACGCTCCAGCGGCATTTCATATAATTCACCAACCAAAGGGCCTTTACCATCAATTGGTTCACCCAATGTATTAATAACACGGCCGCACATACCCTCTCCCACTTTTATAGAAGCGATCTGTCCGGTACGTTTTACTTTATCACCTTCTTTAATTTCAGTACTATCACCCATCAATACCACACCCACATTATCTTCTTCCAGGTTCAATGCGATAGCTCTTACACCATTGTCAAACTCTACCAGCTCACCGGAGCGAACATTGTTAAGGCCATATATGCGGGCAATACCATCACCCACCTGCAATACAGTTCCTACTTCTTCTAAGTTAGCAGAAGCATTAAAGTTGCTCAACTGCTGGCGGAGTATCGCCGAAATTTCATCTGGTTTAATTTCTACCATAAAAATTGTTGGTTTTTATTTATTAACCCGGCTTCAGATCCAATGTGCAGCAGAGTTGCGTCGCACACTTGTACATTTTAAGCTACAGGCATCTTTTTCAGGCCGCAAAGGTAAGATATGATAACTATAATGGCAAAAAAACAAGGTTTGTTTTATATAATTTATGTAAACATATTATTTATATAAGCAATACTGATTATCAATAAAATATGTTGCAAAATATCTTCAGTCTTTTTTCTATCGTAAATAAAAAACAAATACTTTTATTACCCTATTACCATTGCTAAACGTAAAAAAATTATGACGAAAATTTACAAGCTACTCTCGGTTCTTATTTTATTTTGTACTGTTTCTCTTGAAGTAAATGCACAAAGAAATTTTTTTAATGATATTGCTGAAAGTGCAATAAAAAACCTACCTGGAAAAAGAGAAATTATTCCCCAAAAATTCCGGACTACAAAAATGGACATAAATGGTATTAAGTCCTTTTTATGGTCATTAGCTTCAGAAAAGAATATTAACCAAAGCAGATCCAATGCTTCTGTATTGGAATTACCCATGCCCAATGGTAAAACAGCAAAGTTCCGTGTTTGGGAAAGCAGTATCCAGGAGCCTGATTTACAGGCAAAATTTCCGGAGATTAAAACCTTTTCCGGCCAGGGTATAGATGACCCGTATGCAACGATCAGATTTGATTTTACTGATTTCGGATTTCATGCTCAGATAATATCAGCAGCTACAGGTAATATTTATATTGATCCTTACAAAAGAGGAAACAAGGATTATTATATCAGTTATTTCAACCGGGATAATATCAAAGAAACCAATTGGCATTGTGAAACATTACCTGCTGCAGTAACAAATGGATTGGGACCGATTACCAATGTAGTTCCGGTAGGAGCTTGCAGAGGAACTCAATTATATACTTATCGCCTTGCAGTTGCCTGTACCGGCGAGTATGCTATTGCAGTTGGAGGCTCTACTGCGGCATTGTTACATTCTGCCATTGTTACTACAGTTAACAGGGTAGACGGCGTCTATGAAAATGAATTTGCTATCAGGCTTGTATTAATTGCAAATAATAATTTAATTGAATTTTTAAATCCGGGAACAGATCCTTTTACAGGGAATAATAATGGAAATGCCCTCATTAACCAAAGCCAAAGTGTTATTGATGCAAATATTGGCAATGCTAATTACGATGTTGGCCATACTTTCAGTACCGGTGGCGGTGGCTTGTCAGGCTTAGGTATTAATTGCAAAACCGGACAAAAGGCGCAAAGTATAACTGGTAGCCCTAACCCAACGGGTGATGGTTACGATATTGATTATGTGGCTCATGAAATGGGCCACGCATTCGGTTGCGATCATACCTTTAATAGCAATGCTTCAAATTGTGGTGGGGGAAATAGAAATGCGGCTACTGCTTATGAGGTCGGAAGCGGAACAACAATTATGGCATATGCAGGAATTTGTTCCACTTCTGGTAGCCAGGCAGGAGATAATACTCAAAATCACAGTGATCCATATTTTCACTCTGTAAGTTTTGATGAAGCAAGTGTTTATGTAGCCGGTGCAGGTGGAAGTTGTCCGGTAAAAACTAATACTGGCAACACTCTTCCGGTAATTACGTCTATGGGCACATCGGGTCTTACTATTCCAATAAATACTCCGTTTGTACTTACAGGTAGCGCAACAGATGCAGATGGTGATGCGCTGACATATGATTGGGAAGAATGGGATTTAGGTCCGACCACCGTATGGAATGGAGGGAATGCTAATACAACAAGCCCTTTGTTTAAGTCACAAATTCCTAAAACAACCGGTAGCAGAAGTTTTCCATCATTAGCCTATATTTTAGCTGGTTTCCCCGTAAATCCTCCTGGTATTGTAGGTGGTTTAAAAGGTGAGACTTTGCCTACATCTGCGAGAACAATGCAATTCAGATTAACAGTAAGAGATAACCGTGCAGGTGGCGGAGCGGTTGTTACCGGTGGCAGCGGCTGCAGTTCTTTTAATACTCCTTTTACGGTAAATGTTGCAGGAACAACAGCTTTCGCAGTTAGTTCTCCCAATGGCGGAGAAAGCTACCCGGGTGGCTCGTCTCAAACTATAACATGGGATGTGGCGGGAACTTCAATTGCCCCTTTCAATGTTACCAATGTAAAAATCAGTTATTCAATAGATGGGGGTCTTACTTATCCAACGATATTGGTTGCAAGCACTCCAAATGATGGCTCAGAAATGTTGACAATTCCGTCAGGTATAACTACTACAGCAAGAATTAAAATAGAAGCGATAGGCAATATTTTTTATGATATTTCAAATGCTAATTTTGCAGTAACAATACCAGCAAATGATTTCGTCTTTGGCACAACAACGGCTGCAACCGTTTCCTGTCCTGCAGCTACTGATCCTACAGTGACTATTCCTACAACTGTTACAGGAACATTTGTAACACCAATAATACTCACAGCAACAGCAGGTGTGCCAGCGGGTACTTCTGTAAGTTTTGCACCATCTACTATTACGCCGGGTAATAGTGCTGTTGCCACTTTGAATAACGCAGGCACTCTTTCAGCAGGCACCTATACCGTTACTGTAACTGGTACTGCGGGCACAACAGTTCATACTACGACAATAACATTTATTATTTCTGCAGGAACTGCTCCAACCATTACTACACAGCCTGCTTCGATTGCAGTTTGTGCGCCGGCTGCTGCAACTTTTACGGTAGCATCTTCAACACCGGGAGTAATCTATCAATGGCAATCGGCTCCTTCTGCCACCGGAACGTTTACAAATATTTCTGCTGCTAATACTGCTACATACACTACTGGTGCAACCAGCGGGTTAAATGGAGCAGTTTACCATGTAATTATATTTACTCAATGTGGCACAGTTACTTCTTCCAATGCTACACTTACGGTAAATATTGCAGCTGCTATTACCACACAACCCATAGACCAATCGGCTTGTACTGGGAATACTGCAACATTTACTGCTGCCGCAACTGGTACTGGAGTAACTTATCAATGGCAGTCTTCTGCAACACTTGCAGGAACTTATACGAATGTAACTGTGGGAACTGGCGGCACAACAAATTCTTATACCACAGAAGCACTTACTGTTTCTACTGACAGATTTTACAGGGTAATTGTAACTACTACGGCATGTCCTGCTGTTATCAATTCTAATATTGCCACTTTAACTACAAGTGTTACTACAGCAATTAATACACAGCCTACCACACAAATTGTTTGTGCTCCCGGAGCTGCAGTATTTGCTGTAGCAGCATTAGGAACGGGTGCCACATATCAATGGCAGGTAAGTACAGCTGCAACACCTGCATCTTTTGTAAATGTTACTTCTGGTACTGGTGGAACAACAGATACTTATAATACAGGTATTACTACTGGATCAATGAGTGGAAATAGCTATCGTGTAATCGTTACCGGTAGTTGCAATACTGTTATCTCCAATGCGGTATTACTTACAGTAAATACCGCCCCTGCAATTTCTACTGCGCCACAAGCCGTTACCATTTGTAGTGGTTCAGATGCTGTATTTAATGTGTCAGCTACAGTAACAGCTTTAAATTATGTATGGCAGTCGGCTACAACATTAGGTGGAACTTATACAGCAGTAGCTGGAGCTCCATCATCTTCAACCTTAACAATACCTGCCGCTACTTTCGCATTAAATGGTACTTACTACAGGGTTGTAATTAGTGGAACCTGTACGCCTCCAGTTACATCTACCCCGGTATTACTCACCGTAAATACGCCGATCAACATTAATATAAATGCTGTGGATGCAAGTGTGTGTTATACTGCAGCCGGCCCTAATAATTCCTCTTTTAATGTAGCAGCGACAGGTACTTCAGCCAGCTATCAATGGCAGGTAAGTGCAGATGGACAGAGCTATTCAAATATTGGTAATTCAACTTTGTATTCTGGTGCTACTACTAATACTTTAAACCTGACAGGAATCACATTAACCATGAACGGTTATAAATATCGTGTATTGGTAAGCGGTACCTGTACCCCTGCTGGTGTTTTATCAAATGCAGTAACACTTACCGTTTTAAACCCCGTAGTAATAAATTCTAATCCGGTAGATGTAGTGACCTGTGCAGGCAATACTGCCAACTTCACCGTTGATGCTTCCGGACCCGCATTAAGTTATCAATGGCTTTATAGTACAGATGGTATTTCGTACACAACGGTACCAAATGCAGCTCCATTCACAGGCACTGCCACAGCAACATTGTCGGTTGCTAACCTGGCAACTACATTTAATAATTATCTTTTCAAAGTGATTGTTACGGGTACGCCTTGTGGCATTTTAACGTCAACTGCGGCTAAGTTAACCGTAAACGAAAATCCTTCTGTAGCACTTTCATTGACATCTTACAGCAGTATCACCCCTTCGGTACGTACTTCTTTACAAACAATGGTAAGCCCTGTAGGAAATTATACTTACCAATATATCAGGGATGGTATTGCAACTAACCTTAGTGGGCCAACTGTACCTTTAAATGTTGATCTGCTGGGAACTTACCAGGTTATAGCAACAAATACTACTACAGGCTGTTTTTCAAAATCAAATGCTGTAACTGTTAAGGATTCGGCATCGAATCAATTGTTTGTTTATCCTAATCCATCATCCGGAGTTTTCCAGGTGCGGTATTACAACCAGGGAAATCCTACTCCGTCAACAGAGCGTACGCTGATTATATTTGATTCTAAGGGGGCGAAAGTATACTCAAAGAGATATCCCATTGATGCACCTTATGATAAAATGAATGTAAATATCAGCAATGCTCAACATGGTCTTTACTTTATTGAACTAAGAGATGCAAATGGTAAACGGATTGCGAGTGGAAAAGTGACTTTGCAATAAGTAATTACTATACCATATATAAAGCCGGATGTTTTGAACATTCGACTTTTTATATTTAAATTTTAATTTATTTTTTTGATTTCCAGAGTTCATACCTGCTAAAATCTGTAAAGAACTATTCTTTTGTTTTTTTTCTGCTTCACCTGGTAAGCTGATATAACGTTGGAGTCTCTGAGTAAAAGCAACAAAAGTGACGAGTGCGGCTGGTTTTTATTTTTTAAATGCAAAAGCCCCGGATATATCCGGGGCTTTCAAAATTCTATTTCGTTAAAGATTATCTTAATTTATGAATGTATTCATTATCCATGAATTGTTTTTTCACATCATTCAGATCTCTTAAAATACTGGCATCAATCAGAATATCGCCCATTTCTAATTTAAAGCCGCCAATCAATTCTTCTTTTACTATAGTTTCTAATTCTATATTCCGAATGGTGCCGTCTGCTTTAACTTTATCAGTAATAGATTTTTGCAATTCTTCACTTATAGGTGCAGCAGTTGTAATTTTTACTTTATGTATATTTTTAAGTTCGTTGTATTGATTGATAAATGCATCTGCAATTTCAGGAAGATTATATTCTCTTGTTTTACGAATCAATAAACGGATAAATAAACCGGTTATATTTGTTACCCTTTGTGCAGTAATTGATTCTATTATTTTTTCTTTTTTATCGGAAGTAATAACCGGGCTTTTTAATACAGCAACAAAGTCAGGATTGCTTTTGCAGATGGATTGTATAAATTTCATATCTGCGTATACGCCTTCGAGTTGATTTTGCTCAATGGCTAAATCAAGGATGCTTTTTGCGTATCGGCCTGCTAAACGTGGATTATTCATACCCCTTATCCCTAAAAGGGAACCTTAATTTGTATCAGTAAAATTACTGATGATTAATAAAATTTATGAACTGCCCTGTCGGCATATCAGTTCAATGTTACTTCGTCCGCAAGTTGCTTAATAAAGCTTTCCTGGTCTGATTTATTAGCCAACTCTCTTCTTAATACTTTTTCACTTACTTCTACTACAAGTTTGCCTACCTGGTTTTTAAGGTCAGTCATAGCAGCCATTTTCTGCTGATTTATAGAAGCCTGTGCATCTGTAATGATTTTTGATGCCTGCACTTTTGCTTCATCTTTGGCATCATTGATCATTTTATCTTTAATGTCTTTTGCTTCTTTAAGCATGGCTGCTCTTTCTTCACGTGCCTGCGCAAGAAGTGCTTCATTATCATTTTTCAATTGGGCCATTTCAAGCTTTACTTTTTCTGCAGAAGCTATAGAATCGGCAATATTTTTTTCACGATCGTTAAGACCTTTTACAATTGCAGGCCAGGCATATTTTCCTAAAATAAAAAGAACAACAAGGAATGCTAAAAGCGTCCAGAGTAATAAACCTAAATCGGGTGTTAATAATTGCATATAAAAAAAATTAAAGAATCAAAATTTTAAAAATCTTCGTTTTAAGAAAAGATCAGTATTGGTTTGCCGTACAAGTTCCGACGTAAAGTCGGAATCCCGATTTCACATCGGGAAGATGACACAACTCTGATGCTATGAAAAACAACTGCCGGCTAAAAAATTAAAAATACTGCATCCTCCGTCCTGTACTTTGGATGCAGTAATAATTTATGACAGGTATTACAATACCATTGCCAGGAAACCAACGATGATTGCAAACAATGCAGCACCTTCTACAAGGGCAGCTGTAAGAATCATGTTACTCCTGATGTCATTAGAAGCTTCCGGTTGGCGGGCAATTGCTTCAACAGCACCTTTACCAATAGAACCAATACCGATACCTGCACCTATTGCCGCTAAACCAGCACCAACAGCACCACCTGCAGCAGCTAGGGGGGCAGTAGCTAAAAACACAGTTAATAAACTCATACTTCTCTTTTATATTGATTAAAAATTAAACGATTACTGCATCATCATGTTCTCCTTCGTGATGATGTTCGCCTTCAAAAGCCTGGCCTACAAATACCGCTGTAAGCATGGTGAAAATGAAAGCCTGTAAAAATGCTACAAGCACTTCTATAAAATAAATAAATATTGTGAAGGCAACTGATACCGGTGATATTCCCCAGCCTGCACCTGCAGCCATTTTTTCACTAAAAATAAATATCATTGATATTAAGCAGATTATGATGATGTGACCTGCAACCATGTTTGCGAAAAGACGAATGATCAATGCAAAAGGTTTGATGAATACACTCAATATTTCTACCGGTATTAAAATAAATTTTACACCCAATGGAACACCTGGAGGATTTAAGATATGACCCCAATAATGTTTATTACTACTAGCCAGAATAACAACAAAGGCAATAACACCTAACACCAAAGTAAAAGCAATATTGCCAGCCACATTTGCCGTACCTGGTATTAAACCGATAAGGCTGTTTATTAGAATAAAGAAAAATACAGTTAATAAAAAAGGCAGGTATTTATTTACTTTATGGCCAAGGTTTGGTTTTGCAACCTCATCTCTTATAAAAATTACCAATACTTCTACCAGGTTTTGTTTGCCTTTTGGTGCAGATACTACGCCACCACCTTTCTTATATATATTGGCAACGCTTATCATTAACCAACTAAGCAATATTAACGCCAGCAGCATTTGTACTACGTTTCTTGTAGGCGACAAATCATACACTTTTACCCCCGCATCTGTTGGTATAACTTTGCCATCTTCATTTAATTTATACCCTTCAAATTCTGCATGACCATGCTCAAATTTGGTAGACATAAAAGTAGAAAAACCCTTTTGAGGAGAATATAGAACAACCGGCAAGGGAATCGTTATAGGATGCTTCTGCCCGTCAGAACCTTCGAACTCCATAAAATGAAATTCGTGGGCATCCATTATATGACCAAATATGACCTCTTTGGCATTAAAACCTTCTTTTTTTACCTCTTCGTGCTCCTGTGCTTTAACACCAGATGAAAGAAGCACTAAAAATGCGCTTAAAACCGCTACCAGTAATGATTTGATGCTTTTCGATGCCATGTAATACCTGAAATTTGGCGCAAATATAGGAAAATAATGGCGATATATTTAAACGAAATGAGGATAATTTTCAAATAAAAAAGGGAAGAAATTGAGTGATTAGTCTCAGGGCATTTCGGCAAAAAAACAATGCTAAGCCATTGTTTCCTGCTGCTGAAACTGCATTTTGTGAAGTTGATAATAATGTCCACGCTTTTCCATCAGTTCTGTGTGAGAACCAATTTCTTTTACTTCGCCATTATCCAGCACCAATATTTTATCTGCTTTGCGGATTGTACTAAGCCTGTGAGCAATTACGATGGATGTTCGTCCGGCAATTAATTTATCAATGGCATTTTGTATAAGGGCTTCGCTTTCAGAATCTACTGAAGAGGTAGCTTCATCCAGTATTAAAACTGATGGATCATACAATAACGCACGAACAAAAGACAATAACTGTCGCTGGCCCAGCGATAATGTAGCTCCACGTTCCATTACATTATAATCATAGGCACCGGGCAATTGCTCAATAAAATCGTGAAGGCCGATGAGTTTTGCGGCTTGTATTACTTCTTCCCTGCTGATATCTGGGTTACGTAAGGTTACATTATCCAGTACAGAACCGCTGAATAAAAAAACATCCTGTAATACAATACCTATTTTACTACGCAGAAAATCAAGATCATAATCGTCAATACTTTTGCCATCTACCAAAATGGCACCATGCTGTATCTGGTAAAGCCGGTTGATCAAACTGATGATAGTTGTTTTACCGCTCCCTGTATGCCCAACAATGGCAAGTGTTTTACCCGCCTTAATATTAAAAGACACATTTTTAAGAACATAGCGATCTTCTATATACGCAAATGAAACATTTTCAAATGCAATATGACCAGGCATAACGGCTGGCTTAAATGTTCCCTGGTTTTCTGTAATATCATCATTGTCCAGAATCTTAAATACACGCTCGCTGGCAATTACGCCCATCTGCAATACATTAAATTTATCAGCGATAACTCTTAGCGGTCTGAAAAGTAAATTAAGACAGAGAATAAACGAGGTGATGATACCTGCGATCTTTTGCTTTTCCAGCAGACTCATATCAATAGATTCTTTTGCGGCCCACCAAACAAGCAAGCCGATAGATAATGCAGATACCAACTCCACTATTGGAAAAAAAACGGAGTATGCGAAAATGGACCGGATATTCGCATTGCGATGTTGTGTATTGATAGCATTGAATTTTTCCTGTTCTCTTTTTTCGGCTGCAAAAGCTTGTACAAGGGACATGCCGGTTATATGCTCCTGCACAAACGCATTTAATGCAGCCACAGCATTGCGTACAACTATAAAAGATTTATTGACTGTTTCTTTAAAAATATAAGTCGCTATAATTAAAATAGGAAATGCTGCAAGGCATACCAATGTTAGTTTTACATCTACCCAAAACATATAAGTAAGAATAGAAATAATGGAAAGCATATCTGCAATAATAGGTATCAGTCCATCGCTGAAAATATCATTCACAGATTCAATGTCATTTATAGTTCTCGTAGTAAGTGTGCCGATAGGAGTTTTGTCAAACTGCGATAAGTTCAGGTGAACAATCTTATTATATGTTGTTACCCGCAAATCTTTTACGACGCTTTGTCCAAGGGATGCAGTAGTAAAAGTGAAATAAAACCGACAGGCTGTTTCAATAAAAAGGAGAACGATCTGGATGATCGTTATTTCAATTATAAATCCGCCGGGGCCATTAATAAAATGAGCAACGGAATTATTTTTTAATCCATCATTAATTGTTATCTGTATTAGTAAAGGCCGCACAGGCGCCAGCACTGCCAGAATTATTGACAGGAAAATAGATAAGTAAAATTTACTCTTGTAAGGAGCTGCAAAACTAAAAACTCTTTTTAGTAAGGATAAGTTGATTTTCTTTTTCGCCGGAGCCGCTGTAGCCATTAAGCAAAGTTAAGAAGGAATGGTGGATAGATAAAAGTAGTATTCACCTAATAAAAGCTTTATCTTAATATCTTGCTACCGATCCTTTTACTAACTCAAAGAAAAAAAATTATATAGAAAAAATGGTAGTAAAATTTAAAGGATGTTACCCTGACGTTGATTGGAAGTAATTTTCTGATTTATTAACCTGCTTCAATTATATTTGATATTACCTTTAAATAAAAAGACGCTATGCACAACCTCAAAAAAATTATACTGATCGGTTTCTTATTTTATCTCCCATTTCAAAGTAGCGCCTGGGGAGTACTTGGCCATCGCATTGTAGGGCAGGTAGCGGAGAGTTATATTACAAAACAGACAAGAAAAGAGATCGCAAAAATATTGGGCAATGAATCGCTTGCAATGTGTGCCAATTGGGGTGATTTTATAAAATCAGATCCGGCTTACGGGTATCTTGGAAGCTGGCATTATGTAGATATGAATGGTGGCTTATCTGAACAGGATGTATTGACTTTCTTAGCAGCAGATACTGCCACGGACGCCTATACAAAAATTAATTTTCTTACTGAACAATTAAAAAGTAAAAGCCTCGATCAGGATAAAAAAATAATGTATCTGAGATTGCTGATTCACATAGTAGGAGATGTACACCAGCCACTGCATGTTGGCCATGTAGATGACAAAGGCGGTAATACTATTAAAGTACTATGGT
Source organism: Ferruginibacter sp. (assembly GCA_039918155.1). Classification (GTDB taxonomy): domain Bacteria; phylum Bacteroidota; class Bacteroidia; order Chitinophagales; family Chitinophagaceae; genus Ferruginibacter. The sequence goes on from JBDSIB010000109.1 coordinate 61,520, forward strand.
TCGGTGACCGTGTTAACCTGCACCAGGTGTGGGATGAGAAGCTGATCAATTTTCAACAGCTTAGCTATACCGAATATACAAATGCAATAAATTTTGCAACGAAAGACCAGATAAAAGCATTGCAAAACCAACCGGTTAGTTCATGGATAGCACATACCTACGCATTGGCACAAAAAGTTTATGCAGATATTACTGTACCTGAACAAAAGCTGGATTACAAATACAATTTTAATTATTTGTCTTTACTAAACGAGCAACTTTTAGAAGGCGGTATACACCTTGCAGGCTTACTAAACGAAATATTTGAATAAGTTCATCTATATAAATAAAAAAGCCGTTAAATAACTTAACGGCTTTTTTTTATACGCAGAATTTTTTAAAACTATTTTTTCTTACGGATCATTACTTTATCTACTGCCTCTACAATATGATCTGCAGTAAGGCCATATTTTACAAGTAGATCCATTGGTTTTCCACTTTCGCCAAAAGTATCATTTGTACCTATATATTCCATCGGTATTGGCCACTCTTTTGCTGCAACCTGCGCTACACTATCACCAAGCCCACCAATAATATTATGCTCTTCGGCAGTAACTGCACAGCCCGTCTTTTTTATAGAAGCACTTATAGCTTCTACATCTAAAGGTTTAATGGTATGAATGTTTATCAGATCTACGCTGATTCCTCTCGCTTCCAATATTTTAGTAGCTTCTACTGCAATCCACACCATGTGACCACATGCAAAAATGGAAACATCTTTTCCTTCGTTTAAAACATGGGCTTTGCCAATTTGAAAATCTTCTTCTTTTGTAAATATTGGCCAAACCGGACGTCCAAAACGTAAGTATACCGGCCCCTCATATTTTGCTATTGCTTTTGTAGCAGCTTTTGTCTGGTTGTAATCAGCAGGTACAATAACGGTCATGCCTGGTAGCATTTTCATTAACCCAATATCTTCCAGTATTTGGTGAGTTGCACCATCTTCACCAAGTGTAAGCCCGGCATGAGACGCACAAATTTTTACATTTTTTCCGCTGTATGCAACACTTTGACGTATCTGGTCGTACACACGACCGGTACTGAAGTTTGCAAAAGTAGTAGTGTAGGGAATTTTGCCACCGATTGTAAGACCTGCAGCAATACCTATCATATTTGCTTCAGCAATACCGCACTGTATGAACCTTGCAGGAAATTCTTTCATCAATCCGCCAAGCTTTAATGAGCCGGCAAGATCAGCAGTAAGCGCTACAACGTTTTCATTTTCACGGGCAGCTTCTAAAATGCCATCGCCAAATCCGCTTCTTGTGTCTTTATTACCGGTTACTTCTATATTATCTACCATTATTATTCTTTATTTATTTGTTTGCAAATTATGTACAAGTATTCAATTTAATTCAGGCTTTTTTCCACCAAACATTGAGTGATCCATTTTTAATTTTAATTCCCAGTCCCAGGCAGTCTTCATCATATCTTCCAGAGTATACTGTGTTTTCCACTCCAGTAATTTTTTTGCCTTATCATTATTGGCATAAATGGCGATCACATCACCGGGACGACGATCTGTAATTACATAATTCAATTTCTGCCCACTTACTTTTTCAAAAACATCTATTACTTCCAACACAGTGTAACCGCTGCCGGTACCCAGGTTAAATACTTCGCAGTTGCTATGGTTTTTATGATTTAATAAAAAATTAAGCGCCAGGGTATGGGCATGAGCAATATCTGAAACATGAATATAATCTCTTACACAACTGCCATCTTTTGTAGGATAATCATCTCCATAAACCTGCATTTGCGGAAGCCTGCCAATAGCAGTTTGCGTAATAGCCGGAATTAAATTTGCAGGTCTTCCGATTGGTAACTCACCAATAAAACCTGATGGATGTGCACCTACCGGATTAAAATACCTGAGTAGAATTGCCTTTACAGCAGACGTGCTATTCATTACCTGCTGTACTATTTCTTCGCCCATTTGCTTGGTGCTGCCATAAGGTGATTGAGCAGGTTTAAATGGAGTATTTTCTGTAACTGGTGTTGTATCAGGATTGCCGTATACAGTACAGGAAGATGAAAAAACAAAATTAGGAATATGAAACTCTGCAGCACAACGCAGAATATTAATTAAAGAATCTAAATTATTCTGAAAATAAAGTAATGGTTTCTCTACAGACTCGCCTACTGACTTGTAAGCTGCAAAATGTATGATGCCGGCAATATCAGGGTTTTCCTGGAAGATCGCACAGGTATCATCAAAGATGCAAAGATCGACTGCATAGTTTTTAACTTTTATACCGGTGATTTCTTCTACTCCTTTTAAAATACGGGAATCGCTACGGCTATTATTATCAGCTGAAATAACCTGGAAACCATTTTGCAAAAGATCTACAATGGTATGTGAACCAATGTAACCGCAACCACCGGTGACCAATATTTTTTTCATGCTGCAAAGAAAGTGATAAAAGTAGAAACGGGAAAAAGTAAATAGTAATAAAAAAAAAATACTTTTTAAAAAAGTAACAGGCTTACGAGCCTAAATGCTGAGTCGTTTTTTTAGTTGAGGACGATAGCCCTGATAGAAGTGGATACCCCGGTGAGGATCTGTGTGTGTGGCTGGTGCCGTAGGAGTAACGGATAGCAGGACCAATGCTGAGAAAAGAATGGTGGCTGGTGCTTCTGAAAAATTTATTTTATAAAAATATTTTTAGCAAAGCATATACACCCGCAGCAAGAAGACCGCTAACCGGGATGGTTAAGATCCACGCCCATACGAGGTTTACAGTAACGCCCCAACGCACGGCACTTAATCTTTTGGTAGCACCAACACCCACAATAGCACCTGTAATAGTATGTGTGGTACTTACGGGAGCACCAAGATTTGCTGCAGCAAATAAAGTAATTGCACCGGCGGTCTCAGCCATCACACCCTCAAGCGGCGTAACTTTTGTAATTTTTGTTCCCATTGTTTTTACGATCTTCCAACCACCGCTTAAAGTACCCAGGCTAATGGCAGAATAACATGCAATAGGCACCCAGTCTGGCATTTGGCTGAAAGTCTGGATCTGGCCGCCAGCTATTAATGCCACGGTTATAATACCCATCACTTTTTGTGCATCTGAACCACCATGCCCAATACTTAGTGCCGCTGAGGAAACCAACTGTAGCTTTTTATACATATTAGTCGTTCGTTGGGCAGTTTCTCCTCTTAAATAAGTATAAAAATATGAGAGCATGAAAATAACACCAAGCCCAAGCAGGCCCCATCTTTCAAATTCTTTTTTAAACGGAATAAATACTACACAAACAGTAATAAGGGTAGAAATTATGATGATCTTGAGCCAGAAACTTCTTTGCACTGTAACTAAGGTTATAAAAATAGAAATCAGCATACCGATAAGCGGAGCCAGCACAATAAATAAAACAACAATCCATATTTTTGAGCCATCTATGCTACCAAAACCTGCAGCAGCAACGGCCGCACCGGCAAACCCACCAATAAGCGTATGCGAAGAGGAAGATGGTATACCATACCACCAGGTTAGCAAATTCCAGGAAATAGAAGCAATAAGTCCCGACAAAACAATTAGCATTCCATTATGCCCGTTTACAACATCGGCCTTTACAGTATTGGCTACAGTATTTGCAACGGCATGATCTTTAAAAATAAAAAAAGCAACGAAATTAAAAAAGGCTGCCCAGATAACTGCCTGGAATGGCGTGAGCACTTTTGTGGAAACTATCGTGGCTATTGAATTTGCTGCATCATGAAATCCATTGATGAAATCAAAAATGATGGCAAGAATTATTATAACGATCAGAATGGTAGACATGATAATGAGATATTATGCTAATGAGCTAATTAAAAAAAGCATGTTAAGCATACTTAATAATGATAGATTCTATAACATTTGCAGCATCCTCACATTTATCGGTTACAATTTCCATGATCTGGTAAATTTCTCTTTTCTTAATTACCTCTTTTGCATCCGGCTCTGTTGCAAATAATCTTTCAATGCTCATGTCAAAAATATCATCGCCCTGGTTTTCAATGCTGTTGATAGCTACCAATGCATCTGTGATCTGGCGCATATTCTTCATATTACGCAACTCAGTAACGGCACGGTGTATCTGTACACAACCCAACGCAATCAGATCGCCCATTTTCTGTATCCCGATATCATCAGGGTTTACATGGTAAAAGTTTATTTTTTTTGCGGAGGCATAAATATAATCTGCAATATCATCCAGCGAAGTAGCCAGGTAGTGAATGTCTTCTCTATCAAAAGGAGTGATGAAATTTTTACCAAGCTCTGTAAAGATCCGGTGAGTATAATCATCATTCACATGCTCCATTTCTTCCACTTCCTTTATCAGTTTTGCTCTTTTGTCAAAATCAGGTTCGTAAACTATTTCTTTTAGTTTTTCTCCCATTTTTACAAGCTCTTCCACTACACTTTCAAATAGTTGGTAGAATATACGATCCTTAGGTAAAAAGATTTTTAGAATAGAATTAATTCCCATTGTTTTTTAGTTTGGTGCAAAAGTAAAAATATAGCCTTGTATAGAGCCAAAATTATAATTAATAATGATTTGGTAACATAGAAGTAATAAGAATTTGTTATTAGTGTTTTGGTAGTGTATTACTCGTAATGAAATATTATAAACTATTATAATAAAAAGAAAAAGATACAGTTCTTTACAGCATCACTTCTTCTGTTTGTTCAATTAAGTGATTTTCTAAAGAAATGTTAGGCTGTTTCAATGTATTATTTGCCATTGAAAAAACTGTTCTTATAATACTTTCAGTATTATCTGGATATTCTATGTGGACCTTAACAGGCGTATTTAACCATTCGGCAATTTTTTTGTGTTTTTTTAGAGAAAGTTTTTTTAGTACCGGTATAGCAAGCTCCCGTAAAGCAGCGGCATTGCAATGCTGCTCATATTGGCCCTTCATGGGTATTACTAATAGTTTTTTATTCACAAAAATTGCTTCAGCCGGCGTTTCAAAACCAGCGCCACATAATATGCCTTCGCAGGTAGTGCTGCTGCTGATAAAATCAAAATTATTTACAGGCCTAACCCAGCAATTTTTTTCTGAAAAACTTTTTTTGCAGTGCTTGCTGAAGATATGCCATTGCACCGACGGATGAGCCGTTAATGCTTTTAGTAATCTCTTATCGCTGTATGCCGGAAGGTAAACAGTGTAGTGCCCTAAATTTCTAATATAGGCATCTCTGATTTCTGACCTGATGACTGGTGTAAAAATTGTATTAGTGTAGTTTTTAAAATGAAAACCTAAACCCATATCGCATGGCGCATAATATCTCAATACCAGCCACGCCATAGGGTCATATTTTGGTGGCTTTGGCGATAACTTTTCTATTACTGCATATTGATGGCTGAGTGCAATGCACAAAACATTTTTCTTTTTACATGCCCAGGCAGTTAACGGCTCAAAATCATTTATTACAAAATCATAATTTTCAACCGGTATTGATTTTACTTCTTTTAAAAAAACTTTTGTTTTAAGTTCCTGCAAAGTTTTTAAATAATCAACGCCGCCTTTTTTGCCGAATACAAAACTTAAACCTTTGCGCCGGTATTTTACAAAATAATTAAGTCCTACATCTGCCTGCGTTCCGCTTAGCAGCACATCTACTTCTGCCATTCTTTGAAGAACAGGTAATATTTCATTTGCCCGGCAGATATGGCCATTACCGGTTGCCTGCAATGCGTACAATATTTTCATAAAAATTATTTTCAGGATGCTGCATCAAAATCTTTCATCATCATTTTAAAAAGTTCTGTTGTATGCAGGTATGTGGCTTCATCTAAATAAAAAGAAGCATTTAATTCTTTTACAAGATCATCTTTTTGATATTCATAAATACTCCACTCGTTTTTAGAATACTCCAATGCAGTCAGGTTTTCAACCCAGTCTCCTGAATTGAGATACACAACTTCGCCTTTTGAGTTTTTTATGATGCGTTTGCAAGGTTGGTGTATATGGCCACAGATTACATAATTATATTGGCGCTGTATGGCAATTTCTGCCGCTGTTTCTTCAAAATTGTTTATAAATTTTACTGCAGACTTTACCGAGTTTTTTATTTTTTTTGATAATGATATTTTACCACGCCCCATTTTTTCACTGCACCAGTTTATAAAAGAATTTATATGAATAAGAATATCATAACCTGTGGCACCTAGCCTGGCAAGCCACTTACTATGCTTCATAGTTACATCAAATACATCTCCATGAAATATCCAGCTTTTTAATTTATTATCATGATGAATAACAAGCTTGTTTACAATATGGAAATTACCGATGCTGAAATTTTCAAACCTTCGCAGCATCTCATCATGATTACCCGTAACGTAATAAATTTTTACACCACGGCTAAGCATACTTGTAATTTGCTTTATTACCTGCATGTGGGTTTGCGGCCAGTATTTTTTACTAAACTGCCATATATCTACTATGTCACCATTGAGTATAAGTATGGATGGATCTATGGTAGAAAGATAACGGCATAATTCTTTTGCCCGGCAACCATAGGTACCCAAATGTGTGTCAGAAATAACGGCAATTTCTATTTTTCTTTTTTCCAGGGGATTGATTTTACAGCAAAGATTTATATCTGTTGTGTCCAAAGTATGAACATAGCGTTAAGAAATTGGGAACAGTAAATTTGGTAACCTTCACTTAACCCTGGGGTAACATATTGATAAAACTGCAGTGATAATTTGTGCTTAAATAAAGCAAAGATGAAAGATTTTAAAAATACTTACCGGCAGCATAAAATATTTTTCACCGGATTACTATTATTTTTTGTGGTGATAATATCGATGCTTTTCTTCTCTTTTAGCCCCGCAGCAATAATTTCATCATCAGCTTATCATTCCTTTTGGATGAATGTATTTTTTGTGAATTATACTTTTTTTGGAAACGGAATATTTGCATTATCACTTGCGGTGATATGTATCTTTTATTTTAAAAAGAAACAAACCGGTATTTCAATTTTAATAAGCTTTCTGCTTTCATTTATATTGATACAATTTCTAAAAAATATTTTTACCGCAAGTGCCCCGGCTTTTTTTACTGAACCATTACAGCATTTATTTTTTAATGAGCCAGCTACCGGGAAATTTTCTTTTATATCACCATCATCTTACACTGCTACGGCATTTTCTATTGCGGCAATATTGGCCTTAAATTCAAAATCGGTTTTATACCAGTTATTATTATTAACAGCCGCAGTTCTTGTTGGTTATTCCAGAATTTATCTTGTTCAAAATTCTGGTATTGATATTTTAGCTGGTGCCATTGCTGGTAGTGTATCTGGTATTGTAGTGTTTAGTGTAGTAAAAAGCAGGGCTCTCATAAAAGAAGGAATAGTGCAATTGCATAAGATAAATAATGCAGCAAATATTGCAGAAATACAACCGGGATAATTAATCTTTTTTTGCAGGAAGTGTAAAACCAAAAGTGCTGCCAACATCTATTTTGCTTCGCACATGTATGGCTTGAGAATGGGCTTCGACTATATGTTTACAGATAGACAAGCCAAGACCGCTGCCACCCTCTTTGCGGCTTCGGGCAAGGTCTGTACGGTAAAATCTTTCAAATATTCTTGGCAAATGATCCTCTGAAATTCCGGCCCCATCATCACTTATTTCTATTAGAACATTTTTGCCATCTACATTATAAAAGCTTGCTTCGGTAATGCCATTTTGCTTGCCATATTTAATGGAATTATCTACAAGGTTTATCATTACCTGCCGTATTTTTTCTTTATCGGCAAAAACGGTTAATGGTATTTCACAACCCTTTTTTATAATACACTTAATATTTTTCTCTTTAGATTTTATAAATAAAGAATCAAATACTTCTTTTGTAAGATCCTGTATTATGAACAACTGTGGAACCAGTTGCTGCTCGCCGCTTTCTAACCGGGATATTTCATCCAGGTCACCTACCAGGTTCACCATTCTTTCTACATTGCGGGAAGTGCTTTGCAGAAATTTTACGTTTACATTGTCATTGTGTATGGCACCATTCAATAAAGTATCTACGTATCCCTGTATAGCAAAAATGGGCGTTTTTAATTCATGACTAAGATTTTGTAAAAATTCTTTTCTAAAAGCTTCATTCTGTTGCAATATTTCAATTTCTGCCTTGCGTTGTTCAGCCCAGGCTTCTACATCTTCCCGTACTTCGTCTATACCTTTTTGTGGTAAAAAATTTTTGTAATAAAACTCTTCTCTTTTACTTGCCTTGGTTTGGTAAATAAGTTTATAAATGAGTTTTATTTTTCGGTAAATAAACTTTTGAAGTGTATACAATATTAATGCAAAACTGCCCAGAAAAATAATTACGAAAGCAATTATTGCTACCCACCAAACGGGTTCAAAAACAAATAATCCTATTGAAATAGGCACAGCAAGTGCCAATGCAGTAACAGCAGATAATTGTTGCGGCGAAAGATTTTTTTTTGAGATCATATTTAAGCGCTGAAGCATGCAAGCTACACGCTATTGCTGGCTTTTCAATCCGGACATTGTAAAAATGCCTGGTTACAATTCGAATTTATATCCTACTCCTTTTACAGTAGTAATGCAATCCAATCCCAGCTTTTGCCTTATTTTTCTGATGTGTACATCAATGGTTCTATCTCCTACAATAACCTCTGTTCCCCATATCTGGTTCAATATCTCATTGCGGAGAAAAACTTTACCTGGCTTGCCAGCCAGCAACGATAATAATTCAAATTCTTTTCTTGCAAGAATGATGTCATCCTCTTTATATTTTACAATATATTTTTCACGGTCAATCTGTATATCACCAACCTGTATCACAGGAGCACCTTCTTTATTCAGCCTGCGGAAAAGTGCATTCACTTTACTTACCAATATTTTGGGGCTTACAGGTTTTGTTAAATAATCATCTGCCCCGGTTTCAAGTCCTTTTATTTCAGTTGCCTCATCGCTCATTGCTGTAAGAAAAACAATCAATGTTGATTTGAATGCAGGCATCATTCTTAAAAGATTACATACTTCAATACCATTTTTATACGGCATCATTATGTCAAGAATAATAAGATCCGGATTTGTCTTTTTTGCTTTCTCTACCGCTTCATCTCCATTCTTTGCGGTAATTACTTCGTAGCCTTCAGCCTCCAGGTTAAACTGTATTATCTCCAGGATATCCGGCTCATCATCTGCAATTAATATTTTTTTGGCGCTGCTCATATTTTTCAGAATATGCTGCAAAAGTAGGTTGCTTTTTATGCAAATCATCTTCAATATGAATGTTGTGGTATTATCAAATTGTTAACTACAAGCAGCAAATATTATCTTAAAGTCATCCATTATTAAATCAATACGGTAAAATTGCACCATCTTTGCTATGGATATGATTAACACTTTATGAAGAATATACTTTTACTTATTACATTTTCTTGTAGTTTTCTAAACCTTTTTGCTTCGGCAGATTCTGTAATTGTTCCAATTAACCGACAATATTTTCACGATAAAATAGTTCAGGAGCAAAAGCTATGCGATAAAGCAGATGGGAAAGCTGATGGCATACTGCATATCAGTAGTAACGATGAAATAAACCTTCAGGTAACAGATGTCCTTTATAGAAAAATAGATGACCTGCGTTTTTGGGTAGAAACCGACTCTGCCATTGCTACCAACAATGAGAAAGTTCGTTATTTAAGTTATATAGAAAATCTGCTTCGCAATTACAGGGTTGCCTGGCGAAATACACATCTTTTAAACGGAATTGAGATTTCATCCTTATACAATTCATTTAGCCAGGTAATAATGGCTCAGGCGCATGGAAAGTCAATCATTAATTTGATTGAACAACAGGCTTATC